>CAXUFZ010000128.1:0-10263 GCA_964250345.1 uncultured Rubrobacteraceae bacterium
GAAGGTCTTCGCCGGGGTGCCGCCGCTCACCCTCGCGGTGGGCCAGCAGACGGCCGCCGCGGCCGTCATGATCCCGGTCGCCGCCACCGACCTGCCGGGCCGGGCGCCCTCGGCTACGACGATTCTCTGTGTGCTCGCGCTCGCCGTACTCTCGACCGCCGTGGCGTACCTGCTGTTCTTCTACCTCATCGCCAGCGCCGGGCCGACCTCGACCTCGACCGTCACCCTGATCGTGCCGGTCTTCGGCCTGATCTTCGGCGTCCTCTTCCTCGGCGAACCCGTCGGACTGTGGACCGTCGCCGGCCTCGCGATAATCCTCTGCAGCGTCGTCCTCGTCACGGGCATCAACCTCGGTAGGGCCCCAAAAACCCACGCCGAATAACACGGCCGAACGGCGGGGCCCGGGTGCGTGACGTCACGTTGTTTTCGGACGGAAGTGGGTAGAATTCTTTGGTGAGCGAGAAGACCCGAACGCGACTGCTCCGGGCCCCGCGCCGGGTCCGTTCTTATCTGGCCGCGAACGCCGACGTCCCCGCGCTGTTGCTCGCCGCGAGCGAGGCGGCGGCGGAGCGCTACGCGGGCGAGGCGGCGGTCTTTACCGACGGCCCCGTGGTCCACGTACCGTCGCGGGGCGTCGCCTACGGGGACGTGTTCGAGCCGGCCGTGACGCGCGTCGGGCGGCGGCAGCGGGCGCTGCATTCGCTGGCGTCCGCGAGGCTCGTGGTCGTCGGACCGCTGGCGTTCATGGAGAAGACGCCGCTCCACGACCCGCTCGGGCTCTCGGGCGGTGTGGAGGCGGAGCTGGAGGCGACGCTGGAGCGGCTGGTCGGCCTCGGGTACGAGCGGGTGGACCGGGCGACGCGACCCGGCGAGTTCGCCGTGCGCGGCGGCATCGTGGACGTCTTTCCGAGCACGCGCCGCTCTCCGGTACGGGTCGAGTGGTGGGGCGATGAGGTCGAGAGCGTCCGCGCCGTCTCGCTCGCCACCCAGAGGGTCGTCCGGGAACTGGAAGGCGTGACGATCTACGCCGCCCGCGAAGGCGACCTGGCCGGGTTAGCGGCCTCCGAGGACGATTACCCCGAGGAGGCCCGTCGCGGGGCGCGCGTCCCCGGCCTCGACCGGCTGCTGTTGGGCCTGGAGCCCGTCTCGACCCGCGACGTGTTGCCGGTGACCTTCGAGGTGTGGCGCGAAGACGCGCAGGAGGGTCTGCCGGAAGAGCTGGAGGACCTCGTCCGGGAGATGTACGACCCGGAGCTTCCCGAGCCGGACGTCGGGTTCTCGCTGGGCGAGGAGGGGGAGGACGTGGCGGCGCCGCCGGGCGCGGCGTTCGCGGACACGCTGCGGGAGGCGGCGCGGCGGCTGGACGCGCTGGTCGGGGACGGGCTCGTGGTCTTTTTGGCCTGCGCGTCGCAGGGGGAGGCGCGGCGGACGGTCTACGCGTTCGGGGAGATCAACCGCACCGTCCGCGAGGCCGAACGCGTGGACCCGTCGCTGCCGCCGGGCCTCTACACGCTGCCCGGTCCCGTCGAGGAGGGTTTCTCTTATACGGACGGTGGGATCGCCGTGGTGCGCCGGGACTCGCTGCTCGGGCGGCGGCGCGAGGCGAAGCGGCGCCCGGGGCGGGTGGTCTCGTCCTTCGCGGATTTGAAGGCGGGGGACCTGGTCGTGCACGCGTCGCAGGGGATCGGGCGCTTCGAGGGGCTCGTGGCGAAGGAGGTCCTCGGGGCGACGCGGGACTACATGCAGGTCACGTACAGGGGCGAGGACACCCTGTTCGTCCCCTACGAGCAGATGGAGCTCCTGCACAAGTACATCGGCGGCGAGGGCGCCCGGCTGGACAAGCTCGGCGGCTCGACGTGGGCCCAGGTCACGGACAGGGTCCGCAAACGGGTCAAGGCGCTGGCCGGGGAGCTGTTGCGGCTCTACGCCGAGCGGGCGGCGGCGCCGGGCTTCGCGTTCCCGCCGGACGCGGAGTGGGAGTTGGAGCTGGAGGAGGGCTTCCCGTATCAGGAGACGCCGGATCAGGAGGCCGCCATCACGGCGGTCAAGGCGGACATGCGCGAGCCGCACCCGATGGACCGGCTCGTGTGCGGGGACGTCGGCTTCGGCAAGACCGAGGTGGCGGTGCGGGCCGCGTTCAAGGCCGCGCTCGCCGGCCGCCAGACCATGCTGCTCGCGCCGACCACCATCCTCGTCCAGCAGCACGAGCGGACCTTCAAGACCCGCCTGGGCTCCTTCGCCGTCAGGGTCGAGAGCCTCTCGCGGTTCACCAAGCCCGCCGACCGGCGGCGCATCTTGAAGGACTTCGCCGACGGCGAGGTCGACGTGCTCGTGGGGACGCACGCGTTGCTCGGGGCGGAGGTCGCGCCGAAGGACCTGGGGCTCGTGATCGTCGACGAGGAGCAGCGCTTCGGGGTCAAGCACAAGGAGCGCATAAAAGAGTACAAGAGCAGCGTGGACGTCCTCACGCTGACCGCCACCCCCATCCCGCGCACCATGCAGATGGGCCTGGCCTCCCTGCGCGACATAAGCGTCATAGAGACGCCGCCAGCCGGGCGGCGGAGCATCCAGACGCACGTCGGGCCCTACGACGAGGACCTCGTGCGTCGGGCCATCGAGCGGGAGACGGCGCGGGGCGGGCAGACCTTCTTCGTCCACAACCGGGTCGAGAGCATAGACGAGGTCGCCGAGAGGCTGCGGTCGCTCGTGCCGGGGGCGACCTTCGTCACGGCGCACGGGCAGATGCCCGAGCGGGCGCTCGAAGGGGTGATGACTCACTTCCTCGACGGGCGGGCCGACGTGCTCGTGACCACGACCATCGTCGAGAGCGGGCTCGACGTGGCGAGCGCCAACACGCTCATCGTGGACCGGGCCGACGCGATGGGGCTCGCGCAGCTCTACCAGCTTCGCGGCAGGATCGGGCGCTCCAGCCAGCAGGGCTACGCCTACCTGTTCGCCCCGCTCGGGGCCACGGTCGAGTCGCAGAAGCGGCTCGAGGCGCTCATGGACTTCACCGAGCTTGGCAGCGGCTTCGCCATCGCTATGCGGGACCTGGAGATCCGGGGTGCCGGCAACCTGCTCGGCGCCGAGCAGTCCGGCCACAAAGCCGCCGTCGGTTTCGAGATGTATTTGAGGCTCCTAGAAGAAGCCGTCGCCCAGGCGCGGGGCGAGTCGCAGGACCGCCGGGAGCAGCGGCCCGTCATCGTGGAGCTCGGGCTCGACGCGTATTTGCCGCCCGAGTACGTGATGGACGAGATCGAACGCGTAGACCTCTACCGCCGCGCCTCCGGCACCACAACCCTCTCCGAGGTGGACGACCTCGCCGAGGAGCTCACCGACCGCTTCGGGCAGCTCCCAGGTCCCGCAGAGAACCTGCTCGGCATCTCGCGCGCCAAGGTGCTGGCCCGCCGGATCGGCGCCTCCTCCGTGAACTTCCGCTCCGACACCCTCTCCGTCTCCGGTATCACCGCCGGTCCTGTCGAGTCGGCCAGGATCAGGAAAAACACCGGCGGTACAGTCGGCGGCAGGGAGGGTCGCGTTACCGTTAAGAGCTCGATGGGTCCGCTGGAGTTGGCGGAGTTGACGCTGCGCGCGCTCGACCTCGACGGCTGACCCTCGGCCCGTAATTTATAAGCCGTATTGCGACCCAACGTCAGGCCCGCCTCAACGCGGGCCTGACGTTCGTTGTTGTCAGCGGGTCGTCCTGGTACCGGCAAAGACGGTTCCTGTCGCGAGCGTAGACGCGCGCCTCATCGGGATCTCCCCCGCGTGACGGGTGTTCTAAGGATTTGTTGACGTGCGGCGGGGGGGGGGGGGGGGGGGGGGGGGGGCGGGGGGGGCGGGGGGGGGCGCGGCCGGGGGCGGCCCCCCCCCCCCCCGGTCCGGCTATCTCTCTGGCACCGTGAACTCGAAGGTCCATGGGCCGGGGAGCGTTTTGAAGTCGGGGTTGTCGGGGTCCCGAGGCATGCCCTCAAGCTCTGTCACCGTGAGAGAGGAGCTGCCCTCCAATTCGTCGGCCAGCAGAACCTTCGCGCAGTAGTTCTCACCGGTGACCGGCCCGCCCTCGTACATCAGGCCATCTGCTGCCGGATCTTCGTCCACGGGGAACCAGTAATAGTCATCGACCGGGGGATCCAGGCAGAAGACCGCCTGGGCACGCGCCGGCGAGTTGACGACACGCTCCAGGGTGAGCGTCACCCCGTTGGCCTCGACCTCCTGGCCCACCTCGACGGTTGGAGAGGGGCGCACGGGAATCTCGAAGTCGAAGACGAAGGGTTCGCCGACCGGCTTGGACCGATCCATCGAAGGAAGTTCCTGCGCCTCGACAGGGATCGTGAGCCGGAACCTGCGCTCTCCCGGCTCGATGGCTCTCTCCGGAGTAAAGACGGCTGAGGCCGGCGTTTGCTCCAGAGGCTGAAGGTTTCCGGAGGTCGTAGACTGGCCGCCGGTGAGGCCGAAGTCCTCTCCGCCCGCGCCCGCGAGCTTGAGGGCGGCGGAGCCGAGCTCTGCTGGCTGGCCGGCGACCCGCCGGTCCCCTTCGAGATCTTCTATGTTGTAGCCGACGACGGCGCTCCCGGAGTCGGCGTAGGCCCATTCGACGCTCACCCTGACGCCGTTCGCGGTCTGCTGGAGATCCAACTGCTCCCCGTACACAGGGCCCCGGGCCCCAGGCAACTGGAGCCGGAACTCCTCGTAGACGAGACCGGAGGCGGCGAAGGCGCCCATGCCGAAGAGCACCACCAAAGCGGCGGCGAGCGCCAGCCCGGCGCGGGACCTCGGAAGGAGCCGGCGAGGGCCCCGGGCGGGAGCCGCAGCACGGGCGTCGAGGCGGCCTTCTATCTGCGTCCACGGCTCGGGCGTGGGGGAGATGCCCCGCTCGGCGCAACCGTCGAGCGCCTTCTTGAGTCGCTGCGTCTGTTCAGTCACGGTTGCCTCCCTGGACGACGGCTGTCGATGGCCGTCTCTGGTCGTTCGCGGGTGGGTTATTGGGTCGCAGGAGCTTGGAGAGGCGTTTGCGGGCGGCGTGCAGGCGCCACTTGACGGTCCCCGGCGGTGAAGCCCCGGACATCTCCGCCTCGGTCATGTCGAGGTAGTAGCGCTGGACTATGACCGCCCGCTGGGCCGGCGGCAGCTTGGCTAGCGCGGCCCACACCCGGCGCCGGTCTTCGGCCTCTTCGGCGAGCTCGTGCGGGCCTTGCGTGGCGTCCTCCAGATGCGCGATGAGGTTCTCGACGCCGTCCGGGTCGAGGGGTACGGTCCTTCGGCGCTCGCGCTTGCGGGCCGCCTCGACGGCCTCGTTGACGACGAGGCGCATGAACCAGGGGCCGAAGGGTCGCGCGGCGTCGAAGAGATGTATCTTGTCGTAGGCCCGCACGAAGGCGTCCTGGGTGACGTCTTCGGCGAGCCCCGGGTCGCGCACGACCAGGTAGGCGGCCCGTGCGGCGCGGTCGTAGTGTGCCTCGACGAGCGACCGCAGCCCGTCGGCGTCGCCCTCCTTGAGCCGCCTTATCGCTTCTCGTTCATCCATCCGCCGTCCTCTCGTGTAGATGGCCGTCCGGGGCCCCTACGACGTATATGGTGCGGCCATCGCGGAAGGTTTGCACTAGTGTCAGGTCCGCGGGCCGGTGGTTCGGCGGCCGGCGCGGGCGGACTGCTATACTCCCCCAGATTCCTGGTAGTCGAGCAGCGAGGTTTTTGGTCGTTTTGAGCGGGGTTTTTGTTTTCAGGGCGTGGTTTGTTTTGGCGGTCGTTCTGTCGGCCGGGGTGGTGCTCGCGGGGTGCGGGGCGGCCGAGCCGGAGGCCAACACGGACTCGGGGGCCAAGAAGGTGGCGACCTTCGAGGGTGGGGAGGTTACGGAGGGCGAGTTGCAGCAGTTCGCCGAGCAGAGCGGGCTGGGGCAGTTGGACCCGGGTTCGCCGGAGTACGAGACGGCGGTGCAGCAGATCATGCCGCAGCTCGTGGACTTCGAGGTGGCGAAGGCGTATGCCGAGGAGCAGGGCATCACGGTCTCCGACGAGGAGGTCGCCCAGGAGATCGAGACGATAAAAGCCCAGGTCGGACAGCAGGCACGCAGCTCCGGCCAGGACGTGAGCGACCAGGAGGCCTTCGACCAGGCCCTCCAGCAGAACAACGTGACCGAGGACGAGCTTCGCCAGGACGTCCGCGAGAACCTTCCGGTCCAGCGGGTGCAGGAGCGGGTCGCCGGCGACGCGCAGCCGTCTGAAGAGGAGATCCAGAAGTTCTACGACGACAACAAGGCCGCCCAGTTCACCCAGCCGGCCCAGCGCTGCATGAGGCATATCCTCTTCACCAACGACGAGCAGCAGAAAGCCGAGGACGTGAAGGCCGAGCTCCAGGACGGCGGGGACTTCGCCGCTCTGGCCAGGGAGAACTCCCAGGACGCCCCGAGCGCCGAGCAGGGGGGGGACCTCGGCTGCCTCGGCAAGGGCGAGACCGTGCCCGCCTTCGAGGAGGCCGCCTTCGGGGCGGAGCAGGGCGAGATCGTCGGCCCCGTCGAGACGGAGTTCGGCTACCACCTCATCGAGGTCACGGAGATCCGCGAGGAGCAGGTCCAGCCCCTCGAAGAGGTCGAGCCCCAGATCCGCCAGGAACTCGCCGCCACCCAGCAGCAGGAAGAGTTCGCCTCCTGGATCGAGAACCAGAAAGAGCAGCGCAACGTGAAGTACCTGCCGGGCTACAAGCCCGCCGCCCAGGGATAGACCCCTGGCAACCACCCGAGGGGGGACAAAAGCCTGGAAAACCCGCTGTTCTGGTGGCGCGGCGGCGCTTTAGGGCGTAGAGTTACGCGGGAAATGCCGGGCGCCGGGCGGTTCGTTGGTAAGAACCGGCCGGGATGGGTAACGAATGGCGAACGCCGGCGGGTTGCCGAGGAGCAGACCCGATAGCCGGGGCCCGACACTTGAAACCTAAAAATCGGAGGATGGGATGACGGAGATCGTCGCGGTCCACGGAAGGGAGATCCTGGACTCGAGGGGCAACCCAACGGTCGAGGTCGAACTCGCTACGGTCAGCGGCTTCGTCGGCCGCGCGTCGGTGCCATCGGGCGCATCGACGGGCGCGAACGAGGCCGTGGAACTCAGAGACGGGGACAAGAGCCGCTACGGCGGCAAGGGCGTCCTGAACGCCGCCGAGAACGTGGACACGGAGCTCGCGCAGGTCGTCGTAGGCCTGGACGCCGCCGACCAGCGGACGTTGGACCTCGCCATGATCGAGGCCGACGGAACCCCCAACAAGGGCCGCCTGGGCGCCAACGCGATCCTCGGAGTCTCTCTGGCGGCCGCGAAGGCGGCGGCCGAGGCCTCGGCCCTGCCCCTGTACCGCTACCTCGGCGGGGCGGGGGCGCACGCGTTGCCGGTTCCGTGTGCCAACATCATGAACGGCGGGGCGCACGCGGCCAACAACGTGGACTTCCAGGAGTTCATGGTCGTCCCGTTCGGGTTCGACCGCTTCGACGAGGCGCTGCGTTCGGTCGCGGAGATCTACCAGAGCCTGAAGAAGATCCTCGGCGAGCGCGGGCTCTCGGGGGGCATCGGCGACGAGGGCGGGTACGCCCCCGACCTGGAGAGCAACGGGGCCGCGCTCGCGCTCATCGCCGAGGCGGTAGAGCGGAGCGGGTACGCCTTGGGCGAGCAGATCGGCTTTGCCCTCGATCCCGCGGCCTCCGAGTTCTACGAGAACGGCGAGTACAACCTCGCCGGCGAGGGCCGTACGCTCTCGCGCGGAGACATGGTGGATTACTACGCCAACCTCTGCGACGAGTACCCGATCCTGAGCATCGAGGACGGGCTCGGCGAGGACGACTGGGAGGGCTGGGCGGCCCTGACCGAGAGGCTCGGCGACAGGGTCCAGCTCGTCGGAGACGACCTGTTCGTGACGAACAAGGAGATTTTGGCGCGTGGCATTCGGGAGGGCGTGGGCAACTCCATACTGGTGAAGGTCAACCAGATCGGGACGCTCACGGAGACGTTCGAGACGATAGAGCTCGCGCACAAGTCCGGGTACACGACGATGATCAGCCACCGCAGCGGGGAGACGGAGGACGCGACGATAAGCGATCTCGCCGTGGCGGTGAACGCCGGGCAGATAAAGACGGGGGCGCCGGCCCGCACGGACCGGGTCGCCAAGTACAACCAGTTGCTCCGCATCGAGGAGGCGCTTGGGGTGTCGGGCGTCTATCCTGGCCGGGCGGCGTTCAACCCGCGGGTGAAGGGCTGACATGGCCCCGCGCCGGACAAAGATAGTCGCCACGCTCGGGCCCGCGACCTCTTCCGAGGAGAGCATCACCCGCTTGATCCGTGCCGGGGTGGACGTTACCCGCTTCAACTTCAGCCACGGCGACCACAACACGCACCTGAAGAACGCCCAGACGGTCAGGGACACCGCCAAAGAGCTCGGGCGCAACGTCGCCATCCTGCAAGACATCCAGGGGCCCAAGATCCGGACGGGCGACGTCGAGGACGGGACGGAGCTAGTCGAGGGCAGCCGCATCACCATCGCCGCCGGCGACTTCGTCGGCGACGCGAGCCGGCTGGCGACCTCCTACGACGCCCTGGCCGACGACGTCAAACCGGGCCACCGGCTGCTTATCGACGACGGCCTGATCGGCTTGCGCGTCGAGAGCATCGAGGGCCGGGACGTGGTCTGCGAGGTCCTCGAGGGCGGCCCCGTCTCCTCGCACAAGGGCCTGAACTTCCCCGACTCGAACCTCTCCATAAAGGGCCTCACGCCGAAGGACGTGGAGGATCTGCGGTTCGGGATGGAGGAGATCCACCCGAGCTGGGTCGCCGTCTCCTTCGTCCGCACGGGCGACGAGGTGCGCGAGGTCAAGGAACGGATCAAGGAGTTCGGTGGCAACTCGCCGGTCATCTCCAAGATAGAGAAGCACGAGGCCATCGAGAACATCGAGGACATCATCCAGGCCTCAGACGGCATCATGGTGGCCCGCGGCGACCTCGCCGTCGAGCTCTCCGCCGAGCGCGTCCCGATAGAGCAGAAGCGGATGGTGGCCCGCTGCCGCCGCCTGGGCAAGCCCGTCATAGTCGCGACGCAGATGTTGGACTCCATGATCCGGAACCCCAGGCCCACCCGCGCCGAGGTCTCCGACGTCGCCAACGCCATCTTCGACCGGGCGGACGCGGTGATGCTCTCGGGCGAGACGGCGGTCGGGCGCTACGCGATGCAGAGCGTGGAGGAGATGGAGCGCATCTGTCGGGCGGCCGAGGGGGCCATCAACTACGGACGCGACATCCCGTCCTCGGCCTCGTGGGGCCGCGGCGACCGCTACGACGCCGTGACGCACGCGGCCTGCGAGCTCGCCGAGGGTCTTGAGGCGGAGGCCATCCTGACCTCCACCCAGACCGGGCTCTCCACTATCAGGGTCGCCCGCTTCAGGCCGCCGAACAAGATCATCGCGGTGAGCCCCGTCGATCACACGGTCGGCATGCTCGCCCTGGTCTGGGGCGTGACCGCGATCCCCGGCGACCAGGCGGGCTCTCTGGAGGACCGCTTCGACGAGGCGGTGGGGGCCGCCCACGGGGCCGGGCACCTGCGCGACGGCGACGAGGTGATCCTCACGGGCGGCACCGCGGGCTCGGTGCCGGGATCTACGAACGTCCTCGAGATCGTCACGGTAGGAGAAGAGACCTGAGGGGAGGTTGAGGCCGGGCCGATGAGCGTGCCCCGGAGATTAAGGCCACTGGCGGTCGCTCTCTACGCGGCCTTCATCGGCCTCCTCCTCGCCTCCTACGTCTCCCCGCTCCACGACATCGTCGAGGGCAGATCGAACGTCTTCGTCCTCGAACAGAACCTCCACGAAGCCCAAGTTCACAACGCCGCCCAAAAACGCCTCGTCTCCGACCTCAATACTCCCGAAGGCATCGAACGCGCCGCCCGCGAAAGGTACGGGATGATAGAGCCCGGAGAGAAGGCCTACATCGTGTCGGAAGAGTAGTTCCGGGGGTCGGGAGTGGTGGGTTGGGGCGGGAGGCGGTAAACCGCGACGACCGCGCGGCGGTGGCGCGGCAACTCGGACGCGAGCCCAAACCTTTTCGGGTGGCGGCGCGGTGCCCGTTCGGGAGGCCGAGTGTCATCGAGAACGAGCGGGCGCGGAACATGCCGACGAGCTTCTGGGTCACGTGCCCGAGTTTGGTCGCCGGGATCTCGCGCGTAGAGTCCACGGGCGGCGTGCGCGAGGCGGGGGAGGCCGTGGGAGAAGATGCCGTGGAGGCCGTACACGAGCAGCA
>CAXUFZ010000129.1:0-10225 GCA_964250345.1 uncultured Rubrobacteraceae bacterium
CCTCGCGCGCGCCGCGGCGGGCGACGCCTACGCGACGGCGCGGCTGGCGGGGCACCCGGTCGTCGCCCTGATCGTGGGCGAGGCGCTCTCCGGGGGCTTCCTGGCGCACGGCTTCCAGGCCAACCGCATCCTCGCGCTCGACGACCCCGGCGTCACGGTCCACGCCATGCGCGAGCAGGCCGCCGCCCGGGTGACCATGCGGACCGCGGCGGAGCTGAAGCGCCTGGCCGCCTCCGTGCCGCCCCTCGCCTTCGACGCCAAGACCTGGGCCTCCCTCGGCATGTGCGAGCCCCCCATAACAGTGGCCGACGCGGACAACCCCGGCCCCGAAGACGTCGAGACCGTCCGCCGGGCCATCTCCGAAGCCGCAACGGACGCGCGCCGCTCCCCGCGCGACCTCTCTCGTCGCCTCGCCTCAGAAGGGGCGCGCGAGAACCGCCAGGCATCTATCGCGGTGAGGGAGCGCCTCGCGGAGCAGTGGGACTAACAGGTGGACCTTTGGCCACACGACCTGCTGCGGCTCGCCCCCGACGCCTTCGAGCCCCCCGACGACCTTCCGGCGTGGGCGGCGCGCGAGTTGGCGCGACGGGAGCCGTGGGTCGTCGTCCGACGGGCCGCGGCGGAGCCGGGCGCGGTCGCCGTCGGGCTGCGGGGGAGCGACCGGGGAGAGCGGTGGGCGCTCTCGGTGCCCCGCTCCTGCGTCCGCGAACGGGTGACGCCCGAGGCCCTGGTCCTGGAGCGGCGGTGGGAATCCGTCAGGGTTTCGCGGCGGAGGCTGCCGGCGTTCTTGGCCTTGGAGGGTGTGGCGAGGTTGCTTGAGGATTATGGTCTCGCGTGGGGTCCTGGGGGAAGCGTCGGTTACGAGCTTGCCAGCGGGTTGCCGGCGGTGACGAAGGTGAGCGACCTGGACCTGATCCTACGCTCCACCGAGCCCCTGCCACGCGCGCTGGCCCGCCACATCCTCGAAGACCTGGCCGCCCTGCCGACGCGTGCCGACGCGCAGATCGACACCGGCGCCGGCTCCGTCGCGCTCTCCGAGTGGGCCGCCGGGGGAGAGGTGCTGCTCCGGCAGACCGACGGCCCGACCCTGACGACGAATCCCTGGTCAGGATCGCCACGTCCCGCCGCCAGCGTACCCCCCGGGGCATACGGGCGATGAGCGTCGCCCTGCTGTTCCCGGGACAGGGCTCGCAGGAGCCGGGGATGTTGCGCGACCTGCCCCAACACCCCGAGGTCGCGCGCACGCTCGACGAGGCAAGCTCCGTGCTAGGCGAAGACGTCCTCGAAGGGGACGACGAGGACCGCCTGGGTTCGACGGAGACGGTACAGGTCGGGCTGCTGGTCTGCGGCGTGGCCTCCGCCCGCCTGCTGCTCGCGGAGGCCGCCGTCGGTTACGTCGCCGGCCACTCCGTCGGGGCGTTCGCCGCGGCCGTCGTCGGCGGCGCCCTGGATTTCGGGGATGCCCTGGAGGTGGTGCGGCTCAGGGGAAGGCTGATGGCCGAAGCGTTCCCCGAAGGCTACGGGATGGTCGCCGTGGAGGGCCTGACCGGGCGTGCCGTCGAAGCCCTCGCCGCCGATGCCCGTTCGGAGGGGCGCGAGGTCTACCTGGCGAACGTCAACTCCCGGACGCAGACGGTGCTCGCCGGGGAGAACGGCGCCCTCAAGAGGGCCGCGGCGGAGGCTTTGGAGGCCGGGGCCCGGCGAACGGAGCGGCTCGACGTGGCCGTGCCCTCGCACTGCCCGCTGCTGTCCGGGGTGTCGGAGGAGCTCGCGCGGGCGCTGGGCGCTGTCACGGTCGAAGACCCCGGTCCCGTCTACGTCGCCAACCGCTCGGCGCGGGCGGTGCGGACCGCCGCCGGGGTCCGCGAGGATCTGGCGAAGGGCGTCATGAGCCCCGTGCTTTGGGACGACGCGACCTCTCTGATGGCGGAGCTCGGTTGTTCGCTGTTCGTCGAGGTCTTGCCGGGGCGCGTGCTCTCCGGCCTCGCCGCCCAGTCCCCGGGGATGCCGCGGGCGGTGTCCGTCGCGGAGGTGGGCGTCCGTTCCGCCGCCGTTCGCGTTCGTCGGGTGTTGGAGGGGCGTGGGGGGTGATGCGGAGAGGGGGCGCGTCTAGCAGGGACTTGGTAGATCTTTCGGAGGCGGGAGTCTAGTTCAGGGGAAAGGAGGAACCCGCCGTGAGTCTGGAGCTGTTCTCTATTATTTTGTTGTTGTTCATGTTCGTGGCGGCGGCCATCAAGCCGATCAACCTCGGCATCATGGGCATCGTGGCCGCGTTCTTGCTCGGCACACTCGGGGGTGGGCTGAGCGTCGATGAGATCTTCGAGGGGTTCCCGGGGGACCTCTTCGTGCTCTTGACCGGGGTCACGCTGCTCTTCGCCATAGCGCAGAGCAACGGGACGACCAACCTGATCGTGCGCGGCGGGCTGCGCCTGATCGGGGGCAACGTCGGGCTGATGCCGTGGGTGATGTTCGCCATAGCGACGGCCTTCACCACCGTGGGCGCCGTCACGCCCGCTGCGGTCGCCATCGTCGCCCCGATCGCGCTGAAGTTCGCAGACCGGCACAACATAAGCCCGTTCCTGATGGGCATCCTCGTCGTCCAGGGGGCGAACGCCGGCGCGTTCTCGCCCATCAACCCGTTCGCCGTGATCGCCAACGGCGTCCTGCAGTCCAGGGACCTCCCCGCCTCGCCGGGGCTCCTGTTCTTCTACTGCTTCACCTTCAATTTGCTGCTGGCGGTCGTGGTCTACGTGGCCTTCGGCGGGCTGCGCCTGCTGGGGACGAGCAGGGCCGCCGGAGCCCCCGCCGCGGCGACCGGCTTCGCGTCGGGGATCGTGCCCCCGGCGGGAGCGGCCTACGAGCCGATGGAGGACGACCCCGACGATCCGGACGAGGACGGCGGGCTTACGTGGTACCGGGCGGTCACGCTCTTCGGTATCCTGGCGCTCGCGTTGCTGACGATGCTCATAGACCTCGACGTCGGCTTCGGGTCGATCACGATAGCCCTGATCCTGCTGGCCATCTCGCCGGCCGAGCAGGAGGGCGCCTTCTCCCGGATGCCGTGGGGCGCGGTGCTCCTGGTCACGGGCATCGTCACCTACGTCTCGGTGCTGGAGAGCATCGGCACCTTCGACTACGTCGAGGGCGCCATAGCGGCGGTCGGCAGCCCGGCCCTCGCCGCCCTCGCGGCCTCCTACGTCGGCGGTGTGATCTCCGCCTTCGCCTCGACCACGGCCATGCTGGGCGCCATCATCCCGCTCGCCGCCCCGATACTCCAGGATCCGGCCGTCCCCGCCCTCGGCGTGGTCGCCGCCATCGCCCTGGCCTCCTCGGTCGTGGACACCAGCCCGTTCTCGACGAACGGCGCCCTGCTGCTGGCGAACGTCCAGAACGTCGACCGACGGGTCTTCTTCCGGTGGCTGCTCTACTGGGGCATCCTCATAACCGCCCTCGTCCCCCTGGTCGCCTGGCTCCTGTTCGTGGTCGTGGGGACCCTCATCTCCTGAACGCGCCACCGGGAAGCGGGGGCAGCCGAGTTCGCGGCCCCCGCCTTTCCGACGGACCCTGCTCCCTTCCCGGGGTGATGGGCCTGTTCCGCGGCGGACGAATATTCCGCGACGCTGTTTTGTTTCGTGCGTTATTCTTAGTCCTCATGTCCGAGAGGCCTCCTTATCACGATCAGCAGTTCCAGACCTCCGCCGAGGAGGAGCGCCGACCGTCCAAGAAGAAGGGCGGCGGGGTCCTCGAGTACGTCGTCATACTGCTGGTCTCGTTCGCGCTCGTCTTCGGGTTCGTGCGGCCGTTCGTAGTGGAGGCGTTCTGGATCCCCTCGGGCAGCATGATCCCGACGCTCCAGATCAACGACCGCGTGCTCGTGAACAAGTTCATCTACCGCTTCACCGAACCCGAACGCGACGACATCGTCGTCTTCCAGAGCGTGGACGACGAGACGGAGCTCATCAAGCGCGTCGTTGCCCTCTCGGGGGACACGGTGGCCGTCCGCAGCGGCCGGCTCATCGTCAACGGCGAGCCCCAGAGGGAAGACTTCACCAACGAGAAGCTCCCCGACCGGAGCTTCTTCGCCCGCACGACCGTCCCCGAGGACCACGTCTTCGTGATGGGCGACAACCGCGCCAACTCCCAGGACTCCCGCGTCTTCGGCCCCCTGCCCGAGAAGAACATAGAGGGCGAGGCCTTCCTGCGCTTCTGGCCGATAGACAGGATCGGGACGCTCTAGCGTGAGCGAGAACGAGGGCCGAACCAGACGGAGCGCCGCCAGGACCATTTTAGAGATCCCGGCGATAATGCTGATCTCCTTCGTCCTCGTCTTCGGCTTCGTCAGGCCCGTCGTCGCCGCCCCCTTCTACGTCGGCTCGGGCAGCATGGAGCCCACGCTGCACGGCTGCAAAGGATGCGACAACGACCGCCTCCTGATAAACAAGCTCGCCTACGACCTCGGAGACCCGAAACGCGGCGACATAGCCCTCTTCGAGGACCAGCAGCCACGCGTTCCCCCCGAGGACCCCCTCATAAAACGCGTCGTCGGCCTCCCGGGCGAGACGCTGGAGATCCGGGGCGGAAAAGTCTTCGTAGACGGTGATCCCTTAAACGAGCCATACGTGGAGAACGACCCCTGCGCCCCGGGCTACCCCAGAACCTGCTCCTTCGGCCCCGTAACGGTCCCCGAGGGCCACTACTTCATGATGGGCGACAACCGCACCCACTCCGTCGACTCCCGCTTCTTCGGCCCCATCCCCAGAGACGAGGTCATTGGCGAGGCCCTGGTCCGCTTCTGGCCCGTCAACCGGGCCGGAGGGCCCGGTTAGCACGCTACGCCCTTGCGGGCTCCGCTTTCAGCACGCAGCCTTCAACTGCTTTCAGCTAAACCCCTGTTGCCGGAGCCCGGGGCGCGAATTGAAGACTCGGCTTGCGGCGGTTGGCGGGGTTGTCCGCGCCCGACGAAACACCGTCCGAAAAGCTCCACCACCGCAGCCGGACTGGTCCAAAGAAGGTTTAGCTGAAAGCGGGGGCCTTAGGCCGGAGCGTGCCGACAAGGCGCGAAGCGCCGCGCTAACGTACCACCTGGTCCGTCACGGTTCGGGGGTCGAAGTATGCGCGAAAGCGGCTTACTTTGCCGTCTTCTATCTCTAGCATGCTGACGCCGTCGTATGAGACGTCCTTGCCGTTGGCGTCGCCTTTGGTGTTCCATTCGAGGGCGGCGTGGCCGGCTTCGTCGGAGAAAACGTTGCGGAACTCGCTCTTCATCTCGCCGAAGGTGTCGCGGTAGCTCGTCCAGAACTCGCGCAGGCCGTCGTGGCCGGAGAAGGTGCGCGGCACGGCAACGTTGCCGACGTCGCAGTCCTCGGTGTGGACCTCGACGAGGGGCTCGACGTCCCTGTTATCCTCCAACGCCCACAGGGCTTCGACGAACTTGTCCGCGACTTCTTTGGACATGGCGGCTCCCTCTTTAAGAACGGATCTTCGCAGCGAAGGTAATGTTTACCCCGGCGGGCCCGCTGTAAATCCGCGCCCAGGGTTTTGGTCGGCGCTGTCGCTCCACCCCCGGGAGTCGGGAAACCCGTGGCCTTGCCCTTAACGACTCCCGACGGACGGAAGAAGCGAACCCGGCCCGGGAGCCGCATCAACCCCTGGGGGTCTCCTCGATCTCGACGCGTTCGACGGTCTCGCCGGGTTCGCTTTCGCGCTGCGGGTCGCGTTCGGGGACCGCGTACACCGCGTCCATGCCATCGACGACCTCGCCGAAGACCGCGTGCCGGCCGTCGAGCCACGGCGTCGGGATGTGCGTGATGAAGAACTGCGAGCCGCCGGTATTCGGGCCCGCGTTCGCCATCGAGAGGATGCCCGGCTTGTCGTGGCGCAGCTCCGGGTTGAGCTCGTCCGGGATCTGGTACCCCGGGCCGCCCATCCCGGTCCCCGTCGGGTCCCCGCCCTGCACCATGAAATCTCTTATGACCCGGTGGAACGTCGTCCCGTCGAAGTACCCGTCCCGCGCCAGGAAGACGAAGTTGTTCACCGTCCGCGGCGCCCCCTCGGCGAACAGGCGGACCCTGACGACGCCCTTGCCGGTGACGAAGTTGGCGAAGTACTCGCTCGCCGGGTTGAGGTCCATCTCGGGCGGACGGTCGTAGCTCTGCTGCGCCATGCTCTTCCCCTCTCTCGGTCCGTCGAAGGGCCTATGCTACCTCATCGACCGGCGCCGGGCCGGCACGAAAAAAGGGCCCCGGATCCCCCCGGGGCCCTTCTCGTGACGCTCCGCGTTACCGGCGCAGGCGGTGGCCGAGGGGGGAGAAGTCCTCGGCTCTCTTGACCTTTATGTCCCGCGCGTCCTGCGGGCCGACGGGCTGGTCGAGATCGGCGGGCTCGGGCCTGTCGATGTAGCGGTTCGGCACCTCGCTGGAGGCCTGGGGGGCGGCGGGGTCGGCCGTCCTGCCGTTGTCGCCGGCCACCACGGCGACCCCGGCGTCGCGGGCGCCCCGGAGGGTCCGTTCGTAGGCCTCGCGCGCGTTCTCGAAGGTGCCGGCGTAGTCGTGGCCGGCCAGAGCCGCCTTCGCCTTGCCGTAGGAGGCGTCGGCGGCGGCGAGCTCGTCGGAGGCCCTGGCGGCCTGGGGGTCGGCCAGGATCCTCTCCGCCAGCGCGTTGGTGACCGTTATGTAGGACGCCGCCTGGAAGCGGTCGGTGTTGTCCCGGTCGAACTGGGAGAAGTCCCAGTTCAGGTCGATGTAGCTCATCATCGAGTTGACCTCGTTGCCGAAGCCGGTGAAGTAGTACTCGCCGTCCCAGCCGAAGCTCGTCTCCGTCTCGTAGTCGAAGCCGTCGAACGGGTGGCTCAGGTTGAGGTGGTGGCCGTACTCGTGGATCTCGGTCGTCGAGAGCCCGTAGGCCCCGGCGATGTCGGGCGAGACGAAGTTGAAGACGAAGCTCTGGGTCCCGTTGTCGTAGTTGTCGTCGGCGAAGCCGAGGATGGGGGGCGAGGTCTCGCCCGCAGCACCGTCCTCGACGGCCCAGTTGAGGAGCCCCGCCTCGTACCGGCGCTCGTCCCGCTCGTCGTCGAGCAGGCCGCCCAGGTTGTCCACCCCGTAGAGGAACAGGTTGGCGAAGCCGGGGTAGCCCGGGTACTTCGCCGGGTAGCACGGGGCGTCCTGCAGCCACAGCTCGTAGCACTCCTCGGCCTTGCCCCTGTACGGTATGTCCTGCTGGTCCATGGTGTAGGGGAGGCGGTGGAGCTCGTCGACCTCGCTCAGGATCAGGCCCGGCGTCTGGTAGCGCTCGGAGGCGTTCGTGCCCGAGATGCCCTCGATGGTGTTGACGTCGAGGTTGATCTCGTTGGGCAAGAGGCGCGGCGTGAACTTCGGCGGGTAGAGCGGCGACGAAGTGAAGTACAGGTCGATGGCGACGTAGCGCGAGATCTTGGACAGGTCCCCGGTGAGCTCGGAGGCCGCCCGGTAGCCGTCGGGGGCGAAGTACTCCCAAATTGGGGGCATCCTGTAGTCTTCCTGGCCGTCGCCCGTGACGTCCGGGTCGTCGACGTTCCAGTTGTCCGTGAAGGAGTGCGGCCCGGCGGAGAGGTCGTGGAACCAGACGCGGCTCGCGGGACCGCCGCCGTTCTCCTCGTCGGCGGCGGTGGTGCCGCCCCAGGCGATGAGCTTGCGGCTGCCGGACTGGCCGAAGTTGAAGCCCGTGTCGGGGTCGGGCTCGTTGGTCTTCTGGTAGACGTGGTGCTTGAAGCCCTCGCGCGGCGTCTCCCCGTCGCCCCACCAGTTGACGAAGAACACGGTGTTGCGACCGGTGTTCACGCCCTCGGGCGGGTTGGCCGCGAGCCACTCCTCGACGGCGGAGGCGCTGATGCGGTGGTTCCTCCCTATGTTCTTTACGTTCTGTTCCTGCTCGTTGTACAGCTTCTGGAAGTCCGTCAGCGGGGCGGGTTCGGCCTTGTCGGAGAGGAACCCGAAGAGCCTGTTCTCGTAGCCGCCGCCGGCGAACCGCACGTTGTAGTCGTAGGTGTAGTTGAGGCCGAGCAGCGACGCCTCGACGTTGTCGCTGGAGGCGAGCCTGGAGCGGATGACGGGCTTGTACTCCTCGGGCAGCCCGTCCAGGAACTCCTCGGAGTCCACGTCGTCGCGGTCGTAGCCGACGAACACGAAGTTGATGGGGACCCTCTCGTCCATGTCGGCGCGCTCGCCCGGCTGGAGGTTCTGGAACCCCCCGGCCTGCCCGAAGCCCGCCGCCGGGGCCAGGCCAAGCGCCAGGGCGCCCACCGCAAACATCAACAGGTAACGCCTGAACCTCTTGCCGAACACCCTTCCTCCCACCGTCGCCCACGCATCTTCTTTGCCGATAAGGATCTTCGAGCGGCCACGAGGGACCGGACGTAGAACGCCCGCAATTGTAGCGGAGCTTACGCGAGGAGTAAACGGTCCCCGAACTCATCCTATGGATCGTTCGTGGCGACTATCCGGGGCGGGCGTCCGGTTCTCCGCCGAGGAGGCGCACGGTGAGCGCGCCGCCCGCCACGAGCAGCTCGTCGAGCGCCTCGTGCGCGTGGCGGTCGGTGATGACGAGCTCGCCCTCCTCCTCCGCGGCGAAGAGCGTGGCGCGGCGCAGGAGCTCTTTTATGAAGGAGGCGCTCACGCCCGCGGTACGTTCGACCACCGTTTGTTCGTCCTTCAGGCGGAGGTCGAGGCCTCTGCCGTAGAGCCGGATCAGGCGCCGCCGGCATTCGGCGTCGGGCAACGGTATCTCCGTGGCCTGGTCGATGCGCCCCGGGCGTGCGGCGAGGGCCGGCTCCAGGAGGTCCGGGCGGTTAGTGGTGAGCGCGAAGATCACGTCGGCGTCCTCGGCCAGGCCGTCCATCTCGTTGAGCAGCTCGTAGAGCAGCGGGTTCTCGCCGAAGGGCGAGCCGCCCCGCTCTTCGGCGACGAGGTCGACGTCCTCCAAGATGACCATGGAGGGTTGCAGGTTGCGCGCCAGCTCGCACGTCGGGGCGACGAGCCCGTAGCTCCCGCCCGACAGGACGAGCGTCGTCCGGCCCGGCATCCTCCCGACGAGGTACATCGCCGTGAGCGTCTTGCCGGTCCCCGGCGGGCCGTGCAGCAGGAGGCCGCGCTTGAGGTGCCTCCCGGCGGCCAGGAGCTTCCCGGCCTGGGCCGCGAACCCGGCGGTGTGGCGCTCGACGCGCTCGAGGACGCCCCCGGGGAGGACGACCTCCTCCCGCTCTATCTCCGGGATCGCTAGAAACTCGACCAACGGGCCGCCCTCGCCGAAGGGCCCGTGCGGGTTGCCGAGGGAGAGAAGTTGCCCGCGGTACACGTTGTGTCGGAGCATGCCGGTCCGGATCTCGGCCAGAAACGCCGACGCCGTGTCCGGCTCGGGGGCCATCACCTCGACGTGGATCTGGGCGACGGGGCCCCGATGCTCGTCGGAGACGCGCACCAGGACGGCTAGCGGCGTCGGGCCGTCGCGGAGCAGGTAGAGACCGTGCTGCACGCAGGCGCGGACCTCGCCGTGTGCGACGGCCACGTTCACGTAGTCGACCGGGCCGGGCTGGGGCGCGCGCTCCCCCGTGAGGCCGCGGTCCGCGGGGGTTATGAGGTCGGAGAAGCCGAGGCCCTCGTAGCGCTTCCGCTCCGCGGACATGCCCACGAGCTCCGCCGAGCGGCCGTCGCCGGAGATCCAGGCGTCCAGCGCCGCCTGCGCGTTGGGGTGCTCGACGATCGAGTACTGCTCCGCGAGTATCGGCAGCCCGCGCGGGTCCGCGCCCAGGTGCCCCGCGAGCCGCGCCACGAAGGGCGGCTCCTCGGCCTCCTGCCCCTTGACGGCCGCCTCCAAAAATGCCCGCAATGACCGCCCGAAGGCGGCCGGAGAGAGCATCTGTTCGTCGTCCACGCCATCACCCCAGAAGGCCGCCCTACGGATGCCGCTCGTAGACCCCGATCCCGCACATCTCCTCGAAGCCCAGCCGGCGGTAGACAGGATAGCCCATCTCCGAAGAGCCCTAAACCCCAAATCCGTAGCCGAGATCCCGAGCTTCCCGCAACGCCGCCAGCGTCACCGCGGCCCCGGCGCCGCGTCCCCTCGACCGTAAAGACAAAGTAGATGCCCGCAACCCCCGCCCCGCGAAAGAGCGTGGCCGTCGCCCCCGGCTCCCCATCCCGCCGCCCGCGAAGGTGCCGCCCCGGTCCCGCCCCCTCGTAGCCGCGCCACCCGG
>CAXUFZ010000130.1:0-10167 GCA_964250345.1 uncultured Rubrobacteraceae bacterium
ATCCAGGGGTAGAAGATGCTGGGGCCCCGGGGCGCGGCGACGCCCCGGGGCTGGTCCACGGACACACTGGAAAGGGTACCCGTGAACAAGCAACACAAGGCAACGCAAGGCAGCGCGTCGGCAGTCAAAGCGATCACCATGCTCCTCGCGGCGCTGGCGGCGGCGCTGCTTCTGGCCTTGACGGCGGGGGCCGCGCTGGCCGACACCATCAGCGGCACGCAGCGGGGCGAGACGATCCAGGGCACCGAAAGGGCGGACACCATCTCGGCCCTGGCCGGCAACGACGAGATCTGGGCGCGCGGCGGCGGCGACGACGTAAGCGGCAACGACGACGCCGACCGGGTCTTCGGCATGGAGGGCGACGACAGGGTCTTCGGCGGCTTCGGCAACGACCCGGAGGTCAGCGGCGGTCCCGGCAACGACGGGATCAACGGCAATGAGGGCGCCGACGTCCTGCTGGGCAACGCCGGCAACGACACCATCCGGGCGGGGGCCGACACCTCCTCCGACAAGATCAACTGCGGCGAGGACGTCGGCGGCGCGGACATCGACACCGCCTACGTCGGGGGCAACGACCTGGTGGACGGCGAGAGGGCCGACCTGCTGATCACGACCACCGCCCTGAGCTGCGAGGTGCTTTTCGTGGACGGCGTCCAACTCCCGTAGCACCGCAAACGCCCGCCAGGGTACGCGGCGGGGCCGGGGCTCCGTACCTCGGCCCCCGCCCGTCTCGGCCCGGTTTCGTCGGGCGGCCCGCTATCCCTCTCCCGATCCCCCGCCGGGTCTGGCCAGGTACAGAACGTAGCCGCGCGGGTTGCGCTCGGCCTCGGCGGCGAGTTCTTCGGCGCGCCACTCGGCCTGCTCCAGGGTCGGGTAGCGGGCGACCTCGATCTCGCCGAAGAGCGTCACCGCCACCACCTTGTAGCCGTCGCTCTCCTCCGGCACCGCGCCTCCTGTCCCGACCGCCCCCATTCTGCTCTCCGCCGTCACCCGTTACAATGTCCTTTGGGAAAGGGAGCCCAGGGCGCCAGGCGCCCGACAAACGAGGAGGCGCGATGCTAGAAGGACTCGTCCAGGACTACCAATTGACCCTGCCAACCATCCTGCGCCGCGCCGAGCAGCTCTACGGCTACCGCGAGATCGTCACCAGGAGGCCGGACAAGTCCTTCCACCGCCACACCTTCGCCGATTTCGCCTCCCGCTCCAAAAAGCTGGCCGTGGCCCTCAAGAAGCTCGGCCTCGAAGACGGCGACCGCGTCGGCACCCTCGGCTGGAACACCTACCAGCACCTGGAGGCGTACTTCGGCGTGCCGTGCTCCGGGGCCGTGCTTCACACGCTGAACCCCCGGCTGCACGAGGACGACCTCTCCTTCATAGCCACCCACGCCGGGGACCGGGTCATGCTCGTGGACGAGTCCCTCGTGCCGGTCTTCCAGAAGTTCCGGGAGAACACGAACGTCGAGCACGCCGTCGTCGTGACGGAGGGCGGGGACGTGCCCGACGGCATGATCTCCTACGAGGACCTCCTCTCCGACGCCGACGAGTCGGAGTTCGAGTACCGCGACTTCGACGAAAAACAGGCCGCCGCCATGTGCTACACCTCGGGCACGACGGGCCGGCCGAAAGGCGCCCTCTACTCCCACCGCTCGACGGTCCTGCATTCCATGATGGCCGCGATGGGCAACACCTTCGGCCTCTCCGAGCGCGACTGCGTGCTCCCCGTCGTCCCGATGTTCCACGTCAACGCCTGGGGGCTGCCCTTCGCCTCCGTCCTCGTCGGCGCCAAGCTGATGATGCCGGGTCCCCATCTCGACCCGGCGAGCGTGCTGGAGGACTTCGAGCAGGAGGGCGTCACGTTCACCGCCGGCGTCCCGACGGTCTTTCTGGCCGTTCTGGACGCGCTCGACGCGGAGCCCGACAGGTACGATCTGTCGGGGCTCAAGAGCATGGTTATTGGGGGATCGGCGGCGCCGAAGGGCATGATCGAGGCCTACGAGAAGCGCCACGGCATCGACGTCGTCCACGCCTGGGGCATGACGGAGATGAGCCCGATCGGCACGGTCGCCAACCTCACGACGGAGACGGACGATCTCCCGGAAGACGAGAAGCTCGACTACCGGGCCAAGCAGGGCTACCCGGTCCCGCTCGTCGAGATCCGGGCGCGTGGCGACGAGGGCTTCGCGCCGTGGGACGGGGAGTCGATGGGCGAGCTGGAGGTGCGCGGGCCGTGGGTCGCGTCCTCGTACTACGAAGCGCCCGAGGGCGACGACAAGTTCACCGACGACGGGTGGTTCAGGACCGGGGACATCGTGACGATCGATTCTCGGGGGTTCATCAAGATCACGGACAGGACCAAGGACCTCGTCAAGAGCGGCGGCGAGTGGATAAGCTCGGTCGAGCTCGAGAACGCCCTTATGGCCCACCCCTCGGTCGCCCAGGCCGCCGTCATAGCCATCCCCGACGAGAAGTGGGACGAACGCCCCCTCGCCGCCATCGTCCTGAGAGAGGGCGAGAGCGCGACGGAGGAAGATCTCAGCTCCCACCTTGAAAAGGACTTCGCCAAGTTCTGGCTCCCCGACGCCTACGAGTTCGTCGAGTCGATTCCCATGACCGCCACCGGCAAGTTCCAGAAGCTGAAGCTGCGCGAGCAGTTCGAGGGCTACGCCCCCACCAAAGGCTAGGGCCCGGGCCGGTTGAGCTGGAGGGACTTCGAGAGGGCGGACCCGGACCTCGCCGCCTCCGGCGCCGGGAGGCTCTCCGACGGCTACGCCTTTCTCGCCACCGCGAAGAACGACGGCTCCCCGCGGGTCCACCCGGTCTCGCCGCTCGTGGGCGGGGGTCGTCTGTTCATCTTTATGGACCCGGCCTCGCCGAAAGGCCAAGACCTCCGCCGCGACGGGCGCTACGCCCTGCACGCCGCGGTCGGGGATGAGAATCGGGGGCACGCAGAGTTCTTCGTGACCGGATATGCGTCCCCTGTCGAAGACGCCGCCACGCGCGGGATCGCCGCCGGGCTCGCCCGGTATCCGCCGCCGGACGGGGACGTCCTCTTCGAGTTCGGCGTGGAAAGAGCGCTCCTCACGGTCTATGAGGATGGGGGCCCGGCGCGCCGACGTTGGGTGAGAGGCGCGGACGGATAGGGGTTACACTGGCCCCGTGAAGGTAATTGGAGCCGGCTTCGGCCGAACGGGGACCATGTCGCTGAAGGCGGCTCTGGAGGAGTTGGGGTTCGGTCCGTGTTACCACATGACCGAGCTCTTCGGGCACCCCGAGCACGCCGACTCGTGGGACGCCGCGCGGCGGGGCGAGGCGGTGGATTGGGACGCCCTCCTCGCGGGCTACGAGGCGACCGTGGACTGGCCGGGTTGCACGTTCTATGAGGAGTTGATGGGGCGCTACCCGAAGGCGAAGGTGCTCCTCAGCGTCCGGGAGTCGGAGCGCTGGTACAGGAGCACCCGCGACACGGTCTACGAGCTGAGCAGGATCACCGTCCTCTCGTCCCTCTCGCGGCCGACGTTCCGGCTCGTCGGGCTCTTCATCCCGGCCATCGGGAAGGTCGCCCGGATGAACACGAGGCTGATCTGGGAAGACACCTTCGACGGAAGGTTCGAGGACGAAGCCTACGCCAGGGCGGTCTTCGAACGCCACAACGCCGAGGTCCGCCGCAGGGTTCCTTCCGAGAAGCTTCTCGTCTACGAGGTAAAGGAAGGCTGGGGCCCGCTCTGCGACTTTCTCGGCGTCGAGGTCCCCGACAAGCCCTTCCCGCACCTCAACGACACGGGCGAGATGCGACGCCGGATCCGTCTGGTGCGCGCGATCTCCTTCGTGGCCCCGGCGATCCCGGTCCTGCTGACCGCGGCCCTGTACCTGCTCCTCTCCCGCCGCGCCCGGTAGCCCCCGGGGACGCGCGAACCCGACCGGATGAACGTCATAGGCGCCGGCTTCGGCCGCACGGGCACGACGTCCCTGAAGGCGGCCCTTGAGACCCTGGGCTTCGGCCCCGCGTACCACATGACCGAGGTCTTCACCCATCCCGAGCACGTCCACTTCTGGGAGGCAGCGCGCCGCGGTGAGCCGGTGGACTGGAAAAGGTTCTTCTCCGGCTACGGGGTGGCCGTAGATTGGCCCGCCTGCGCCTTCTACGGGGAGATGATGGAAGCTTTCCCCGGGGCATCCGTCATCCTGACCGTCCGCGATCCGGGGCGCTGGTACGAGAGCATCTTCTCCACGATCTACCAGATACGCAAAATCTCTGCCGGCCCGCTCCCCATGAGGTCCGCCTTCGCGCTCGCCGGCCTCTTCGCTCCGGGCGTCACCGGCATCGCCCGTCTCGCCGACCGTCTGGTCTGGGAGGACACGTTCGACGGCCGCTTCGGGGACAGGGCCCACGCCATCGAGACGTTCGAATACCACAACGAAGAGGTCCGCCGCCGCGTTCCTCCAGAACGCCTCCTCGTCTACGACGTGAAGGAGGGCTGGGCGCCGCTGTGCGGCTTCCTCGGCGCCGAGATTCCGGCCGAGCCCTTCCCGCACCTCAACGACGCGCAGGAGATGCGGCGCAGGCTCCTCGGTCTGGCCGCGGTCTCGGCCCTGGCGCCGGCCCTCGCGGCGGCCGTCGGGGTGGCGGCGGTGATCGTCGTCCGTCGCGCCCGGCGTTAGCGCGCGGCTCCGGGGCGACGCGGACCGGGTCCGACGGGGCGGGTCGCGCGTCGAGATCTCGGCGCCGGGGGACTTTCATGGGGTTGGAACGTCTTCGGTCGCGGCGCGGTCAGGCGCCGGGTTGCGGGGAGGCGGCGAAGCGTGGGGCGCGGCGTTCGGCGATGGGGAGGTGGACGGCGGCGGCGATGACGGCGAGGGCGATGCCGGCCCACCAGATCGGGGCGAAAGAGCCCGTCTGCTCGTAAGCGACGCCCCCGAGCCAGACGCCCAGGAAGGCACCGACCTGGTGGCTAAAAAAGACGATCCCGAAGAGCGTCCCGAGATAACGGGTCCCGAAGAAGACCGCGACCAGCCCCGAGGTAAGCGGCACGGTCGAGAGCCAGAGCACGCCCATCGCGGCGGCGAAGCCGAGCACGACCGTCGGGGTCGGCGGCAGGGTGATGAAGAGGGCTATCACGGCGGCCCGTGCCAGGTAGATCCCGGCCAGCAACCGCCGCCGGCTGTACCTCCCGCCCAGCACCCCCGACGTGTAAGACCCCACGACGTTGAACAGCCCGATCAGTGCCAGCGCCCAAGCCGCGACCGCCGGCCCCGCCGCGCTCGTCCCCGCATGTCCCCCGTGCGAATGCCCCGCGACGTCCGCGATGTGCGCCGGCAGGTGCGTCGTGATGAACGCCACGTGGAACCCGCAGACGAAGAAACCGGCGATCAGCAATAGGTAACTCCCGTGCCCGAACGCCCGACGTAGCGCGTCCCGCGCCGGCAACGCGGGCCCGTCCGACGCCCGCTCCGCCGCCTCCCCGCGCCCCCGGAGCGCCGCCGCGAGAACGGGGACGACGACCATGAAGGAGGCGAGCAGGAGTAGCGCGGCCTGCCAGCCGTAGTCCGCGAGGAACGTCTGGCCGAGGGGCGCGAACACGAACTGGCCGAACGAGCCGGCCGCCGTCGCGAGCCCCATCGCCGAGGAGCTCTTCTCCTCCGGGACCAGCCGGCCGAGCGCCGCTATGACGATGGTGAAGGAGCCGCCGGAGAGGCCGAGGCCGACGAGCACGCCCGCCGTGAGGTTGAAGGCCAGCGGCGTCGCGCTAACGGCCATCAACGCCACGCCCGCGGCGTAGACCGCGCCGCCTACCGCCAGGATGCGGGCCGAGCCGTAGCGGTCGGCGACGGCCCCGGCGAAGGGTTGACCGATGCCCCAGACGATGTTCTGGACGGCGATGGCGAAGGCGAAGACCTCCGGCGACCAGTCGCGGCCTTCGGTTATGGGGGCGGCGAAGAGGCCGAAGCTCGTCCTGAGGCCGTAGGTGATCAGGGCGATAAGACACCCGCAAGTGACCACGAAAGCCGGAGCCCGCCACCAACCCGACGACCTAACTTCCACGGCCTTTGCCTTTCTCTGCTTCTACCGGCGGGGCCAACATACATACGCCGGCACGGTCGGTCAAATAAGGGGCCGCGGTGAGCAGGATCCGTGGTTCGGGTAGACTGCGGCGGAGGTCGCACGCGAGAAGGGAAGGGGACCTGTGTTGCAGACGCGGGAGATCATCGTCCGTAAGAACGTGGCGGCGGAGATGCGGGACGGTACGGTCCTGATGGCGGACGTCTATCGCCCGGCGGAGGTAGGCGAATACCCTGTCTTGCTGACGCGGCTGCCCTACGGCAAGGACCTGCCGCGCGACGCGACGTACTTCGACCCGATCAAGGCCGCCCAGGCCGGCTACCTCGTCGTGGTCCAGGACGTGCGGGGCCGCTACGCCTCCGAAGGAGACTTCACCCCGTTCGTAAAAGAGTTCGAGGACGGCCACGACACGGTCGAGTGGGCGGCGAGGCTCCCCGGCTCGAACGGCGAGGTCGGGATGTACGGCCTCTCGTACTACGGCAAGACCCAGTGGCAGGCAGCCGTCACGCAGCCGCCCTCCTTGAGGAGCATGGTCCCCGGCGTGACGTGGGGCAACCACCTGAACGGCGTCCAGATGCGCGGCGGCGTCCAGGAGCTCGGCGTCATGCTCTTCTGGGCGATGGCCGCCATAGCGCCGGATGCCCTGATCCGCAAGCACCGGGGGGATCCCCAGAAGATCGGCGAGAGGCTGCCGGAGCTCGTCGGGGTCATAGACGCCCTGCTAGCCGGCGGCGGGTACGACGTGTTGCCGCTCTCGAAGCTCCCGAATCCCGACGGCGTCGTGCCGTTCGTGGAGGGCGGCTTCGGGCGCGGGGTGGACGACCCGGGTTGGGACTACCTCAAGATCGACGACAAGTACGACCGCGTGGACGTCCCTACCTTCCACATCGGCGGCTGGTACGACTGCTTTATCGGGGAGACGCTGCGCCAGTACGAGGCGATGAAGCAGCGCTCCACAGAGGCCGGCCTGCGCCCGCCGCGCCTGCTCGTCGGCCCCTGGACCCACGCGGACTTCGGCAGTACCTTCGGCGACCTGGACTTCGGCCTCGGAGCCTCCGGGGTCTTCGTCAACCACCGCGGCGACCTCACCGACAGGCATCTCGCGTGGTTCGACGCCACTTTGAAGGGCGACGAGTCGGCCCTCGAAAACACGCCGCCCGTCCAGGTCTTCGTGATGGGTGAGAACCGCTGGCGCGACTACGAGGAGTGGCCGCCGCCCGGCGCCCGCACGGAAGACTGGCACCTGCGCGCCGGCGGCACGCTCACGCGCGAGCCCGGCGGCCCCGAAGACCGACCATCCACCTACGACTACGACCCCGAAGACCCCGTCCCCACGCTCGGCGGGCCGACGCTGATGGCCCCGATCCACGGCGCCGGCGCCCGCGACCAGCGCGCCATCGAGGAACGCCCCGACGTGCTCACCTACACGAGCGAGCCGTTCGACGCCCCCCACACCGTCCTCGGGTCGGTCCACGCGACGCTCTTCGCCGCGTCCTCCGCGCCGGACACGGACTTCGTGGCCCGGCTTCTGGACGTGTACCCGGACGGCCGAGCCATCGGGGTGGCCGACGGCATCGTGCGGGCGAGCGCCCGGGAGAGCTACCCCGCGCCGGGCGTCGTGCGCCCGACCCCGCCCTCCCCCATCGAGCCGGGCGAGGTCTACGAGTACCGCGTGGACCTGTGGGCGACCGGGGTCACGTTGCTCCCGGGACACCGGCTAGGGATGGAGGTCACCTCCAGCTCGCACCCCCGCTGGGAGCGCAACCTGAACACCGGCGAGAGCGCTTTCGACTCCGACCGCACGGAGATCGCCCATCAGACGGTCTTCCACGACGCGGGGCGGCCGAGCCGGGTGACGTTGAGCGTCGTGGGCGGGTAGGAGGTGACCGTCTCCCGGGCGGTCCTCGTCACCGGCTGCTCCACCGGCATCGGCCGCGCAACCGCCGAACGCCTCGCGTCCTCGGACTGGAGGGTCTACGCCACGGCCCGGAACGTAGACGCTATAGCCGGCCTCGCGGGACGCGGCTGCGAGTTGCTCCCGCTCGACGTGACGGACGAAGGCTCCATGCGGGCCGCCGTCGAGGAGATCGAAAGGCGAGAAGGCGCCGTCGGGGTGCTGGTCAACAACGCGGGCTACAGCCAGTCGGGGGCCGTCGAGGGCGTGCCGATGGAGAAGGTGCGCCGGCAGTTCGAGACCAACGTGTTCGGGCTGGTCAGGATGTGCCAGCTCGTCTTGCCCGGGATGCGCCGCCAGGGTTGGGGCAGGATCGTCAACCTCTCCTCGATGGGCGGAAAGTTCACCTTCCCCGGCGGCGGCTACTACCACGCCACCAAGCACGCCGTCGAGTCCCTCAGCGACGCCCTCCGCTTCGAGGCCGAGGGCTTCGGCATCAAGGTGGTCGTCGTGGAACCCGGCATCATCCGCACGAGCTTCGCCGACACCGCGACCGGCTCCATAAACGGGAACCCGGACGGCCCCTACGCCGGCTTCGACGCGGCCGTCGCGAAGGCCGTAAAGGACAACTACGAGCGGGGGCCCATCCTCAAGCTCGGCGGCGGCCCCGAGGCCGTGGCCGGCGTCATAGAGCGCGCCATCGGCGCCGGCCGTCCGCGCGCCCGCTACGCCGTGACGCCCTCGGCCCACCTCTTCCTCCGGCTGCGGTGGCTCCTGCCGGACCGCGCGTGGGACGCCCTAGTAAAGACCGTCTATCCCCAACCCGGGAGGTAGAAGTTGGACATCGAAGGCCGCACCTTCCTCGTAGCCGGCGGCGGCTCGGGCCTCGGCGCCGCAACCGCCAAGATGCTCTCCGAAGCGGGCGCCGACGTCGTCGTGGCCGACCTGAAGCAGGACGACCCCGTCCCCGACTCCCGCTTCGTCAAGGCCGACGTCACGAGCGAGGCCGACGTGCGGGCCGCCGTGGAGGCGGCCTCCGGTCGCGGCGGACTCTACGGCGTGGTCAACTGCGCCGGCGTGGCGCCGCCGGAGAAGGTCGCCGGCCGCAAGGGCCCGCACTCGCTGGACTCGTTCGCGAGGGTCGTGCGGGTAAACCTCGTTGGGAGCTTCAACGTCGTCCGGCTCGCGGCGGCGGTCATGCGGGAGAACGGGCCGGCGGAGACGGGCGAGCGCGGCGTCATCGTTAACACCTCCAGCGTCGCCGCCTTCGACGGCCAGATCGGCCAGGCCGCCTACGCGGCCTCTAAGGGAGGCGTCGCCGCCCTGACTCTCCCCGTAGCCCGCGAGCTCGCCGCCCTCGGCATCCGCGTCATGGCCGTAGCCCCCGGCATCTTCGATACCCCGATGCTGGCCGGCCTACCGGAGGAAACGCGCGAATCCCTCGGCGGCCAGGCCCCCTTCCCCAAAAGGCTCGGCCGGCCCGAAGAGTATGCCGCGCTCGTGCGGCACATCGTCGAGAACCCCATGCTAAACGGCGAGGTCATCCGCCTCGACGGCGCCATCCGCATGACGCCGAGGTGAGGATCGGGAGGCGCTCGCCGCGGCTTCGCCTCCGCCCGCTTCGGGAGTCGGTAGTCGTGGTTCCCGCGCCGCCCGGCGTTGCTACGCGGCGCGGCACGGATTGCGGCGTTCCGTTGCGGTTGCGTGGCGGTTCGGGGCGGTGAGCGTCGGTGTCGTACCGCGTCCCCTCGGGCGCGGGCGGGTTTGAAACCCGCCCCTACACAGGGGTGGGTGACAACGCAGCCCGTGGGTCGGCGGTCCCGTCGGGTCTTGGGGGTTTCACGACTCCCGCCGAACGGAAGACGCTTTCCCCCGCCCGGGCTCCGCACCACCGGGCACCCGCACGACGTCCAGGGCGGCGCCGTACGAATTGAGGGGACGGTTGTCGTCCATGGGGATTGCGACGAGGTCGGCGCCGCGGTGGGCCATTACGGCGAAGGCTGGGTCGTTGGTGTCCATGATCGCCACGGTCGGGATGTCTGCCGCCACCGCCGCGCCCGCGAAGCCGTGGTCGGCGACGACGAGATCGACCGGGCCGACGGATGCGAGGATGTCCCGCATCGGGTCGGGGCTGTGGGTGTGGAAGAGGCCGGCCCCCGGACCCCCGGGATCACCCCGGCCCCGCCCCAACCCCGGCGCCCCCCAGGCGACCGTT
>CAXUFZ010000131.1:0-10106 GCA_964250345.1 uncultured Rubrobacteraceae bacterium
CTTCCGCAACGCTCACCCTCACGTACAGATCCCCCGACGGCGCCCCCGGCTCGCCCGCGTGCCCCGCGCCGGACACCCGGAGCCGCATCCCGGTCTCTATACCCTCCGGTACCCGGATGCGGCGGGTCTGCACGTCGGAGGTACGACCGCTGCCCCGGCAGTTGTCGCAGGTCACGTCTATGACCCTGCCCCGACCGCCGCAGGTGGTACAGGCCTGCGTGCTGACCATCTGCCCGAGGATGCTTTCGCGCACCGTCCTGACCGCTCCGGCCCCGCCGCACGTCTCGCACGTGTGAGATTGCGTCCCCCCGACCCCGTCGCAGACCTCGCAGTTCTTAACGATCTGAACGTTGATCTCACGGTCAGCCCCGAACGCCGCCTCCCGGAGCGAGACCTCTACCTCTACCTCGACGTCGCCGCCGCGGCTCGGGGTTCTCGCGGTCGAGCCGCCGAAGAAGGAGCCGCCGCCGAAGCGGTCGCCGAAGAAGGCCTCGAAGATGTCCTGTACGCCACCGAACGGGTCCCCTCCGCCGGGGTAGCCACCGGCACCGCCGCGCGGGACCTGATGGCCGTAGGTGTCGTAGGCCTGGCGGGACTCGGGGTTGGAGAGGACCTCGTAGGCCTCGGTGAGTTCCTTGAAGCGGTCTTCGGCGCCGGTGTCGTTCGGGTTGGCGTCGGGGTGGTGGGAGCGGGCGAGGCGGCGGTAGGCCTTCTTCACGTCCGTCTCGGAGGCTTCGCGGGGCAGGCCCAGCACCTCGTAGTAGTCGCGCTTCGTCGCCAAAGTCTAAATGCCGTCGCTCAGGCGGAGGGTCAGGTTTTCGGCGGCGGAGCGGACGGTGGAGATGGCGGCGTCGTAGTCCATGCGCTTGGGCCCGATCAGGCTGACGACGCCATACGGACGCTCTTGCTGGCCGTAGGCGGCGGCGACGAGGCTCGTGCCGGCGAGGTTGTACACGGCGTTCTCGGCCCCGATGGAGACGACGACCCCGCTGCTGGAGACCGAGCGGCGCAGCGCGTCGCCCATCACGCCCAAGAGCCAGCGTCGACGCTCGAATATCTCGACGACCGCCGCCAAACTCGCCGGGTCCATCTCGTCCACACGGGCCAGCAGCGTCGAGGCCCCGCGAACGAAGACGCCCCGGTCCGTGGCGCGTCCCAGGCCTTCGACGGCGCGCAGGACCGCGTCGACGACGAGCGGGTTGTGGTCGGAGAGAACCCTGCGGGCGGCGGTCGCAAGCTCCAGGTCGCCGCCGATAGGTCGGCCCCCGATCCAGGAGTTCAACGCCGAGAACATCTCCCGCAGCTCGCCCTGCTCGACCGGGATCGGCAGCACTACCGTCGTGCTGGACGAAACCCCACTGCCCATCGAGACAACGAGTAGGAGCGCCCCGCCCGGAAGCGAGACGTAGTCCGCCCGCGAGAGCGAGTCGCCGAGGGCGCTGGGACCGGCGACGACGGCCAGGAGGCGCGTCACCTCGCTCATGTCCTCCGAGACGCCGCGGAGCAGCTCGTCGAGGTCGCCGAAGCCCCGGGGCGTCACGAAAGCGACCGCCTCGTCGGGCTCGGCGGACATCAGGGCGTTCACGTAGTAGCGGTAGCCCGCGTCCGTCGGCACGCGACCGGCGGAGGTGTGCGGGTGGGTCAGGAGCCCTTCGGCTTCCAGGTTCGCGAGCTCGGCCCGGATCGTCGAGGAGCTCGCGTCCACCTCCTCGGTCAAGGTGTGGCTGCCAACGGGCAGGCCGGTGGAGATGTAGAGCTCGAGGGTTTTGAGGAGGATTTCCCTCTGCCTGTAAGAGATCTCGGGGTGACTCATAACGCGAGAAATTCTAACACGGGCGCAGGCCCGTCCCACCCGCCAACCGTCCGCGCGACGTCAGATGCGGAGGGCGGCGAGAAAAGCTTCTTGCGGTATCTCGACGCTCCCGACCTGCTTCATGCGACGCTTGCCCTTCTTCTGCTGCTCCAAGAGCTTCTTCTTGCGGCTGATGTCGCCGCCGTAGCACTTCGCGGTTACGTCCTTGCGGTAAGCGCGGACCGTCTCGCGGGCGATGATTCTGCGTCCCATCGCCGCCTGCACCGGGACCTCGAAGTTTTGGCGCGGGATCAGCTCCTTCAGCTTCTCGGCCAGCGCCCGGCCGCGGTGGTAGGCCTTGTCGCGGTGGACGATGATCGAGAGCGCCTCCACCGGATCCCCCGACACCAGAACCTCGACCTTGACCAGATCCGCCGGCTCGTAGCCCGTCGGGTCGTAGTCGTAAGAGGCGTAGCCTTTAGTGCGGCTCTTCAGAGCGTCGAAGAAGTCCGTGATGACCTCGCCGAGAGGCATGTCGTAGGTTAGCTGGACCCGTCGGGGCGACAGGTACTCCATACCGACCGACGTCCCGCGCTTCTCGTGGCAGAGGCCCATGACGGCCCCGACGTGGTCCTTCGGGGCGATGATGGTGGCGCGGACCATGGGCTCCCGAATCTCGTCGAAGTCTTCGGGCAGGTCGCTGGGGTTGGTGATCTCGACGGTCTCGCCGTCCGTCTCAACCTCGTACTTCACGCTCGGGGAGGAGGCGATCAGGTCCAGCCCGAACTCCCGCTCCAGCCGCTCCTGCACGATCTCCATGTGAAGCAGCCCCAAAAACCCGCACCGGAACCCGAACCCCATCCGCGAGTTCTCCGGCTCGAAGAAGAGCGAGGCGTCGTTGAGCTGCAGCTTGGAGAGCGCGTCCCGAAGACGCTCGAACTCGTCTCCCACGGTCGGATAGAGACCGCTAAAGACCGTCGGCAAGACCTGCGCGTAGCCGGGCAGCGGCTCGGAGGCGGGCCGCCTCGCCCGCGTGACCGTGTCACCCACGCGCAGCGCCTCGATGTCCTTGAGGCCGGCGATGACGTAGCCGACCTCGCCGGTCTTGAGCGTCGGGAGCGCGGTGGGCTTGGGCGAGTAGCAGCCGACCTCCAGGAGCTCGAACTCCTCGTCGGAGCCCATGGCGCGGACTATGTCGCCCTTGCTCAGTTCGCCGTCGAAGAGGCGGGCGAGGGAGACGACGCCGCGGTAGGGGTCGTAGTAGGAGTCGAAGATCAGGGCCCGCGTCTCCTCTTCCTGCGTGGTTGGGGCCGGGATGCGGTCAACGATGGCGTCGAGGACCTCGACGACGCCCTGGCCGGTCTTGGCGGAGATCTTGAGGATCTCGTCTTCCTCGATGCCGAGCAGATCGACGAGCTCCTCGGTGGCGGCGGGCACGTCGGCGACGGGCAGGTCTATCTTGTTGAGGACCGGGATGATCTCCAGGTCGTGCTCCATCGCCAGGTACAGGTTCGCCAGCGTCTGCGCCTGGATGCCCTGGCTCGCGTCCACGACGAGGAGCGCGCCTTCGCAGGCCGCTATCGCCCGCGAGACTTCGTACGTGAAGTCCACGTGGCCCGGGGTGTCTATGAGGTTGAGCATCCAGTCGCCGTCGGGGCGTTTGTGGAGGAGGCGGACGGCCTGGGCTTTGATGGTTATGCCGCGCTCGCGTTCGAGCTCCATGGTGTCCAGGATCTGGTCCATCCGCTCGCGCTCGGGCACCGCCTCGGTCACGTCGAGCATCCTGTCCGCCAGGGTACTTTTGCCGTGATCGATGTGCGCGATGATGCAGAAATTGCGGGTACGTTCGATGCTTTGCACCCGCAAAGTTTACCATGATCGCCGGATTGTCCCTTTGCCCGCCGTGTGTTACATTCTCCCGGTTAACCTGGTACCAGACGGAGGAACAGCGTGCCCGCACCATCCAAGCGCGACAAGCAGAGCGTCAAGCGTTTCGAGCAGAAGCGCGGCGAGAGGACCCGCCTGAGGAACCTCTCCAAGAACTTCTACAAGGCGCTCGACGCCGGCGACGAAGCGTCCGCCCGCCGCCTCCGCGACGAGTCCCAGAAGGCCTACGCCAGCGCCGCCACCAAGGGCGTCATCCACAAGAACAAGGCCGCCCGCAAGATCGGCCGCTTCGACAAGGCCCTCGCCGTCAAGAACTAGTCAACTCGTTTAGAGCGGAAGCGCCTCGTAGAGCTGGCTGTCTACTCTGATGCAGCCTCTGTCAGTCAGTATCCAACCGCCCTCAGCATTTACCGTGATGAGTCGCTCTTTGTCCAACGACTTCAGCGCTTTATCGACAGTGCTGTGGTGACGGCGGCTGGACTTCTTCAACGCCGTTAAAGTCATGCCAGTCGTCCCTACATCCCGGAGCAGAACCAAGATCTCATCTTCTGCATCCAATTCCGGGTTCTGCACGATCGGCACCGCTCCGTCCCTGAATACTGCGGGAATACGAAAAGCTACTATTGCCCGGACAGCACGTGCGGCAGCAGAGGGATCCCCAGTCCAAAGGATCCGAACCAGCTCGGATAAGATCCAATGAACTGTCTCGATAACCATCCTGGAATCCATCTCATTGGCGGAGTAGTCCGGATCGATATGCACCGCACCCCGATTGCTTCTGAACTGATAGATTAGGCGAATAGCTTTGCACAATTGGAGCGCGTCTTTGCGAGGATTACAAGAGGGGAAGGAATGTGGGTTATCGTCGTTCTCTATGTATGTAAGACAATTGTGGACCCCCTTCTTCCTATTCTGCTGTCCCGAGTCTAGTCCATACAAGCAACGTGCAGCTATCTCGCAGAACTGTCCACCGTCCAGTGTCGCAGGCTCCCAGTCTCGTAAGAGAAATCGCCGCTCCAACGACATATACTCGCGCAGAAGCAAATCCGCGAGCACACTGTCCACTGGAGGCGATATATTTGCGCGAATATCCGCGTATGTTAGCTCTGAGTTCACTTAACGCTTTCGTACGCCCACATTTCTCTACCATCGATCCTTGACTTTTTGCGCCGTAGTTGGTCTCCGCGTACTGCTTTGATTAACAGTGGGGAAACGGTCCCTTTGTGCACTGTCAGTCCATATTCGTGAAACCGCTCTACAACATCTGCAAGGATCTTAGGCTCGTTGAAGAATCCCTCCGCAACCTGCCTATCAAAAAACTCAGCGTTCCTTCTCTGCTTGACGGTACCCGACGATTTGTCGTTAGAAGATTGACCGGAACTTTTCGAAGACGACTTCTTTCTGGACGCTCCGCCCCTCGACTCCTGTGATCGGCTTGCACTCTTCTCGATCTCCGCCTTCACATTGGGTAGCGCAGGGATCGAAATTTCATAGGCCTGACCATCCATCGACACTAATCTCGCGTCCTTCAGTTCCTTCAGTGCAGGACGCAGAGTGCCGCCATGGACGCCGAGTTCGTTGCCAATTTGTGCAGGTTTCGCACTTACTGATACCTTGTTATCAGTGAGGTACGGCCAACCTTTGAGAGCAACTAGGTACAGAAGAACCTTTGCCCTCGTGGATAGCGATGACGCTTTGGGCAGAAGAATCAAGTTCTCTTTGTCAACATCGTAGTTCACATAGGGCTCGACAATCTCCTCAATCCAGCGTTCCTCTAATTCGTCCGTATTCACCGCCAAATCTCGCAACGGCATATCTCGGCCTCCTCTTGTTTCTCCGTCAGGCTGTTCTGTTGTATGATACACAATTGTCTGCTATGTGTCAAACTCGATAATTTCCTGCAAACAGGATTCCACGATTGCTACGTATTTGATCTTTCTGTATTTGCACACGGTAACTGCTATTTCGTCGACGGGACCGCTGCGAACTAAACCGTGCCCTTTGCTTCAAAATTACAAAAAGGAAATCCGGAGAAGAGGACAAATACGGCTGCCCACACTCACGGAGCGGACCCGGCCCGAAGGGGCGATCGCCCTGAGGACAGCGTGCTCGACTACTTAAACTTCGGACAGTTTCATCACGACGAGCTCGACCTGGAGTTCGTCGCGCAGGTTCTTCCCGCCTTTGAGGCCGCTCTCCAGATCCAGGATCAGGGCCAGGGCGCGGTCGAGGTCCGCCTCGTCGAGCTTGCGGCCCTGCTCGGAGAGCTTGCGGGCGACGAAGGGCGGGACCTTGAGCTCGCGGGCGACCTCCGGCTGCGGGGTGCCCCGCTCGAAGAGGGCACGGGCGCGAGCCACGAGCCGGAACTGGCGGCGGACCATGAATGTCAGGCGCAGCGGCGGCTCGCCCGTGCCGAGGAGCGCCTCAAGGAGGTCCAGGGCCCGGCCCCGCTGCCCGGCGGCCAACGCGTCCACGAACGCGAAGATGTTGGACTGCACGTCCGGCGGACATAGAAGGTCCACATCCTCACGCGTCGCCGCTCCCTCCCCGACGTAGAGCGACAGCTTCTCAGCCTCCTGCAACAGGCGCATCTTGTCCCCCGAGCAGCGGTTCGCCAGGTCCTCCGCGACCTCTTCGGGAAGGTCGAGCCCGAGCTTCTTAGCGTGGCCGACGAGCCACCGGACCAGCGCCTTGCCGGTCGGCTGCTGGAAGTCCGCCACGTCGCCGGTCTTTTTGACGGCGTTCAACAGCCTCTCGCGGGAGCCGAGCTTCTTGCCTAGCAGCAGCAGGTCCGACTCCGGCGGGGGGTTCTCCAAATAGTCCACGACGACGGCCTTCTGGGCGGCGTTCCAGGCGTCCAGGTTCCTCAAGACCACGAACGGGCCCTCCCCGAACAGCGAGAACGAGTTGCAGGCCGAGACGACGGTCTCCGGGCTCGTCGTCGAGGCGTCGTAGCCCTCGACGTTCCGTCCGCGGCGCAGCTTCTCCACGCCGCGGGCCTTGCGCTCCTCGTCGTCTCCGAGCAAAAGGTAGACTCCCACGCCCCTATTCTAAACGCTCCCCGCCCCGACGAGCACCAGCCAGAGCGTCGTCCAGAGCAGCAGGAGCGCGGCCCAGAGCGGCCGGCGCTCTTCCGAAAACACGCGCTGCGCGGCGACGACGGGGACGCATCCGGCGTAGAAGAGGCCGACGAGCAGGGGTGTTACGCCCGGCGTCGTGGTCGTGGCGAAGGGCATCGAGGCCGCGAAGCGGGCGAGGCCCACCAGGATAGTTACCAGGAAGCCGTTGCACGCGTTCAGCGGGACGGCCAGGAGCGGGGCGACGTTGCCTACAAGGGAGCCGAGAAGGCCGAGCGTCAGGATCGGGCCGGAGATGGGAACCGCGATCAGGTTGGTAAACACCCCCACAAGCGAAACCTCATCGAACGTCGCCGCGATTATCGGGGTCGTCGCTACCTGGGCCGCGAGCGAGACGGCGACGAGGTTGGACAACGTCCGCGGCGGCTTCTCGAACGGCCGCAGAACGGTGCGGTCCACGAACGCGACCAGCGGCGCCCTCAGCAGCAGGATGCCGAAGACCGCGGCTACCGAGAGCTGAAAGCCCGTGCTGTAAACCAGGAGCGGGTTGTACGCCAGGACGGCGGCGAGCATCGTCGTCATGAAGTGCAGCGGCGAGAGCTGACGGCCGAGAGGACCCGCCGCCAGCACGAAGGTCGCGACGACGCCGGCCCGGATCGCCGACGGCGGGGCGCCGGCCACGACGATGTACAGCCACGTCAGGACGAGCGTTACGACGGCCCGGGCGTTGGGTGGAATGGCTAGGTATCTCAGGGCAAAGAAGACCACGGCGGCGAGGATGGCGACGTGCTGGCCGGAGATGGCGAGGACGTGGGTGATCCCGCTGCGCTGGAAGTCTTCTTCCAGGTCTTCGGGCATCAGCGAGCGGTCCCCGAGGACCATGCCGCGTACGACGGCGGCCTCCTCCGGGCGCAGGCCGTGGCCGAGCGCGGCGTCGGTCTGGCGGTGGACCCGGCCGATCCAGCCGCGCTCCTCCCCGACCGGCAGCACGGTCGTCGCCTCGACGAGCGCGCTGATCCTCTTCGTCGACAGGTAGCGGGCGTAGTCGAAGCCGTCCTCGCCGACCTCGGGCACCGAGATCTCCCCATCCACCCTCACCCGATCCCCAACTCCGAGGCTCAGGTCGGGCGCGAAAACCTCGACGCCCCCGCCGCGCAATACCTCCCGCCCCTCGTGCCACAGGTGCTCGACCCGGACGTCCGCCCGGTAACCGAAGCTGCTCTGCACCGGCGGAGACGATATTGTTCCTACCAGGATCACCTCTCCCGGCTCCATCGCCGCCAGCTCCGCGAGCGGGTCGGGTGATTCGGCGTGCACGACCGCCACGCAGACCCCGCCCGTCGCGAACAGGGGACCCAGCATCGCCATGAGCCGCCACTGGGCCGGCGCCAGGCCGCGCCACAGCAACGACCCCACGCAGACGATGAGGCTCGCCGCGACGATCACGGGCGCCAGCGGCGGCGCGAGGACGCCGGCCACCACGCCGGCCGCGAACGCCAGCGCCCACAGATCGAGGCGCAGCGGCGGGCGCAGGTCCAGCCTCAGAGACGGAGGCCCTCCTTCAGACGCCCGCAAACGGTTCTATCTGCTGGATGGTCTTCGGCCCGATGCCCGGCACCTCTTCGAGCTCGTCCACGGACCGGAAGTGCCCGTTGGCGTTGCGGTACTCGATGATCGCCTCCGCCGTAGAAGGCCCGACCTCCGGTAGCTCCCCGAGCTCTTCGACGTCGGCGGAGTTGATGTCCACCTTCAACGACGTCTCGGACTCGGCGGCCACCTCCTCCAGCGAGGCGGTGTAGACGACGCGCGGCGCGCTCTCCGAGACGCGGGCGGCGTAAAAGGCTCCGCCCGCCAGAACCGCGACGACCAAAACCGAGACGACTATCCGCGGAGCGTACGGCCCCAGCGAGTTGCGATCTGGGGTCTCCGGCGTCCCGGGTCGCCGTCGCGTGGCGGTCTCGAAGTCCGTTGCCCTCATGAGGAGGTTGTCGGATGCGCGGGGAGGTGGCTTTAGAGGCCAGGGTCCTCTATATATAGAGTGTGGAGCCGAGGGGGATCGAACCCCTGACCTCCGCGCTGCCAGCGCGGCGCTCTCCCAGCTGAGCTACGGCCCCGAAAAAAGCCCTCGGAGTATATGCACCGCGTCTGGGGGTGTCAATGTGGCGCGGCGTTGAGGACCGTCCTACCAGCTCGCCTCGTCGTCGTAGGCGTATCCCATCGCGTGGTGGTCGAGGACGCTCCTCGGTGTCACGGGCGGCTCCTCGCCCCTCCATGGCCACATCCGGTCGTCGCGGTTGTGGCCCTGGGGTCCGCCCGTTCTCGGCTTGTACCACTCCTCGGGATGCAGCTTTTGCCACCAGGCCCACAAGCGGTCCACGTTCGCGTGGTGCAGGAAGAAGACGGGGTCGTTGGGGCTCCCCCCGCCGGTCATGTTTCCTCCCACGACCATGTGGGGGGTGCTGTGCGGGAACCCTTCCAGGTCCGACCGGAAGCTCTTCTGCGGGTTCGTGCGGAAGTTCCATGGCTCGGCGTCGTAGGGGACGCGCTGGAGGACCCGGCGGACCTCCCAGGGCTTCGGCAACAGGTTTGGGCTGCGGAGCGCGCGCGTAAGGTAGTCGGGCTGCCCGCGCCAGTCTTTCACCGTTATCGGCCAGTTCCCGGCGGCGTAGGCGAAGGGACCCGTCATGACCTGGTCGTCGCGCTTGCGGCCGGGGCCGCCCATAAAGTCCTCCGTCCACGGCGGTCCGGTGATGCTCCGGTCGACGGTCCAGTCCCAGTAGGGCAGCGTGACGGAGGAGTCGACCATCTGCAGGTGATGCTCCAGGTGCCTGAGGCAGTAGCGGTGCCAGGGCAAGAAGGCCGGCCCGCCGTGCGCGGGGTCGGGCCTTATGTTCGACATCGCATCGACGTGCTCCCGCACCATGCGGTCGTAGCGGCCCTGCCGCTTGAGCTCCAGGATGGCCTCGACGAACCGGGTTCTCTCCTCGGCCGTGAGCCGGGAGGCGCTCTTCCTGACGGCTAGGTCCGCCACGACTACAATCTCCCCGCGATGCGGTCCGCGTTCTCTGCCACCCGCCTGCCGAGGTCCTCGAGGGTCGGCTGCGGCGAGAACGGGAACTCCAGCGCGCGGTAGGCGCCGTTGGAGGTGATCACGTGCAGCTCCTCGCCGCCCACGACCAGCTTCTCACCCCCGTCGGTCGCGACGCTTACCTCCCTGCCGCTGTGGGTGAAGGTGCGCATCCCGTCCGTGACCGCCGGCCCCCCCGGAAGGGCTACCACCGCCAGACCGGCCACCGAGAGGGACAGGAAGCTTCGTCGGCTCAGGCCCGAGCCGCCACCATCTGTACCGC
>CAXUFZ010000132.1:0-10063 GCA_964250345.1 uncultured Rubrobacteraceae bacterium
CCCCGATGATGGCCCCCACCGCCGCCCCCACGGCGGTCGGGCCGAACGCCGCCAGCACCCCGAATGTCGTGGGGCTGAGGTCCAGGTCCTGCGCCCACAAAGACAGGCCGGCGGCGATAGCCACGATGGAGCCGGCGTCTATGTACGAGGCCATCGCGGACAGCGCGGTCCAGTACCACTGCTCGCCCGTGACCCGGCCGTCGTCTTGTTGCCCGTTGGTCCCGACCTCCGCGTCGGTCATGGCCTAAACACCTCCCCTTCGCGCGTAGACTGCTCTCTTTCCGAAACGGCGCCCGGATACCTTCATCCCGCGCTCCCCACGAACTCGTACTCCCCGGACCCGACGGCGAAGACCGCCGCCCCTTCCTCCTCGCGGAGGAACTCGACGCCCTCGGCCTCGCCCGCCGGTCGGCCGCCCTCCTCGACGCCGGCGGCGTCCGTGGTCGGCACGCGGACCGTGGCCGTCGCGTTGGCGGGAATCTTGACGCTCAGCCGGATCCGCCCGTCCGAGAGCTCCCACCCGCACGCGATCCCACCCCGCACGGAGTCGTACGAGGCCCTCGCGTGCGTGAGGCTCCCGCCAGGCCGAGGCCCGATGAGGATGCGGTCGTAGCCGGCGCCCCCGGGGTACAGATCTATCCCCGCCACGTACCGATACAACCACTCTCCCACCGAGCCGAGAGAGTAATGGTTGAAGGAGTTCATGTTCGGTGACTGGAAGCCGTTCTCCTCCGTCCAGCCGTCCCAGCGCTCCCAGATCGCGGTGGCCCCGTTCTTTATGGTGTAGCCCCAAGAGGGGTAGGTCTCGTTCTCCAGCAGGCGGTACGCGACCTCCGGGTAGCCGGCCTCCGTCAGCACGGGACAGAGATAACCCACGCCTACAAAGCCGGTGGAGAGGTGCCACTCCTTCTCCTCTATGGTCCTGACGAGATGCTCCGCAGCCCTGGCACGCAACCCGTCCGGCAGGAGGCCCATGTGGAGGGCCACCACGTATGCCGTCTGGGTGTCGCCCTCCAAGCGCCCGTCGGGGCCGACGTAGGCCCGGTTGAAAGCCTCCCTGATGTCCTCGAAGAGGCCATCGTAGGCGTCGGCTTCCGTGTCGCGGCCCGTGGCCCGGGACATCTCGGCCATGAGGTTCGCGTCGTGGGCCCAGTAGGCCGTGGCGAGGAGGTCCTTGGGGGTGGCGTCGCCCGTCGGGTTGAGCCAATCGCCGTAGTTGTTGCCGAGCTCTTTGCGACGCAGGAGGTCGGGGTTCGCGTCGCGCAGGTAGGACATCCAGCGGGTCATGGCACCGTAGTGCTTCTCTATTATCCGGGTGTCGCCGTAGGTCTTGTGGATCGTCCACGGAACTACGACGCCGGCGTCGCCCCAGGCGGGGGCGCCGCGGGAGAGGTCTATCGCGCCCGAGCCTTCGAGGAGGGGCACGACGTCGGTGAAGGCGCCGTCCGGGGTCTGGGCGTCCTCGACGTCGGCCATCCACTTGGTGAAGAAGGCGGCGACGTCCATGTTGTACGCGGCGGTGCGGACGAAGATCTGGGCGTCCCCCGTCCACCCGAGGCGCTCGTCGCGCTGCGGGCAGTCGGTCGGGATGGATAGAAAGTTGCCGCGCTGGCCCCACACGATGTTCTCTTGCAGCCTGTTGACCATCGGGCTGGAACACTCGAACGAACCGCTGGGCGGCGTGTCGGAGTGGACGACGACGCCGGTGACGGCGTCGAGCGGCGGCTCGCCCGGGTAGCCCGTCACCTCGACGTAGTGGAAGCCGTGGAAGGTGAACCGCGGCTCGTAGACCTCCTCGTCCCCGCCCTTGAACACGTAAGCGTCCGTCTGGCGGGCCGAGCGGAGGTTCTCCGTGTAGATGGTCCCGTCGGGGTTGAGCGCCTCGGCGAAGCGCAGCCTCACCGTGGTCCCCGCTTCCCCGCCAACTTTCAGGCGGGCCCACCCGACCATGTTCTGGCCCATGTCGAAGACGTGGACGCCTTCCCGGGGCGAGGTTACCTCCTTCGCCGCCACCTCCTCCGTCACCCTGACGCCCTCGTCGGGTTGGGCGACGAGCGGGACGCTACCGATCTCTTCGGTCTCCACCCCGTGCCAGCCCGAATCGTCGAAGCCAGGCGCATCCCAGCCGGGCATCTCTTCGCGGGCGTCGTAGGACTCGCCGGCGAGGAGATCGGAGAAGAGGATCGGACCGGTCGAGGAGACCCACGAGCCGTCGGTCGCGACGCCCTCCGTCGTGCCGTCCTCGTACTCGACGTTCAGTTGAGCCAGAAGCTGCGGGCGGGTGCCGTAGTGGGCGCCGGCCTTTTTGGGATCGAACCCGACGAAGCCCGAGTACCAACCGTCGCCCAGGATGGCGCCGAGGGCGTTCGGGCCCTCGCGCAGAAGGTCCGCCACGTCGTAGGTCTGGTACTGGACGCGTTCGCGGTAGTCCGTCCAGCCGGGGGCGAGCACGTCGTCTCCCACGCGGGAGCCGTTCAGGGAGAGCTCGTAGAGGCCGCGGGCCGTCGCGTAGAGGCGGGCGCGACGCACCGGCTTCTCCAGCCGGAACTCCTTGCGGAAATGCGGGCACGGGGCGAGGCCGTTGGCGAGGGCGTCGTACTCGTCGCCGGTCGGGGGATCCATGTCCCCGGCGGGGCCCTCGCCCGCGGAGATCCAGGTCCCCTCCCAGTCCGACCTCTCCAGGAGGCCCATCTCGAAGACGGCGGGGTCACCGGGGGGAGACGGCCTCCCCTCCCCGTCCCAGACGCGCACGTTCCACACGCGGCGCGCCCCGGACCCCAGCTTCTCGCCCCCGTACTCTATGTCGAGGGAGTGGCCGGACTCGATCCGGCCGGAATCCCACAGGAGGTTCCGTTCCGCCGCGAGGTCCTCCTCATCTCTTGCCGCCAGGACGCGGTAGGCGGACTGGGTCTGGCCGCGTCCGTCCCCGTCCAGGGCCCAACTTAGCCTCGGCGGCGCGGCGTCGATGCCGAGGGGGTTCGCGCGGTGCTCGCACCTCGGCCGGATCGGCCGTAGCTCGGTCATGCCGTCACCCGTCCGTCGCGGTCGTTCGGGGGTCTTCTCATCCCTCCACCTCCAGAACCTTTACGGGACCCATCAGGCCCGAGACCCTCTGCCCGTCGAAGACGAAGCGGGTGGGGCTGACGGCGTCCAGGTAGGGACCCGCGGTGTTAAAGACCCGGACCTCCAGGTCGTTCTCCCCGGGGGAGAGGCGGCCCGTCAGGTCGAAGGCGTAGGACGACCAGATCCTCGCGCCGGCCGAAGTCCCGTTGACGATAACCTCGGCCGTCCCGCGCACCCGCCCGAGATCGAGCACGACCCGGGCACCTTCCTCGCCGGTCCCCGTCCACTCCACCTTTCTCTTGTAGCGCACCCCCCCGCTGTACCCGGCCAGGCCCCGGTCCTCCCAGTCCCCGAGTCTCATAGACCCTTCGCCCGTCACGAACCGGATCGGACCGTCCAGGATCGCCCCGGCCTCGTAGCCGGGCTCCGGCTCCACGCGCAGCGCGCACACCCTTTCTGGATCCCCGGCCCGCGGCAGCTCCACCTCCAGTTCCCCCGCGCCGCGTTCCGGCGTTATCTCATCGCCGTCCAGGTAGACCGTCGCGCTCCCGTGGATCGCCAACCGCATGAGGGTGGCGCCCGGCGGCACCGGGAAGCGCAGCCACTGCGGGCGGCTCTGGCCCGCCCGCGCGTCGGGGACGAGCCCGATCACGGTCCCGTCCGCGTCTCCGTCTTCGAGCCAGCCCGAGCCGGGCAGCGGATGCGGGCGCCGCCGCAGGTGGGTTTGCGCGGGGTCCCCCAAAGGGAAGATGCTCCCGAACGGCTTGCGGCGCAGGCCGAGCGGTACGGGCTCACTGTTCCTCGTCGCCTCCCAAGTCCCGTCGGAGACTACGGAGACGGAGTTACCGCCGGCTTCGAAGAGCCCGTCGACGGAGACGGCGTGCGGCACGCCGAGGTCCGAGACCTCCACCGCCACCTCGTTCTCCCCCTCGCGCGCCTGGGCGGTCACGTCGTAGGGTTGGATCCTGGCCTGGTGCAGCTCGAAGTACGGGTCGAACCCGCCCTGCCTCCCAACCATCGTCCCGTTCACGTAGACGCGGCAGGGGGCGTCGCAGCCCACCTGTACGACGGCCTTCTCCGGCGCGAAAGGCACCGACACCGTCTTTCCGTACGAGACGACGGTATCCTTCCGTACCCCGTCATCTGCCCGAATCAACTCGGGACGGAAGTACCCCCCCGGCTCCCGCACGAACGCGAAATGCGCCCGCAGCTCGACGTCCTCTTCCGCCTCCAACCGGAACTCTACGACGTTCGATCCCCCGTCGAGCGCGACCGGCACCACGGAGAGGTAGCCGTCGTCTTGGCTTGGGATCTGCGCGCCGTTGATCCAGACGCGCTTGCGGGCCGCCGCCCCGAGCGCGAAGTGCGCGTTCAGGGGCCCTGGTAGAGAGACCGTGGTGCGGAACTGCACCGCCTCGCCACGGACCACGCTGCCAAAGTCCAGGAACTCCTCCGGGACGTGGCCCGTGGGCCCGAGGGTGCCCCGATGGATCCTATCCTTGTAGATGCCGCGGGAGAGGGAATAGGACGCCGCCCGCCACCCTCTGTCGGGACCGTCTTCGACGGCCGACTCCCTCACCTCACCCGCGCCCTGGACCGGGAACGGAAGCGCGTCGGGCGCGTCGGGTCCCGCCCACAGGCCGCGCGGCCCGAACGTCGCGTGCGCCGCGGACCAACCCGAGTCGTCGAGATCCGGCCGCGCCCAGCCCGCGGCCTCCCCATCCTCCTCAAACCTGTGCCGCACCTCCCAGCGCTCGACCGGCACCGAAGTCCCGTCTACCGGGCGGGCGAAGTCGCCCCACCGGTTGTCGAGGGTCGGCTCCAACTCGACCGTCCAGACCCCGTCGAGAACGTCTTCCGAACGAACGAGCGGACCCTCGACCAAGCCCGGGTCCCCCTCAGCGGCGCTCCCGTCTTCCGGCATATCCCCTCCGGCACCGGCGCCCTCCCACACGACCAGCACCCCAGGTCCGTCGTCGAAGGGCACCCGTACTTCCGTGCCGGAGCCGTCGGTCGAGAAGGCGAGGGGCCGCTTCTCGCCGCTGTAGGGCTCCCACAGCATGGGGGTACCCCTGACGCCCTCCACCCTGACGTCCACGTGCCGGTGGTACGCGGAGGGGTCGAACTCGTACTCGATGTCGAGCCATCCGCCCTCGGTCCCGCGTCCGCCGTGCATCTTCAGCTCCGTGGCGCGCGGGAACGCGGCCGGCACGAACAGGATCGTGGCGTCGCCCACCCGGCGCATCAGGGTCGGTACAGGGGCCTCGACCGGGCCGGGGACGCCGGCCAGGAACCCGGTCAGATCCTCCGGCGAGTCGAGGCGGCGCGCGCGGCCTTCGTCGAAGAGGGAGGCCAGCGTCCCGATGCTTTCGTCGCCGCCGGTCCCCGCGCCGCTTCGGGGTACACCGCCGACGGCTACCAGGAGGCCGCCCCTTTCCACGAAATCGACGAGCTTCGAGGCGGTGGCCCCTCCGAGCACGGCGCAGTCGGGCAGCACGACGGTCGCGTAGCGCTCGTCGCCGATCCGGAGGTGTCCGTCTTCTGTCTCGGAGCGTTGGATGGAGTCTTCGTCGAGGACGTCGAAGTCCCTGTTGGCGTGGTCCAGGGCGCCGGGTTCGACCTCGTACCAGGGCATGGTGCCGGCGAGCTTGAGGTAGGTCTCGTGGGCGGCTTTTGCGTAGGGTTCCGCGCCGTCGAGGCGCAGGCCCGCCTGAACGGTGGTCGTGGGGAAGAGCAGGCCGACGTCACAGACGTGGTGGCCGAGCGTCAGGACGGAGCAGAGCCGGCTCACGGTCCGGGAGAAGCGGTGGTAGTGCTCCCAGTACGGCTGGCGCCAGTCCGTTGACGGGGGGGCCCATTCCCACCAGCCGCCGCGCGTGCTGTAGTAGACGGCGTGCGGGTCGTAGAGGTTGGCGCCGGCCCGCAGCCACGGGAGGAGCCAGTCGAAGGTCTCCTCGAGCGTCCCGCCCCAGCCGGAGGAGTGGAAGGCCTCGATCCAGGCGCGCGGACGGTCGTAGAGGTGGGCGAGCGAGGAGTGTACCTTCGCGTCGCCGTGGTGGTCGCTGCCGGGCGCCGCGTACCAGCGGTGCGTCCGCTGGTAGTCGGCGTACCGGTCCACGCTCTCGACGGGGAAACCCGCGCGGACGGGGTCCTGCTGGTCGAAGCCGCAGACGAGACCGCGCTCCTCGTGCCAGTCGAAGAGCGGCCGGAAGAAGGTCTCCTCGCTCACGGCGGCCCGGGTGACGTGGAAGTCGCGGCGCACGCGTCCGGCCCCCTCATACTCCTCCCACAACGCGGCGAGGTGGGGACCGGGGTCGTAGCCGTGGCGTGCTTCGAACCGCTCCGCAAAATCCCGCGACCACGTCGGCATCGAGGGCAGCTCGTCCTGGAAAGAGCCGACGACGGTGGTGCCGAAGAGATCGCCGACGTGGGCCTCGTAGGCCCCGTGCACCCTGTCGATCAGGGCTCGGCAGGCGTCTGGACTGTGGTAGTCGAAGCCGCGCTCCACGGAGTAGAAGAGCATCACGCGGTGCGGACCTGTGCCGTCCCAGACGGCCTTCCCGTCTTGTACGGGCAGCGGCGTCGGGTCTCCGGTGGGGTTGCCGCTACCGTCTATGGGGATGGCGGCGGCGGAGACGGGCTCGCCGCCGGCGGGGCAGGCGAGCTCGCCGGGTTCGGACATCTCCGTGGCGGTCCGTTCCAGCCATTGGCCGGCGAATTCGGGGCGTTCCTTGACTATCTCGGCCTGGAGGTTGGCGCCGGAGAAGCCGATCTGGTCGTAGAACCAGATCGAGACGCCCAGCCGCCCGGCGTCCTCGCAGACGCCGCGGAAGATGGCCCACCACGCCTTCGAGAAGAAGGGCGGGTCGTCGGCGTCGGAGCCGAACATGGGCGAGGTCGGCGCCAGGTTCATGACGACGAGGTTGAAGATCCCGCCCTCCGCGAACCTCTCCAACTGCCAGCGCAGCCTCTCCGGGTCCAGCGGGTCGCCGCTCCACCACCAGAGGGGCACGGGCGAGAAGGCGCGGGGCGGGTCGTCGAAACGCCTCCGAAGCTCGGTCGTCGCCGCGTCCGGACTCATCGGACCGCGCCGCCTGTGGGGGACGTCTCCCCGACTTCGACGAACTCCAGGTCGAGGAGGCGGCAGACCTTCCTGAGCGCCCCGGCCCTGTGGCCCACGCCGAGGGCGCAGTGGTGGGTCGGGCCCTCTTCGCACCAGGCGTTCATGAAGGGGGCCGGCGGGAGGGAGAACCGTAGGCGGCTGTTGGTGTTCCCGATCTTGAGCGTCGGACCGGGGATGCACTCGCCCTCGGCCGCGAGCGTCTTCAGGCGCCCGTCGCGGGTCTGGGTCACGGCGAAGATGGTGACGGGTCCGGTCCTTACGCCGAACTCGACGGAGACACCGCTCCCCGCCTTGCCGTGGTAGAGACCGAGCCCCCGCAGGATCGGCTTGCGGTCGCTGATGGCGACGTGCCCCGGTCCGTCGTGGCCCATCAGGATGAAGCCCTCTTTGAAGTCCATGGCGTAGACCTCGGTGAAGGAGCCGCCGGCCCCCAAAGAATCCATGACCTTCATGGCGACGGCGTTCTTCAGGTCGCCCTCGCCGGCGGCCGGCACGCCCCTGGCGGTGAGGAGCGAGTTGCCGAGTATGAGGCCCGCGCCGAGCCGCTCGTGGACGCTCGCGCCCGTCCCCCGGTAGTAGTAGGCGAGCGCGTCGAGGTCGAAGTCCTCTGCGAGGGCGTCGAGCCCGACGGCCACCCGGGCCGCCCAGTCGAGCTCTTCGTCGTCCGCGCTCCCGTCTACCTCGAAGGTGGAGCGGGCTTCTTCGAGCTTGGCGGTCACTCTGTCGTCGCTGGCGGCGTCCACGCGGTCTTGGAGGTCGTCCATCTCGAGGACCTCGACGTGGAGGCCGAGTTGGGCGTGGTGCATGGTGAAGTCGGAGTACATGTCGAGCATGCCGGGGTAGGTGTGTCCGAGAAAGCCGAAGCGGCTGCCGCGGAGCGTGCGGACGACGCCCGCGGCCTGGCACCACTCGGCTATCTCGTTCCAGGCGTTCTCGTCGTCGTAGAGGATGCCGGAGACCACGTTGAACTGCACGCCGGCGCGCTCGAAGGCGTTGGAGACCTCGGGGACGCAGCACGCCGCGCAGTTCGCCAGCCACTCGCCCGTGTCGGTGTTCTCGTAGTCGAGGGCGGCGACGGGCTGGAGGTTGAGGACGACCACGGGGACCTTCGGCTCCTGGACGGCCGGGAGCACCTGGGAGCTCGTCGCGTAGGTCCCGACGTAGCAGAAGATCAGGTCGACCCGCTCCTCGGCGAACCGCCGGCCCGCAACTTGCGCCCCCTGCGGGGTGTCGACCAGCCCCGCGGAGACGACCTCGGCCGAGCGCCCGATCTCCCCCTCGACGTGCCGCTGGTAGCCCTCCAACCGCTCCTTGAGGCCGGGGAACTGCGCCCAGTAAGCCCCGAGCCCTACGCCGAAGACCCCCACCTTCGCGGCGGGCTTGCCCTTCCGGTCCACCGGGGATTTCGTCCTCTCGGCCGTCATCCGACCGCCGGTCCCGTCGGGACCCTGTCCCGCTCGGTGAGGCCACGTTCGGACTCTATCTGCTCCAGCGACTTGCCGGCGGTGTTCGGCAGGAACAGGAAACCGACCACGCCGCTTATGAGGAGGAAGATCGTCAGCATCAGGGCGACGGGCCTGATGTCCGCCCCGGCCAGCACGGGGACGAAGAAGCTCCAGACGCCGAGCACCACGCGGGCGGTGCCGAACGTGATCCCCTGCGCCGTGCCCCTGAGCAAAGTCGGGAAGAGCTCCTGGCTCCACGTCTTGTAGAAGGGCTCCCCGGCCAAAGCCCCGCCGAGGCCGAAGAGGCCGATGTTCAAGATGGCCACCGGGACGGTGAACGGGAAGATGAGCAAGATGGCGAAGGCGGCCACCTGCATGAGGGCCCCGACGCCCCACAACAGACGACGCATCCCGTGGCTGCGGTCGCTGAACGGCATGAAGAAGAAAACGACCCCGACCACCGTGAGGACGAAGCCCAAACACGAGAGCGCGACGCTCGCCGCCTGGCTCTGCGCCCCCAGGGTCCTGAGTATGAAGGGCAGGAAGATGCCGTAGGTCCCCGCCGCCAGGCCCCAGAAGATGTAGATGGTCGCGGTCCAGATCAGGGCGTGCAGGTTGGGCCCGCTGAAGAGGCTGGCCACGCGGCTGCCTGAGAGCGGGTTGCCCGGCACCGGCGCCTCCACCGGCTGCTCGGCGGGGTCCGACGGGCGCTCCACGTCGGCCGCGCCCGAGGCCGCGGCCCACCGGGCGGACTCCACCATCCCCCGCCTGAGAGCCCACGTGATTATCGCGACCACGAACAGGTGACCGACGACGATCCGTATCCCCAGAAGGCCCAGCGGCGCGAGCAAGAACGCCAGCACGAACACGACGATGGGCCCGAGGCTCCACGCGATCTGGGTGAACCCCAGCAGCTTGCCCCGCGCCCGATCGGGCGAGAACTCACCGACGAGTGCCAGCGAGGTCGGCACGTCGGCCCCGACCGCGATGCCCACGATGATGACCCCGATCAGGAGCATCGGGGTGTTGACGGAGAGGGCGATGATCGCGATGCCCAGGGCGTAGACGAGCAGGTCGTACTGGTAGATGCGCTTGCGCCCGAGCAGGTCGCCGAGCCTGCCCCCGATAAACGCCCCGACCGCCGCCCCTATGGCGTTCGGGCCGAGCGCCGTGAGCGTCCCCACGAGGGTGTTGCTCAAACCGAGGAACTCTTGCCAGAGCGCGAGGCCGACCCCGATCGCCACGATGGACCCGGCGTCGATGTACGAGGCCATGCCCGCCAGGGCGGTCCACCGCCAGATCTGGCCGGTAACCCTGCCCCCGCCCTCGTCGAACGCGTTGTTGTTCTCTTCTGCCATAAACCCCTGCTCCTCCCGGGCGCGAGCCCGTCCTCTTTCCCCTCTCCACCAGCTCCCCAGCCGGACCCTCCACC
>CAXUFZ010000133.1:0-9943 GCA_964250345.1 uncultured Rubrobacteraceae bacterium
GGGTTGCGTTCGCCGGGGAGGGGGGGCTTCCGGATCAGGCGCAGGTCCACCGAGAAGTCCGAGCGGCGGGGGAGGTCTATGAGGATGTCGTGGGGGCCGGCGACACCCTTGCGGTAGCGGGTCAGGTAGCGGGCCCAGGCCTCCTCGACGCGGCGGCGCCAGGAGGCGTCGTCGCGCAGCCGGATCAGGGCGGCGTAGCCTGGGTGGCGCTCGTCGAGCTGCAGGGCGAGGTGGTACGGGCTGCGGTCGGCGAGGCGCTTCATCAGGGCGGCGGTGGAGCTGCCGTCTTCGGCGGAATCTTCCAGCAGAACGAAGGCCCCGGCGTCGTCCCGCTCGGAGAGCTTGTCGAAGGTGACGGTGCCCGCCTGGACAGCGTCCTGGACGGCGCGGAGGAACATGACGGTCGGGATGCGAAGCGCGTGATGTCCGTAGACGTTGTAGTGGACCAGGTATCGGGAGAAGACTAGGGATTGCAGGGAGCCCGCGCCCTCCTCGTCGAGGGTCAGCAACGCGCGGTTCTCCTGGCCGACGATCCTGAGTCGTTCTATCAGGGGCAGGACCTCGACGAGGCCGTAGGGGACCCTGGCGCCGCGGGCGTCGCGGACGAGGCGGTCGAGGCCGTCGACGTTCAGGGAGCCGAAGAGGATGTCGCGCAGGAGGTGCTCGGTGGGGGTCAGGCCGCGGGGCGGGTCGTCGTAGCGGGAGACGAGGCGGAAGACGTTGTGGGGTTCGAGGTCCCAGTCGCTGCGCAGGATTTTGGCTACGTCGGTCTGCTCGATCCAGCGCCGGCTCAACTCCTTGAGCGTCGGCGCCCCGGGCAGGGAGATCCCCTCGACGGCCGAAGAATAAGGGTAACGCCCCGCGTTCAGGAGCAGGGCCGCGGCCAGGGCCGCCCGCACGTCGCGGTCTTCGAGGTAGGCGCCGGTCTCCACGATGCGCTTGAGGGTCAGGTTGGCCAGGTGGTACGCGCCGACGGCGTGGTCGAGGCGGGTGTGGCGGGCCCTCGGGAAGGCGGCGAAGGTGAAGCCCAATTGGCTAAGGTTGGACAGGCGTTGCATCGCGTCCGTCTCCAGCAGGGCCCTCACGGACCTATCCGTGGGCACGTCGCCCCAGATCACGTCCCGGATTCTCCTGCCGGAGCCCCCGAAGAACTCCCCGACCGTCCCGCTCAACGCCGCTCCCACCTCTCGGACCGGGATCATTCTAACGAAAATGGCCCCACGCGCCCGCCGGGTGTAACATTGCGTCTTCTAGAAGGGGGCCGCCATACACGCCGAAGAGACACAGGTACTGAGAGGGGGATCCGTCCTGCTACGCCCGCCGCGCGAGGCGGACGTGGAGGCCGCCTACGCCTGGGACCGCGACCCCGAGCTCGCCGCCTGGAACGGCCGGTCCCCGATCTCCGTCTCCCTCTCCGCCGCCCGCCGCGACTACCTGGCCCGCTGGGACGACCCCTCCGTCAAAACCTTCATCATCGAAGCCGACGAGACCCCCATCGGCATGGCGACCCTCTACGACTTCCGCAAGGACGGCTGCGAACTAGGCATCAAAATAGGCCCAAACGACCTGCGCGGACGGGGCTACGCCAGCGAGGCCGTCGAACTCCTTGTCGACTACACACTCGTCACTTTGGGCTTAGACAACATCCGCGGCTCGACCCTCTCCCACAACCACCGGATGCAACGCGTCTTCGAGAAGAACGGCTTCGAGCAGGTCGGCGACGGCTCCCTCCTCAGCCGCTACGACAACCGCCGCTACACCGAACTCTTCTACACCCGCCGCCGGGGCGGCTAATCCGCGCGGACGGTCGGACCGCGCGTCTATACTGGGGGCGTTGTCGAGGAAAGGAGGCCGGGCATGGGTTTCGCGCGGCGGCTGCTCTCCAGGGTGGGTATCGGGGCGGCGACGGTGGACACGAGGCTGGAGAAATCCGAGTTCGCGCCCGGCGAGGAGGTCCGGGGCGTCGTCGAGATAAAAGGCGGCGGCACGGAGCAGGAGATAGAGGGCGTCTACCTGGCCGTCCAGACCTACTACAAGCGCGAGAGCGGCGACGACACGGTGACGGAGACGGGGACGATCGAGACGACCCGGATCGCCAACAAGACGACGGTGGGCCCGGACCACGCGGAAGAGACGCCGTTCTCCTTCCGATTGCCCTACGACACCCCTCTCACGGTCGGACGCTCTGCGGTGTGGATCCAGACGGGCCTCGAAGTGACGTCGGCCTTCGACCCGTCGGACCAGGACCGCATCTCCGTCCGCCCCAACGCCACCGTCCGGGTCATCCTCGATGCCTTCGAGCGCCTCGGCTTCGACCTGCGCGAGGCGGACAACGAGGAACTGCCCCACAGGCTTCGGCGCCGCCTGCCGTTCGGCCAGGAATTCGAGTTCGTCGCGCGCCGCGGCGAGTTTCGCGGCAGGCTCGACGAACTGGAGACGCTTATGTTCCCCGACGAGCGGGGCGTGGACCTGATCATGCAGGTAGACCGCCGCGCCAGCGGCCTCGGCGGCTTCCTGAGCGAGGCGATGGGCACCGATGAGTCCTACGTCCAGACGACCGTGACGGAACGAGACGCCGCAAGCGGCGCGGACCGCGTAGCCGAAAAGCTCGCGGGGGCCATCCGCCGGCGCGCCTGACCGGGACCGCGGCGAAGATCCGGGACGCGGCCGCTTCGGTGGATCGTAACCGGATACAATGAGGCCAATGAAGACGCAGCTCGAACTCAACGCCAGCAGCCGGGGCGCCATGAGCGGGGTGCTCACGATGGGCAGCCTGGACCCGGCCTTCGCCGCCGCCGCGGAGGTGGGCGGCGAGCCGGTCGTGCTCGACCTGCGGACAGTCGAGTTCGTGGAGCCGGCGGGATTGTGCGGGCTCGCGGCGTTGCTGGAGTTCCTCTGCCAGCGGTGCGAGGACGTGAGCCTGGCGCTCTCGGGGCGGGACGTGGCGGCTTACCTGGAGCGGATGGACTTTTTCAGGCTGTTCGGCGGGCGGGTCAAGACCAACGCGGACGTGGCGGCGCTGGAGGACCGGAAGCGGACCAATCCGGGCACGTTGCAGGAGCTCGTCAACTTCCATACGGAGGAGGAGATCCCGGGCATCATACACAGGATCTCGGAGATCCTGGAGAACCAGGGCTACCGCCTGAAGGAACGCGTCGCGATCTGCTCGACCCTCTCCGAGGTCTGCGCGAACGCCGCGGAACACGGCACGTCCTCTTTCGGGGCCTACGCTGCCGTCCAGGCCTACCACCACATCGTCAGCGGCGCCCGCCGCCGCGGCGAGGAGGTCCTCATAGCCATCGCCGACGGGGGCGTGGGCGTCCGCGAGACGCTCTCCCGCAACCCGAAGTACGCCGAAGAGACCGCCACGGACAACGAGGCGATGCGCCACGCCCTGGAGATGGGCGTCTCGGGGACCGGCGAACTCGGGCGCGGCGGCGGCCTGGCCCTCGTCGCGGGCATCGCCGCCCGCTCCGGCGGCTCCCTCTCCCTCCGCTCGGGCAAGGGCCGCGTCACGGTCTACGAGAGCCGCAAAAACTCCCGCAACGTGCCGCATTTCCCCGGCACCTTCGTCCGCGTCTCCCTACCGCGGACGCCCGCCGAGAACGACCCGAAAACAGATGCCCGAAAGGCGTGATCCACCGTTGACTTATCCGACCCCGACCGTTACAATCCCATCATATGATTTCACTGACGACAGTGAGGACGGAATCGGTGCCTGAGGAGCGGGCGCAGCGCACCTTCGAGATCGCCGGCGGCGACTTCGGGGGCAAGCTGATGGTCACGCGCCGGACGGGCCGGGCGGTGCGCGAGGCGCTGGAGGAGGCTTTCGCGGAGCTGCCGAAGGGCGGCGTGTTGTACGTGGACACGCGGGGCGTCGAGCTCATGGACTACTCGTTCGCCGACGAGTCGCTGGGGATACTGGCCTCAAGGATGGCGAGCGGGGAGTACGGGGACCGGCATCTGGTGCTCGTCGAGGAGGACCGGGACATGCTGGAGAACGTCGAGGCGTCGCTCGTGCAGCGGTCGCTGGCGATGATCCGGGTGGACGAGATAGGCGCGGAGCCGGCCATCGTCGGCAGGGTGCCGGACCATCTGGTGGACACCTTGCAGACGATCTACGACGCCGGCTCGATAACCAACGCCGCGCTCGCCGCGAAACTCGGCCTCAACCACACCGCCTGCAACAACCGGGCGACGAGGCTGTCGAAGCTCGGCCTGATCCACCGCAAGACCGAGACGGCCGCCCCCGGCGGCCGTCAGTACACCTACGAGAGGATCGCGTAGTGTCCTTTTTTGTTCTTAGTCTCACTGGGTTCAGTGAGAGCAGGATCTGCAAGCGGCACCGGAGGAGGTATCGCCGTGCGTGAGGAGTACATGATCGAGCGCCAGGGCAAGAGGTTCGTGCTGTACGCGGGCCTGCTCGAGGAGGCGCACAGCAGGGGTTTGAGGAGCGTCGAGACGGAGCTTCTTCAGGTCCCGGGCGCCGAGAACGGCGAGGTTGCGATAGTTAAGGCCGTCGTGCGGATGGAGGACGGCAAGTTCTCCGGCATCGGCGACGCCAGCCCGCAGAACGTGGGGCGCATGATCGCGCCGCACCTCATCCGCATGGCCGAGACGCGGGCGAAGGCCAGGGCGCTACGCGACGCCATCAACATCGGCGTCACCGCCTTCGAGGAGCTCGGCGGCGACGACAACGCCGGCGAAGCTCCCCAGGAGCCCCAGGGCGCGTCGGGCGGCAACGGCCGCCAGCAGGATCAGCAGGCGCGGTCTGGGGAGTCCCGCGAGGACAACCGGGGCGAGTTGCCGGCCACCAGGAAGCAGCTCAACTACCTGGAGGCGCTCGTCGCCGACGTGGTCGAGGACGGCATCTCGCGGTTCGAGGACATGGTCGGCAAGCCCATCGGCGAGCTCACGCGCGAGGAGGCGAGCGAGTGGATCGGGCGCCTCTCCGGGAGGGCCGCTTAGTGTACGGCTCTGCCTGGATGGCGGCCCTGGGCGGGGAGGTCCGCTATGAGGAGGATCTCCCCGGCTGCTGCGTCCGCACCGCGCGGTCGCACGAGGACGCTTTCGAGTGCCCGGACTGCGGCGCGATGTGGCAGGCGGCGCGGCCCGTAGAGCCCGAGAACGACGCGTTCATGCGGGGTGACGAGGAGCAGCAGAGGGGCGCCGCGTAGGCGGGGCATGATCGGGACGAGGAGGAGAGAGGTGAGGAAGAGGAGCGCCCTGCGGGCCGACACCACGCTCGCGCCGGCTGGGAGGCCGGAAGAGGAGATCTACGTGCGCGCGCTTCCGGCGTGCTGCCTGCAATCGTTCAAGCAGGCGGCGCTGGCCGGCACGGGCGACCGGCGGCGGTTGGAGCTTGGGTGCTCCTGCGGCCGGAGCTGGCGCATCACGTCGAGCCTCGACGGGCGCGTCCTGGACCGCTTCGTGACGCACGGCGGTCCGCGGGCCGGGGGATCCTACCCGGCGGCATAGAAAGATTTAGGCAAGAGATTTGACCGTACTAGGAAGGGGAGACGGGATGACGGAGATGGCGCGCGACGTTCTTACGCAGTACCTCGGCAGGATACGCGACGGCAAGCTGTTGGATGCGCAGGAAGAGCGGGACCTCAGCCGCCGCACCCACGCCGGCGATTTGGCGGCGCGGCGGAGGCTCATCGAGAGCAACCTCAGGCTCGTGATCTCCATCGCCAAAAAGTACCGGGGACGCGGGGTGCTCTTCGAAGACCTCATCCAGGAAGGCAACGCCGGCCTCATCCGGGCCGTCGAGAAGTTCGACCCCGAGATGGGCAACCGCTTCTCGACGTACGCGACGTGGTGGATCCGTCAGGCCGTCACCCGCGCCGTCGCCGACAGCGCCCGCTCGGTCCGCCTCCCCGCCCACGTCGTCGATGCCCTCTACCGCCTCCGCCGCGCCGAGAACGCGCTGAGTTTGGAACTGGGCCGCGACGCCACGGAAGAAGAGCTCGCCGAGAGGCTCGACGTCAAGCCGACGGAGGCCCGCCGGCTGCGCGAGGTCGGGCAGCCGATCTCCAGCATCCACGCGAAGATGGGCGGCTCCGAAGACGGCTCGGAGATGGGAGAACTTCTCCCCGACGAGAAGAGCGGCGACGACTACGCCCGCGTCGAGGTCGGCCAGTGGGAGCGGACCCTCGTCGAGGCAGTCAAATCCTTGCCCGAGCGGGAGGCCAAGGTCATCCAGATGCGCCACGGCCTCGATGGCGGCGAGACCCGCACCCTGCGCGAGGTCTCCGAGACGCTCGGCATCAGCCAGGAGCGCGCTCGCCAGGTCGAGATGAAGGCGCTGCGCACCATCCGCACCGGCCGCTACGCCGGCACCCTCCGCCGCGCCCTCTCCGAGGCCGTGTAGTACGCCGGCTTCGCCGGCGAGCACGCTCCGGCCCTCGGCCTGCGCCCGTCAGCACGTTCCGGCTCCGCCTCCACTTTCAGCACGGCGCTTCGCGCCTCTCAGCACGGCGCTTCGCGCCTCTCAGCACGGCGCTTCGCGCCTCTCAGCACGGCGCTTCGCGCCTCTCAGCACGCGGCCCTTCGGGGCCGCTTTCAGCTTGCTGACCTCTAGCTGCGGTGCCGGCAAGCCAATCCGCCGCCGATGGGCTAACCTATCTCCAGGTCGGAACAGAAGGGAGCCCGTTGGAGACCACCGAGCGTAGCGCCGCGCGCGCAGAGGAACTGTTCGAAGGGTTGGGTGGGGCCGTCTCCGACGGCTTCCCCGCCATCCACTCCCCGGTACACCATACCCCGTCTGGGACGTCGTACCTCAAAACTCCCGGCGTCGTCATCCTGACGAAGCCCCAGACCAACGTGCGGGGCCTCGGCGGTTTCCTCGAGGGCTTCGACCCAGATCTCGGCTTCCCCGAGTACCTCGACGACCCGACCGTTCTCCCCGACTCCTCCCAACTGTGCAAGACGGCGGGCCAGCTGTGCTACGCCAGCTTCGGAGGGAGGCGCACGAGGAACGAGAACGCCGGCTCGTACTTCGAGCGGCTAACCTCCGCCGGGCACGGCTCGGTCCTGGAGCACGCGAGCTTCAGCTTCCTGCTCTACGGCATCAGCCGCAGCGTCACCCACGAGCTGGTCCGACATCGCGCAGGAGCGGCTTTCTCACAAATCTCCCAACGCTATGTTTCTGGAGCCGTATTGCGGTTTGTCGAGCGGCCGGAGTACCAGGAGGACGAGGAACTGCACCGGCTCTTCGAGGACCGGGCCGACCGGGCGGCGGCGGAGTACGAGGAGATGGCCGGGCGTCTTTTGGGGAGGCAGGGCGAGGGCCACGCGATGCTCTCGGCGGACCAGAAGACCGACGCTCGCAAGAAGGTCCAGCAGACGGCCCGCTCCCTGCTGCCCAACGAGACCGAGGCGCCGATGGTCTTTACGGGGAACGTGCGGGCCCTGCGGCACATCGTCGAGATGCGGGCCGACGCGCATGCCGAAAGCGAGATCCGGGGCCTCGCCCTCCGCCTGTTCCTCTGCCTCCGTACCGCGGACCCCATCCTCTTCGGCGACTACGAGCTCGGCGACCTCCCAGACGGCACCGTCACCGTCTCGACCCGTAACCGGAAGGCTTAGGGTCTTGAGCGTCTGGACCTCCCCCGAACGCGCGCTCGAATACCTGTCGCGGGCGGATAAGGTCCCCCACCGGGCGGAGGGCGAGGCCGTGCTGCTGGGGATGCTGCCCGACGGCCTTGGCCGCGTCCTCGACCTTGCCACCGGCGATGGGCGGCTTCTCGGCCTCGTCAGGCTCGCCCGGCCTGGGGCGGAGGGTGTGGCGTTAGATCTCTCGCCGACCATGCTGGAGGGGGCCCGCCGGCGCTTCGCCGGAGATGGGTCGATACGAATTGTGGAGCACGACCTGAACGACTCCCTGCCGGGCCTCGGCACCTTCGACGCGGTGGTCTCTTCCATCGCCATCCACCATCTCGAAGACGATCGGAAGCGCACGCTTTACGGCGAGATCTTCAGCCTCCTGAGGCCCGGCGGGGTCTTCCTGAACCTCGAACGCGTCGCGTCGCCGACCGGGAACCTTCGGCGGCGATTCCTCTCCGAGATGGGTCACAATCCGGCCTCCAGCGACCCGTCCGACCGCCCGGCGGACCTCTTCGCCCAACTGGAGTGGCTGCGCGACCTCGGGTTCGCGGACGTGGATTGCTACTGGAAGTGGCTGGAACTCGCGCTGTTCGGCGGGACGAAGCCCGAAGGTTAGCTCGTCCTCTGCGCCCCGGCGCCTGCTACCATCCGGTCCGGGATGTCGAACGAGAGGGGAGCCGGGATGGCGAAGAGCTACGAGGACCTGGTGGCCGAGGCGAAGGCCGCGACGGAGCAGACGGACGCGGACGCGGTCCACGGCGCGTTGGAGTCCGGGGAGGACATCACGGTCGTGGACGTGCGCGAGCCCGACGAGTTCGAGGCCGGCCACCTGCCCGGGGCGAAGCCCCTGCCGCGGGGGCTGCTCGAGTACAAGGCCGCCGACGAGCTGCCGGACAAGGACGCCCGCATCGTGGTCCACTGCGCCCGCGGGGGACGGGGCTCGCTGGCCGCCAAAAGCCTCCAGGAGATGGGCTACACGAACGTCGCGAACATGGACGGCGGGGTGAACGCCTGGAGGGAACGCGGCTACGAGGTCGAGTAGCGCCGCGGAACCTTCACCGCGGAGGCTCCTGACCCTCGGGGTCGGGGCCTTCGGTTTCTTCGGGCTCTTCTGGGGCGTCTTCGCCGTCCTGCTGACGGACCTGACCCGCGCGCTGGACCTCTCTCCCGGGCCTCTGGGCCTCGCCCTGTTCTTCGGGGCCGGCTCCTCGATCTTGACGATGGCTGCCCTCGGGTGGACCGCCGACCGATTGGGGCGGAGGGTGTTTCTGCTGATCTCGGGCGGCGCGATGGCGGTCGGCATCTCGGGGCTCGCCCTCTCCGGGAGCTACGCGGCGCTGCTCGCCACGCTCGTCGTCCTCTACTCGGCCTCGGGCCTCTACGACGTGGGCATCAACGCCACGGCGGTCGACCTGGAGCAGACAACGGGACGGCGCTTCCTGAACCTCTTGCACGCGGCGTTCTCCGCCGGCGCCACGGTCGGCGCCGTTGTGTCCGGCGTCTTGGTGCAGGCCGGTACGGACTACCGGCTAGTGTACCTGGGCCTGCTCGTCCCGCTGGGCGCGGTGCTCCTGGCCGTCGCGACGACCCGGTTGCCCGGCGGCGGGGCCTCCGAAGCGGGGGAGAAAACGGGACGTTACGGCCTCTATCGGCACCTGCCGTTGTTGCTGGTCGGTGGGATCGCCACGCTCGGCCTCGGCTCGGAGGGGGAGATGGAGCACTGGTCCGGCATCTACCTGCGCGATACGCTCGGCCTGCCGGCCCTGCTCGGCGGCTCGGGCGTCGCCGTCTTCTTCGCGGCCATGGCCGTCGGACGTCTAGGGACCGCCGGGATAGTCCGCCTCTTCGGCAACCGCGCGACGCTGCTCGGCGCCGGGATCCTGACCGCCGCCGGCATGACCCTCGCCCTTGCCACGCGCGAGCCGTTGCTGGTCGTGGCGGGGTTCCTGATCGTCGGCCTCTCGCTCTCCGGCGTCGTCCCCATAGCCTTCTCCGTCGCCGGCGACCTCGCCCCCAACAAGGCGGGCGAGGCCATCTCCGTCGTCACGACCCTCGGCTACGGCGGGTTCCTGATGGGACCCGTGATCGTCGGCGGCCTCGCGGAGGCGTTCGGCCTACGACCCGCGCTCGCGACCATCGCCGTCGCGGGGTGCGTTATTGCCTTTTTGGGAAGCCGCGTGGCGACCCGGTAGGGGACCAACCGCGTGTCGCGGCGACGTTTCGTCGGGGTTGCGTGGCGGGCGTGGTCGCGAGTGTGGGTTACGTGTTGCGTGTCCCGGGGCGCGGGGGGGGGGGGGCACCCCCCCCCCCCCGGGGGGGGGGGGGGGGGGGCGCG
>CAXUFZ010000134.1:0-9776 GCA_964250345.1 uncultured Rubrobacteraceae bacterium
CCGGCGGCGAGGAGCCTCTGGGCGGCCTCGCGGTAGAGGTCGAAGCGTTCGGTCTGGCGGTAGGGGGGGTGGGGGCCGCCGATGCCGGGGCCCTCGTCCCAGTCCAGGCCGATCCAGCGAAGGGAGCGCTCCAACTGGTCGACCGACGCTTCGGTCGAGCGGGCGAGGTCGGTGTCCTCTATCCGCAGGACGAACGTGCCGCCGTTCTTGCGGGCGAAGAGCCAGTTGAAGAGGGCGGTCCTGACGCCGCCGACGTGCAACATCCCCGTCGGGCTCGGCGCGTAGCGGACCCGGATCTCCTTGTTCTCCATGCCCCTAAACTACCACGCGAACCGGGCGTTAGAAAGCTCACAAACGCGGCAAGAGAGTGTAAAGCCGTTCCCCTAACGGACCCTTCCGGAGCGGGATAATTCCCCTGCAAGATCGGTTCTATCGGGAGGTTTGAGCTTTGAGGACATTGCCGGGGCCGCTGGAGGCGTTGGACGTTCGGTTGACGCGGTGGATGGCCCGTTACGGGGTCGTGATCCTGCGCGTCGCCCTCGGCGTGGTGTTCTTCTGGTTCGGGGTGCTCAAGTTCTTCCCCGGCCTGAGCCCCGCCCAGACGCTGGCCGTGGAGACGATAGACCTGCTCACCTTCGGCCTGATCCCAGGGAGCGTCAGCCTCGTGCTGCTGGCGGTGCTGGAGTGCGCCATCGGGCTCGGCCTTATCTCCGGCCGGCTCATGCGCCTGACCCTCCTGCTCCTCGCCTTCCAGATGGTCGGCGCCGCCTCCCCGCTCGTCCTCTTCCCCGGCGAGGTCTTTACCGCCTTTCCCTACTCCCCGACGCTCGAAGGCCAGTACATCATCAAGAACGTCGTCCTCGTCAGCGCCGGCCTCGTTATCGGCGCCACCGTCCGCGGCGGCGGCCTCACCTCCCAGTCCCTCGCCGCCGACAAGGCGCGGGAGATCGAGGACGAGGAGGAGTGGAAGATGCCCGACCCCGCGCGGAGCATGTCCTCGAACCGCCGTGCGTAGGCGCGCGACCCGGTAGGGGCGCCTCGCGAAGCGCCCCTACAAACCCCGCGCCGCGAACAACGGTCTGAGGTCTTCAAGGCCCTCGTAGGTCCACCACAGGTAGTTGCGAGTGCCGTCTTCGCGCAGGGGGTGGAGGTCCGCCAACTCAGGGTCTTCGAGGAACGCGTCGAAGGACTCGCGGGAGGCCCACTCGACCAGGATCATGGCGGTTCTGGGCTCCACCTCGGGCTCCTTCTCCATGGCCTCGTCTAGCATCCCGAGGGCGACCACCCGCCCGTCGTGCTTCGCGACGGCCTCGGGCGAGCGCCGCGAGTAGCGCAGGTAGGAGTCGTTCTGCGCCAGGTCGAACAGGTTGAGCGCGTAGAAAGCCATCTCCGTGGTTCCTCTCCGTTTCGCGGACAGTGCTATGCTGCCCCGATCGTACCCGACGTCCCGCGAAAGGCTCACCGATCGTGGCAGATATCTCCGTCTCAGAGACGGGTCCGCGCACCTACGAGGTAGATCTCGACGGGACGACCCACAGCGTCACGGTCCCGGAGGATCTCATCGAGGAGATGGGTCTCCCCGAAGACGATCTCGGCCGCGTCGTCCACGAATCCTTCCGGTTCCTTCTGGAGCGGGAACCGGCCTCCTCCATCATGCGGGAGTTCTCCCTCGACGTGATCCCGACGTATTTCCCCGAGTACAAGGAGGAGCTACCAAAGAGGCTTTAACGGGGTTGTCCGCGCCGGGTGCTCCGAGTAGCATCGGACCGTCGGTGGACCAGATCGGAGGCGCAGGCCGTGTGCAGGAACATAAAGCCGCTCTTCAACTTCGAGCCGCCGGCCAACGAGGATGAGATATACGCGGCCTCGCTACAGTACGTCAGGAAGATCTCCGGCTACACCAACCCCTCCGCGGCGAACGAGGCCGCCTTCCGTTCCGCGGTAGAAGACATCGCGAAGGTCTCCGAAAGACTCCTCGCCTCTCTCCAGACCACCGCCGTCCCGAAGGACCGTGAAGAGGAAGCGGCCAAAGCAAAGGCGCGCGCCGCGCGACGCTTCGCCAGCTGATCACCACAAGCGCGTCCGCCGACTTCGCCGGCTCGCTACTTCGCGGCCTCCATACACTCCACCCCCTCCGATCCGACCGTCGCGGCGTGGTCCGTGCCGGGCCCCACGTCGAGGCGGTCGCCGGGTTCGAGGGGAAAGTCTCCCTCGTCCGTGTGGAACACGATGCTCCCGGAGACGCAATAGAGCACCTTGTGGTAACCGTGGGAGTGGGAGCCGTACTCGTAGTTCGGCTCGTTGCTCCAGGCGTGGGGGCTCAGGCCCTCCTCGGCGAACTTCGCCTGTACCTCGTCCCTGGCGGGCGCTTCGCCCGCAGCTTTCTCTATCTGGGTTGCCATGGCCGTCCCTTTCCTGATAGCCGACCGACAAAGTCTACCCCGCGGGCTCGACCGTCTCCGCAACGAACGCGGAGACTCTCCGCCGTCGTGAGCGCTTCTTGCGCACCCTCGTGGCCGGGTAAGCCCTCTGGCAAGGAGCCCGGAATCGCGTCCGGATAGCGCGACGGAGTGTAGTAATTCTCCAGGACCAGGAGGTCGTCGGACAACCCCGCGAGCGGCGGGTATCTGTCTTCGAGCGACTTCGCGAGGTTTGTGGGGCGGTGCGTCCTGGGAGGGAGCTCGCCTTCGTAAGCGAGAAGCGCCTTGAGGCTCTTTTCGGCGGCTTGATGGGCGTGGAAGCACACCTGGTTCCACAAAGACTCTCCGAACCCGAGCGTTGCCATGCGTAGGTCCTCCCGCACGAACGCCAGCCATCTGCGCGCTGCCTCGCCGCTGTTACCCGGCCCTTTCGTAGACGACCTTCCCCCTACCCATCATCTCGCTCCGCACGAAAAGCCGGAAAGCTTTTAGCTCCCTCCACTCGGCCGGCGTGTAGACGAACACGTCCGCGCTGACCCTGGGCCGCACCCGCAAGAGCAGCGCTTTGCTCCTCTCGTAAAACGACAGTCGTGTATCGGCCACCACGACGATGTCCAGGTCCGACCATTCGTTCAGCGCTTGCGCGCCCTCGTCCATCGCCCGTGCCAGGGAGCCGAAAACCACGATCCGCTCCGCCCCGAATTCGTCCGAGGCGATCTCCGCGAACCTCCCGAGTTCGGCTTTCAGCAGCTCTAGACGGTCTGCGGACTCCGTCCCGGACGCGGCGCGGTCAACCAACGATCAGGACCTCCAGCGTTCGCGGTCCGTGCACGCCCTCGACCCGGTTCAACTCGATGTCCGACGTCGCGGACGGGCCGGAGATGAAGGTGACGGCCCGGCCTTCGTTCTTTACGGCCTCTTCGAGCTTCGCGAACGCCTCGGGGACGAGGTCCACGACCTGGTCCTCCCGGACGACGCACAGGTGGTAGTCGGGGAGCAGCGTGAGCGCGCGCCGGCCCTGCCCCGGCCCGGCGTCCAGGACGATGGTGCCGGTCTGGGCGATGCCGAGCGCGCAGCCGGTCAGCACGCCGTCGGCGCCGTCGAGCTCCGCGTTCGTGAGCGGCTGGCCGGCCGCGTCGCGAAAGACCTCGACGTTCTCCGGGACCCACGCCTCGGGAAGTTCCTGGGGAACGACGAGACGCCCTATGCCACGGTCGGAGAGCGCCTTCTCCACGGCGGCGGGCAGGTCTTGTTCTCCTACCCGGTGGACGGTCGCCTCGTACTCGGCGACGTGGTCGGCGAAGCGGGCGACGATGTCTTCCCGCGGTTCCTCGCCCTCCTTGCGGTAGCCGCGCTCGACGGCGACGTCCCCGGGACGTTCGTCTTCGGGGACGTCGCGGGTGGCCCGGCGGACGCGCCAAAGGATGGTCTCTTTCGCATCGGCCACTAGTCCCGCTCCTGCTTCCACCACCCGCGGAAGGATTGCTGCGGTACGGGCTTCAGGTCGCGGACCTTCGTCCAGCCGGCGAGGCGGCCCGGGAGGCGGCCGATGGAGCCGCCGCGGACGAACGGCCACTGGCCGACCCTGGCGAACCTCTGGGCCCTCTCGTAGAGGTCCGGGTCCGAGAAGGTGCGGGCCATCGCCTGCATGGCGACGTTCTCGGGGTCGAGCTTGGCGAGCGGGCCGCCACCGTCTTGTTTGTGGCGGACGACCTTGCCGCGCAGGTGGACGAGGACCTCCGGGATGTTGATCTTGACCGGACAAACCTGGTAGCACGCGCCGCACAGCGACGAGGCGTAAGGCAGCGAGTCGGGGCCCGGATTGCCGATGCCGACGAGTTGGGGCGTCAGGATCGCGCCTATAGGCCCGGGGTAGACGGAGTTGTAGGCGTGGCCGCCGGTCCGCTCGTAGACGGGGCAGCTGTTCAGGCACGCCGAGCACCGGATGCAGTTCAGGCTCTGGCGCCCGATCTCATCGGCCAGGACGTCCGTCCGGCCGTTGTCCATGAGGACGAGGTGGAATTCTTGCGGACCATCCCCTTCCGACACGCCGGTCCAGAAAGAGGTGTAGGGGTTCATGCGCTCGGCGGTCGAGGAGCGGGGGAGGAGCTGCATAAAGACCTCGAAGTCCCGCCACGTCGGGATGACCTTCTCTATCCCCATGAGCGTGACGAGCGTCGGCGGGAGCGTCGTGCACATCCGGCCGTTGCCCTCGGACTCGACGACGGAGATGGTGCCGGTCTCGGCGACGGCGAAGTTGGCCCCGCTGATGCCGACCTTCGCGTTCAGGAACTTTTCGCGGAGGTAGAGGCGGGCGGCCTCCGTCAAAGCCCGCGGCTCGTCGGAGATGTCTTCGACGTCGAGCTCTCTCAGGAAGAGCTCCCGGATCTCCGCGCGGTTCTTGTGGATCGCGGGCACCAGGATGTGAGAAGAGGTCTCCCCGGCGAGCTGGATGATGAGCTCCGCGAGGTCCGTCTCGAAGGCCCGGATGCCCTCGCCCTCCAAATACTCGTTGAGCTTGGTCTCGTCGGTGGCTATGGACTTGACCTTGACGACCTCGTCGGCGTCCTTCTCCTTCGCGATGCCGGCGACGATGCGGTTCGCCTCGTCGGCGTCGCGGGCCCAGTGGACGACCCCGCCGGCCTTCGTCACGGATTCTTCTAGCTGCAGCAGGTACGTGTCGAGGTGGCGCAGCACGCGTTCTTTGAGGGCGCGGCCGGCCTCGCGGAGCTCCTCCCAGTCGGGCATCTCTTCGACGGCAATGGCGCGTTTGTTGCGGATGGTTTGGGTGGCCTTGCCGAGGTTGCGGCGGAGTTGGGCGTCGGCCAGGCTCTCGCGGGCGGAGACCTCGAACGGCGGGGTCTTGCCGGGCGAGAAGGCGTCGGGCGGTTTCGAGATGGTCATCTTCCCTCCGAAGCTTCGCTGGCGAGGATCTCGGCCAGGTGGACGGTGTTCACGCCGGCCTGGAGGCGACTCAGGCCGCCGCCGATGTGCATGAGGCAGGAGTTGTCGCCGGCGGCGCAGACCTCCGCTTCGGTGTCGAGGACGCGCCGGATCTTGTCCCCCAGCATCGCCGCCGAGGTCTCGGCGTTCTTGACCGCGAACGTCCCCCCGAACCCGCAACACTCCCGCGCCTCCCCAAGCTCGACGAGGTCTATGCCCCCCACGTTCCGCAACAACTCCAGCGGCGCCTCCCCGACCTTGAGCATCCTCAACGAATGGCAGGTCGGATGGTACGTAACCCGGTGCGGGTAGTAGGCGCCGACGTCCGTGATGCCGAGCTTTTTGACGAGAAATTCGGAGAGCTCGAAGACCTTCGGGGAGACGGCCTCGACCTTCTCCCGCAAGGCGGCGTCCCCGGCGAGGTTGGCGGCCATGGGGTAGAGCTCGCGGACCATGCTGACGCAGGAGCCCGAGGGAGCGACGACGGCGTCGTAGGGCTCGAAGACCTCGACGAAGCGGCGGACGAGCGGGATGGCTTCTCTTTGATACCCGGTGTTGAAGTGCATCTGGCCGCAGCAGGTCTGTTCCATCGGGAATTCGACCTCGTACCCGAGGCGTTCGAGCACCCGGACGGTCGCCCGGCCGGTCTCCGGGAAGAGCGTGTCGTTGAAGCAGGTGATGAACAGCGCTACGCGCACGAACGGCCCCGGGTGCGGATCTCGACGCCCAAACGTTCCTCCTCGCTCGACGTTTCCCGATGGTCCCGTCCGAATCATAGCCGATGCGCGTCCGCCGGGCGGTTCGGAGAGCCGGACGAATCTTTACACCTTATGAACCATTGCGTGCGCGCCCACGCGTGAGAACATGAAGGCAGCGGTGGGCCGGACGTTGCCGCCTTTCCCAGCGGCCCCACCTTTCGCGGTTGGTCTTCTCCTCAAGTCCGGCCCTCCCGCCACCTTTGGGCTCCGGGCAGTTCGGGGACGTTTGCCGCACGCTTCGACCTGTCTTTGACCACTCCGAGCTGGAGAACGGCTGATAACGGTGTCGTCCGCGGATTGGACGAGAAGATCCGGCGCCCTCCTCCCCTTTCCCTTTCCCACCAAAACCCCGGGAGGCGGACGCCGGATCACATGGTCCGTAGCATACAGGACCGGCGGCGGCGCGCAACCCCTTCCGGGGCGGTGGTGTGGGGCCGGTCCGGATCGGAGATACTGTAGGGGCGCCGGCGCAGACTACCGTGGCGTTAGAGGGGCGGTGAGGTGGAGAGATCCGGGGCTTCGGAGAGGACGGTATACGGGGGCATCGGGCTCGTCTTCGCGCTGCTCCTGGCCGGGTATTTTTTCTACCAGATCACGGGCGTCGTGCTCGCGTTCTTGCTGACGATCCTCCTGTCCATCATCTTCGCCGCCCCGGTCAATTACCTGCACCGGCGGGGGATGTCGCGGACGCTCGGGGTGCTCGTCGTGATAGCGGCCCTCTCCGTGGCCCTGTACGTCTTCGGCCGGGTGGTGGCCCCCATCGTGGAGGCGCAGTCCGAGCAGCTCGTGGCGGAGTTCCCGACTCTGCTCCAGGAGGCCCTGGCCCTCTTCAACCAGGTCCAGAGCTTCTTCGGGCTTGGGGCCCAGATCAGCCTGCAGGACGTGAGCCTCTCGGAGATCGGCCAGAGAGTCCTGACCGGCAACGCGGCCGCCACGGCCGCCGGCGTCGGTCTGACGCTCGCCACCGCGGCCTCCCTGGGGCTCGTGGTGCTCATCGCCATGGTCTACCTCGTCATCCAGCCCGAGCCGTGGGTCGAGGGGTTCATCTCACTCTTCCCGGCCGAGTGGCGCCAGCGGACGCGGGGGATCCTGCACGAGCTCTACCACACCGTGCAGCGGTGGTTTATCGGGCAGTTGACGGCGATGAGCTTCATCGCGGTCTTCTGGGCGGCGTCGCTCTCGATCATCGGCGTCCCGTTCGCCCTGCTCGTGGGGATCTTCAGCGGGCTGGTCTCGTTTGTCCCCTACGTGGGCGCCACGATCTCGGTCGTTTTGCCCCTGATCCTGGCCCTCATCTCCGACCCGTTCAAGGCGGTCTACGTGATCATCGCCTTTATTATCATCCAGCAGATAGAGGGCAACATCCTCCAGCCCCTCCTGATGAGCCGCGCCGTGGACCTGCACCCCGCCCTCGTCATCTTCGCCATCCTCACGATGGGCACCCTCTTCGGCATCGTCGGCGTCTTTCTCGCCGTCCCGCTCGTCGCCGTCGTTCAGGTCCTCGTCCGCGAGCTCTGGGTGACCCGCATGGACGCCATCGGCACGGACCCGAACCCGCCCGACGAGGCGCAGAAGTCGCGCAAACTGCCGGGATTTGTGTACAGGGCGATGGGTTTCTTGCGTTCGTCGCGGCGATGAAGAGGTTTTTAGGCTCTTAGGTACTAAGGAGCGCTTGACGTGACAGGTCTCGATTCCCGACCCCTAAAAACCTGAGAACCTTTGACCTACCGTCCTCGGCGGGTCAGGTCCGAGGTCGTGATCCAGCCCTCTTGCAGGGCCTTCTGCGCCGCCTCGCCGCGGGAGCCGACGTTCATCTTCTCGTAGACGTTGGCGAGGTGGCGTTTGACGGTCGCCTCGGAGATGTGGAGGTCGTCCGAGATGCGGCGGTTGGAGAGGCCGCGGGCGGCGAGGAGGAGTATCTCCTGCTCCCTGCTCGAGAGGCCGCCGTCGTCGCCCTCCCGCACCCGCTCCAGGACGGCGCGGGGGACGGCGAGGATGACGTTCTCCCCCTTCCGGCCCTGGGGGCTCTCGGCGGCGCGGCGCACGGCCGCCAGGAGCTCTTCCAGGGAGGCGCTCTTGACGAGGTAGCCGCTCGCGCCACGGGAGAGGAGGTCGCGGACCAGGCGCGGGTTGTCGTACATGGAGACGATGAGGACGCGGGGCGGGGGGGATATCCGGAGCATCTCCTCCAGCGCCCCGGCCGCGCCCAGGATGGGCATCTCGACGTCGAGGACGACCACGTCGGGCTTCTCCCTCCGGGCCATCTCCACGGCCACCCGGCCGTTCGCGGCCTCGCCGACGATCCTTATCTTCTCGTCGGTGGCGAGCATCTCCTTGAGGCCCTGGCGGAACATGGTGTGGTCGTCGGCCAGCAGGATCCGGATCCCGCCTCCGTCCGTCATCGGCCTCCTCCCAACGGCACCGCCACCTCGACGAGCGTTCCCTCGCCGGGGCGGCAAGAGACCTCCAGCGCCCCGGCGAGCAGCGCGGCGCGCTCCCTCATGGACCTGAGGCCCACGCCCGTGTGCCCGTTCGTGGCGTCGTAGCCCCGCCCGTCGTCCCGGACCGTGCCCACGACCTTCTCCGGTCCGACCTCGAGGCCGACGGATATGGAGTCGCAGCCCGAGTGGACCACGGCGTTGCGGACGGCCTCGCGCAGGATCAGGAAGATCTGGCCGCGCACGTGGCCCGGCACGCCGGCCTCGTCGCCTTCCACGCGCAGGGAGGCCCCTATCGGCGGCGGCACGGCGACGTCGAGCAGGTGGCCGAGCTCCGTCTCCAGCCCCTCCTCGGCCTCGAGTTGCCGCAGCTCGGCGGAGAGGTTCCTCGTGGACTCTAGTGACGCCTTGGTCATCTCCTTGGCGAGCTCCAGCTTCCCGACGGCGCGGGCAGCGTCCTTCCCGGCGAGGACCTCGTAGAGCTGGAGGCTCTGGTGGGCGACCCCCAAAGAGTGGGCGACGCGGTCGTGGAGGTCGCGGCTGATACGCTCGCGCTCGGCCGCGGCGGCGCTCGCCACCCACTCCCGGGCGAGCAGCTTGTCGCGCTCCTCCTCGGCCTCCTTGCGCCCGGTGACGTCCGTGGAGATGCCCAGGATGCGGACGGGGTTGCCTTCTTCGTCTTTCTCCGTCCTGCCCCTGGCGGCTATCCAGCGGACCCCGCCGTCGCGGAAGATGCGGTACTCGATCTCCGGCCACTCCTCGCCCTCCTCGAAGCACCGCCGTCCGGCCTCCTTGATGCGCGGCAGGTCGTCGGGGTGGATGGCGTTCCACCAGTCCTCGAGCTCTATGGGCTCGTCGGAGGGCTCGAAAGCGAAGAGGGCGCGGTGCTCGCTCGACCAGCGGAGCTCGCCGCTGTGGAGGTCCCACTCCCACGTCCCCGACCGCGCCGCCTGCTGGGCAAGCCTGAGCCACTCCTCGAACTCCCGCAAGGCGTCCTCGGCGCGGGCGCGTTCGAGGCGCGGGAAGACGCGGTTGGACAGCTCCCTTAACAGCTCGATCTCGTCGTCGCGCCAGTCGCGCGGCCGCGAGTCGGTGACCGAGAGGGAGAACCTCCACCCTCCGTTGCGGTGAAACGGCACGCCGACGAACGCGCCGATTTGGGGGTTGGAGAGGCCGGGCGCGTCGGTCCGCGCGTCGCGGATGACGGTAACCTCCCC
>CAXUFZ010000135.1:0-9747 GCA_964250345.1 uncultured Rubrobacteraceae bacterium
GGCGACGGGCCTCGGCTCGACGCTCTCGGTGCTCACGCACTCGCGCTACGGGGTCGGGTGGGACGGGCTCGGGCAGGCGGCGGACTGCTACGAGACGGCGCTGTCTTACGCCGGAACCCGGGAGCAGTTCGGGCAACCCATAGCCTCTTTCCAGCTCGTGCAGCAGAAGCTGGTGGAGATGGTCAACGAGATCTCGCTGGGCCAACTTCTCTCCATCCACGTCGGCCGCCTCAAGGACGAGAACCTCCTCGACGCCCCGACGGTCTCGATGTTCAAGATGAACAACGTCTCCAAGGCGAGGCGCATCGCGGCCCTCGCCCGCGAGGTCCTCGGCGGCAACGGCGTTCTTCTGGACTACCGCGTCATGGAGCACATGGCGGACATCGAGGGCGTCTACACCTACGAGGGCACCAACGACGTCAACACCCTGATCGTCGGCCAGGCCATAACCGGCCACCGAGCCTTCTCCCCCCGCCCCCCGCAGAGGGCCGAGGAGGGCCAGAGAGGTTAGTCGGAACAGGGCAGCCCGAGTTGTCCCAGCAGACCGTTCGTGTCCGTCTGCTGGCGATGCTCGACGACCCTGCCGCCGCCGGAGAAGCGGTCCGTGAAGGTCCCCGTGAAAGTCGCCTCCTCGTTCGTCGGCGGGTACCAGAGCACGCCGCCCCGGTCCGTCCCGGTCATCTCCCAGCGGGTCACGACCTCGTCCCCGTCCGCGCTCTGGTCCTCTATCTCGAACCGGAGGTCGGGGAAAGAGCGCCGCAGGTCGGCTACGCCGCGCTTGAAGTTCTCCCTGCCTCGCTCCCCGCGGCCGTGGTCCACGACGTCGGGGGAGACTAGCTCTTCCAACGCTGCGAAGTTGCCTTCTCCCCAGGTTTCGGTGTAGAGGCGCCTGGCCCGGTCGAGGTTTCTCTGTTCGCGCAGCCGCCGGTCCCCCGCCAGCAAGACGTCTCCCCTATTGCCCACGCCCCACATCGCGAAGCCCAGGGCGATGCACCCAAGATCCACGAGCACCCGCGGGATCTGACCGGCGAAGAGAATACCCGCGGCGTCGGCGGGCGGGGTCTCGGGAGAGACGAGGTAGTAGAGCAAAAAGTCCGGCAGGGGCGTGCTCCCGAGCGCGATGGCGATCAAGAGCCATCTCCAACGCCCCAACTCCTGTACCCAGAGCGTGGCCACGCCCAACAGCAGCATCCCCACGGGCCTGACGTAAGCGGACGAGACAGCGCCCACGATGAAGAGACCGCCCGAAGGGTTGTAAGTCGACACGAAAAGGTATTCCCGCGCCCAGAGAACGACGTAGCCCACCGTCGAGGCAAGGGCCAGCAAGATCCCCACCTTCGCCAGGACCCCGACAGAGCCCCGCCGTTCGGCCAGCAGCGCGTACACGCCCACAAGTCCGACCGTGACAAACAATTCGCCGGAGAGCGCGACCACATCCGTTACCATCCAGAGCCACCCGACCGAATCGTAGACGGTGGACGGTCTGACCTCCCGGGCGAACAGCCAGGCCACCAGCAGGGCGGCCGCGATGCCGAACAGGCCGCCGAGGATCAACGAAACCCCGCCCGCCCTCACCACGCCGGATCGCGCCAGTAAAGACAGCAACGGCGAGCCCGTCCGAATAACCGTCGGAGCCGACCGTAACACCTTTTCCACGCAGGGAATGGTAATGCAAGCCTTGATCCCACGACAGCCACCACGTCTGCTCGACGTCCGGCGGAAACCGATGCCGCTACGGGGCTCCTTGCATCACGTCGAAACGGTCCAAGCGTTCACAGGCGGCCCGCGCAGGGTGTTTCTGATGCCACCAACCGCGGTACACTCTATATATGCACGAAGCACATAGTACAGAGGCCGCGTTGTATTTGAAGGATGGGACGCGCGTACCGGTGCGCGGGGTTATGGCGGAAGACGCGTCGGCCTTGCAGCGGCTCGTGGGCCGGTCGAGCGCGCGTTCGGTGGAGTTGCGGTTCTTTGGTCCGTTGAAAGGTCTTTCGGACGAGCAGGCGCGGCGGTTCGCCGAGGTGGATGGCCGGGATCGGTTCGCGCTGGTGGCGCTCGATCCTGAAAATTCATCGGAGATCGTGGGCGTGGTGCGTTACGAGCGCGAGGCCGGTACCGACGGGGCCGAGTACGCGGCGCTGGTCGAGGATAAGTTCCAGGGTCGAGGGTTAGGAAGAGGGCTCACCGAACGCCTGATCGGGGCCGCCCGACGGAACGGGATAAGGCGTCTGTACGCGCTCGTCATGCGCGAGAACAGGAGCATGTTGCACCTCCTCCAGAGCCTGGACTTCCCGGAACGCAAGCGCTGGGAAGACGGCGCCGAGCACGTCGAGATCGACCTTCGGTCCGACGCGGCCTCTTAGCGGGCGGGTCTAGCCGCGGTCGTGGCCGACCGGCCGCGCCAGCCCTAGTTGCCGCAGCAGATCGTCCACGTCCGTCCCACCGTCGTGCTCCGTCAGCTCGCCGTCTGAGAAACGGTCTGTGTACGTGGCGGCGAAGTCGGCACGCTTATTCGTCGGTGGATACCAAAGGAACCCACGCTTGTCCGTTCCCGAGAAGAGGCAGCGGGTGGTTACGGTGTCGCCGTCTGCCCGCTGTTTCGCGATGGAGAACACGAGGTCTGGGAAGGTGCGGCGAAGGTCCGTGATCGCCCGCTTGAGTCCCTCTGGCCCGTGGCAGTCCCGCCTGCGGTCGAGGAGATCCGGGGCGGAGATCTCGTCCAGCACGGCGACGCTTCCGGCCCCCCACGCCTCTTTGTACAGGCGACGGGCCAGGTCCAGGTTCGCATCCTCCGTCGCCCGCCGCACCCGCGCGAGAGCGGTGGCCTCCCTCTTCCGGATCCCGAACGCGGCGAAGCCCAGAAAGACGTAAGAGAGACCGACGAGCGCTGACGGGGATACTAGGCGCAGGGCTTCGGCGAAAATCGTGCGGACATCCTCCGCAGGCACGAGTGCACCGCCGGGCGGCGGGAACAACCACCACAGCGCCATCTGGGAGAGCGGGGAGCCGATGAGCCCGGCGAACAGAAGCAGCGGACGCCAGAGACCCAGGCCCCGTGACCACAACACGGCGATCCCGACCAGTACCACGCCGATCGGTTGACCGAGCCACCCGACAAAGAAGAGCACATTCACCACGCCCCCCGACGAGTAGTAGAGAGGCTGGACCAGTGACTCGTACAGCGCACCGACGCCGAACGTCGCTCCCGACAGCACGACCAGCAGCGTGCCTGCGGCGGAGAGCCCCTGCGCCCACCGATAACGCTTCGCCAGCACGACATGCAGACCCAAAAAGCCGGCAGAAAGCAACAACGCATGAGCACCCGCCAGGGCCATCAACGCGTCGTACAGTCGTTCGTCTTCGGTGAAGGAGATCGCCGTGCGGCGGACGATCAGCCAGCCCTCCACGAGGCCTATGGAGACCCCCGCAAGGCCGGCGAGCACGAACGGGATCCCGCAGAGCCACACGAGTGCTCGGGAGTCGAGGAAACGCCGCGCGGCCCCTCCCCACTCCGCCGGATCAGCGAAAAGCGCCCGGATCGGCGTTGCCGACCCGTGCGCTTCGGACTTCATGGTTGAGACCGGTCGGCTCCCGCTACACCCGCTCGAAGATGGCGGCGATGCCCATGCCGCCGCCGATACAGAGGGTGACGAGGCCGTAGCGGCCGTTGGTGCGCTCCAAATGGTGCAGGATCTTGACGGTCAGCACCGCGCCGGTGGCCCCTATCGGGTGGCCGAGCGCGACCGCGCCGCCCAGGGGGTTGAGTTTCTCTTCCGGTACTTCCAGCTCGCGCCCGACGGCGATGGCTATGGAGGAGAAGGCCTCGTTGGCCTCAACGGCGTCGAGGTCGTCGATGGAGAGGCCGGCCTTCTTCATCGCCATGCGGGAGGCCGGGATCATGCCGGTCCCCATCACCGACGGGTCCACGCCCGCGACGGCCGCCGAGACGAGCCTGCCGGCGACGGGCATACCTAGCTCCTCGGCCTTCTTCTCGCCCGTGACGAGCATCATCGCCGCCCCGTCGTTGATGCCCGACGCGTTGGCCGCGGTGACGGTGCCGCCCTCTTTCTTGAAGACGGTCTTGAGCTTCTGGAGACCTTCCACGCTCGCGGTCGCGCGGATGTGCTCGTCGGTGGTGAACTGGACCTTCTCTTTCTTCTGCCGAACCTCGACCGGCACGATCTGCCCCTCGAACAGCTCATCCTCGTGCGCCTTGGCGGCCCGCTGGTGGCTCCTGACGGCGTAGGCGTCGGAGTCCTCGCGTGTGATGCCATACTCCTCGGCGACGTTCTCGGCCGTGACGCCCATGTGGTAGTCGTTGAAGACGTCCCACAGACCGTCGTAGACCATGTGGTCGAACATCTCCGCGCTCGGCATCCCCATCCTGTAGCCGTAGCGGGCCTTGTCCAAGAGGAACGGCGCCCGGTCCATGTTCTCGATGCCGCCGGCCATCACCACGTCGGCGTCGCCCAGGGCGACCTCCTGGGCGGCGGAGACGATGGCCTGAAGACCCGAACCACACATCCTGTTCAGGGTCATGCCGGGGGTCGTTACCGGCAGTCCCGTCTTCATGCCCACCTGGCGGCCCGGGTTCATGCCCTGGCCGGCGGAGAGGATGTTGCCGACGATGATCTGGTCGACCTGCTCGCCCTCTATCCCGGAGCGGTTGAGGACCTCGGCCCCCACGGTCGCCCCGAGGTCCGTGGCCGGGGTGTCCTTGAGCGCCCCGCCGAACGTGCCTATGCCCGTCCTGAGGGGCGTCGAGATGACGATCTCACCGTTGCCGTTTCCGTTGCCGAAACTCACCCTTTGCTCCTTCCCTTTACACTTCCCCGAAGCATACATCAAATGGAAAGGCCCGGACCGTGACGGCCCGGGCCCCTAACACTGCGTAAAGATGAACCTTCTACCGATTCGTTCGCTTCTGGACCTCATCGAGGTTACCCCGGTAGTAGGAGAACATCGAGTTGAGGAAGTCCATGTAGGCGTTCACGCCCTCCTGGGCGAGCGCCTGGGAGGCCTCCTGTTGTTTGCGCTGCTGCGCGATCAGGTCGTCCGCCAAAGCCCGATTGCTCCCGGCCTGGGTCCTCAGGTTGTTTATGACCCCGTTGAAGAAGTCCTGCGTGAGCTGCGCGTTGAGCTCCTGCGCCGAGACCGAACGGTCCGCGAGCGACTGATAAGACTCCTTGAGCGCGTCCGCGAACTTCTCGGCGGCCTCGTTTACCTGCTTCTGCTGCCTGTCGTCCACTTTATGCATCCTTTCTTTCTCCCCTGTAACGTTTTTTCGTACCCTTCGTCACATCCCCGAAACATACGAAAAAGGGGGACGGACCCGTGGCCCATCCCCCTCAAACCTTTTGAAGCTTTCCTACTTGGCGGACCTCTTCGCGGCCTCCAGGCCCTCCTTGTAGTACGAGAGGGGCGCGTAGGCCAGGTCCATGTACGCGTCGAGGGACTGCCCGACGAGCGCCTGGTAGGCGTCGCGCTGGCCCTCGGCCCGGTCGAAGAGCTCCTGCGTCATGGCGCGGTTGCTCTCGGCCTGGTGGCGCAGTTCCCGGATCGAACCGTCCACGACACCCTGCGCGAAGCGCACGTTCCGCTCCTGCAGCCCGACCACGTGGTCGACGACCGTCTGGTAGGAGTCGCGGGTCGTCTCCGCCAGCTTCTCCGCCGTTTCGTTGATCTTCTCCATGTTGGTGGCCATCTCCGCCTTCTCCTCTCTGGCGTCGTACATCGACTCGCCGGCTACTTCTTCTCTTCCCGGTCGTTCCGCAAGGGCCGCCCGGTGTACATCCTGAAGAACGTGTCCATCGTCGCCTGGTACTGCTCCAGGGAACGCGCCCAGAAGTCCAGGTAGGACTTGCCCGCGTCCGTGATGGTGTACATCCGGCGCGCCGGGCCGCCCCGCGACGTCTCCCAGGAGGACTCGACGATGCCGTCCTTCTCCATCTGCCGGAGCGTCCGGTACAACGTCCCCGGGTTCATCGCCTCGAACCCGAAGGCCGAGGCCCGCTCCATCAGCTCGTAACCGTAAGAGTTCCACTCCCGCAACGAGAGCAGGATCACCGGCACCAGCCAGTTCCTCGGCCGCGCCTCGACGCTCCGGAAACCCGGCTCCCGGCCCCCGGCCCCGCCCTCTGTCTCCTCATTGTTCATTCTTCTCTCTTCCATATCTATGTGCATTTTACATATACGTATCGGTCCGTCAAGGGACAAACGGAACAATCGGAGTCATTGTAGCGTTTTGGGCGCGGGACCTCGCGTCGGCCTTTAGATGCCCCCCGTACATACGGCCGGTACATAGTTTGCGGCTGACAGAAGCGGTCAATACACTGCGATAGGGATACATCTCGAAGGGAGAACAGGTGGGAACTCTGAAAGAAGCGGTGGCGGTAGTGACCGGCGCCAGCCGGGGTCTTGGGCGCGCGATCTCTGAAGAGCTCGCGCGCGGTGGCGCGAAGGTCGTCGTCAACTACTCGCGCAGCAAGGAGCCGGCCGAGGAGCTGGTAAAGAGCATAGAGGACGAGGGCGGCGAGGCCATCGCCGTCCGGGCCGACGTCTCGGACGCTGAGCAGGCCCAGAGCCTCATAGACCAGGCCATAGAGCGGTTCAACAGGATAGACGTCCTCGTCAACAATGCCGGCATAAACATCGACAAGACGCTAAAGAAGCTGTCCGTCGACGACTGGGACAAGGTCATCCAGGTGGACCTGAACAGCGCCTTCTACACCGTGCACGCCGTGTTGCCGCACATGACCGAGGCCGGGGGCGGCAAGATCATCAACATGAGCTCCTTCGTCGGCGAGGCGGGCAACATTGGCCAGGCCAACTACGCCGCCGCCAAGGCCGGCCTCCTCGGCTTCACCAAGACCGCCGCCAAGGAGCTCGCCCGCAGCGGCATCACCGTAAACGCCCTCTGCCCCGGCTTCATAGAGACCGACATGGTCGCCAGCATCCCCGAGGAGGCCCAGAAGAAGCTCCTCAAGACCGTCCCCCTCGGCCGCTTCGGCAAGCCCGAGGAGATCGCGCGCGCCGCCCGCTACCTCGTCGAGGACGGCGACTACATCACCGGTCAGGCCCTCGACATAAACGGGGGCGTGTACATCAGGACGTGATGGTCGTCGCTTTCGCTCCTCCCGGAGAGTGGGGAATGGTGAGTAGGGAGTAGAAAGGCCCCGGGCGCGTGACGGACGACGGTTGGGATATCCGGGTCCGGTTCGGGGAGCGGCTTGGTGATCGGTCGCCAAGATAGTTGAGGGGGACGGACCAAAGTCCGTCCCCCTCTTTGGTTGGGCTGGCGGGTCCGGCTCAGTTGATCCGGAACGACCAGCTCTCGGATGAGGTCGCGCCCTGGGCGTCGGTGGCGATGACACTGACGGTGTGACGGCCCTGCCTCCTCGGGGCGTCGGCCAGGTAGAGCGCGCCGGAGCGGCCGTCGTAGGTGAAGTCGAACCGGCGGTTGCCGTCGACGAAGAGGCGCACGGCGCCCTTGCCGGAGAGCTTCACGGAACCCCTGTCGGAGAGCGCTTCTTGCAGGTCCACGACGCTGGCCCGGATGGCGGGCCTGGAGTTGGAGGTCGTGCCCGTCGGGGAGGTGTTCGAGATGCTCGGCGCGGTATTCGTTACGGCCTTGCGGGCGTTGACCAGGTCGCCGGTGGCGGTCTGGCCCCGCGTGAGCGGCGCGCGCTCGCCCGTCTGCATCACGAGCCGCTTGAGCGCGGCGGGCCTGTTCAGGAGGCCGGGGTACTCGCCGGCGGCCAGGGCCGCGACGCCCGTCGTGTGCGGGGAGGACATCGAGGTGCCGGAGAAGTACTCCTCGTAGCCCACGGGGGTAACGAGGTCTCCCAAAGTCGAGGTGTCCGCCGCCACCGGCGTGACGGCGTCGTGGTAGTAGGGGATCGCGAACTCCGGGTCGTCGAGCGCGTAGGACTCGCCGCCGAACGCGGGGCCGCCCTCGAAGACGCCGGTGTAGTAGTCGCCGCGGACCTCGACGCCGAGGGCGTCCTCGACGAAGGCCGAGTCCTCTATCCCGTAGAGGGCATCCATGCCGGTCAGGACCACGTTGCCGCCCCCGTTCAGGAGCCGGGTCAGGGTGTTCTGGTCGTTGAAGGTGAGGGTCTTCTTGATCTCGGTGAAGCGCCTGTCCGTCGAGAAGGGGGCCCAGCCCGTCGCCCAGACCACCGTCTTGCCGCGGAGTTGCTCGTAGCTCGGGCCGTCGCCGGGCCCGACCTCGATCACCTCGACCGGTACGTCCGTGTTGGCGTCGATGGCGGCGCGGAGGGTCGGCGTCACGTCGGGTATGCCCTGCCTCCCGAACTCGGAGCTCAGGTCGTCGTCCACCAGGACGATGGGACGGTCTTCGGCCGGGCAGGGCTGGCCCTCGCCCACGCAGACGGAGTAGCCGACGGACCGCAGGGCCCGGTTCATGAAGTCCGCGCGGGCCTCCGCGCCGGAGATCTCCTCTATCCCGAAGCCGGCGACGAAAGCCTCGCGCCGCGTGACGACCCCGAACCCGTCGGTACTCGGGTTCCCCGCGGCGAGCGCGGCGCCGGACTCGGCCGGGACGGAGGGGACGGTGGAGAGCACGTCCACGCCGGGGGCGCTCACGTCCACGGTCTTCCGGCCAAAATTGCTGAAGCGCGCGAGGCGGCCCGTGTTGTTGGTTGCGGCCACGGAGAGGATGTTGGGCAGGTCGTAGGAGGCCGGGTAGGCCCTGACGCTGAACGGTCCGACGTCGAAGCCGGTATCGTTGTTGAGCCCGTCGTTGCCGGCGGAGGCTACGAAGAGCATCTTGGAGGCCTCTATGGCGTCCTTGAGCGCGGGACTCGGCAGCCCGACGTAGCCCCAGGAGTTGTTGGAGATCTTCGCGCCGTTGTCGCTGGCGTACTCGATGGCCTCTATCGCGGTGGAGGTGGACGTAAACGGCCCGCCCAGAAACTTGACGGCCATGATCTTGACGTTCGGCGCGACCCCGACGACGTTCTCGCCGTCGGAGGAGGCGGCGATGGTGCCGGCCACGTGCGTGCCGTGGAAGTCCTGCGCGACGTCGTGGACGGTGTTGTCGTCGTTGGCGAAGTCGAAGCCGTTGACGTCGTCTATGTAGCCGTTGTCGTCGTCGTCGATGTTGTTGTTGGGGACCTCGCCCTCGTTCACCCACTGGTGGCCGGCGAGGTCCGGGTGGCCGAAGTCCACCCCGTCGTCTATGACGGCGACGGTAACGTCCTTGCCGCCCGTCGAGAGGTCGGCGGCCTCGGGGGCGTCCACGTCGGAGTCGGACTGGCCGGCGCGGCCCTTGATCTCCTGCCCCGTGTTCCGAAGGCCCCAGAGCTCGCCGAAGCGCTCCTCGTCGGCGTAGCCCATCGGACGGACTATGCGGTCCGGTGTGGCGTACGCGACGTCCGGGTCGTCTTCGAGGTCGCTTATGGCAGCCTCGACCGAACGGCCCTCGACCTTCACCACGTCGGCGTTTATGAGATCCAGGTCCTTCTTGCGGTCGAGGTCCTCCTCGCCCCGCACGTCGGCCCGCGCGCCGGCGCCGACGCCATCGTCGTACTTCACGATGAGCTGACCCGGCACGACGTCCCTGCCGCGGTCCTTGAGGGAGGACCCGAAGGTGGGCCGCTCCGTCGCCGCGGCGTCGGGGGCGGCTTCCTGGGCCACCGCGGCGCCCGGGCGGGCCCCCCCGCCGCCGCGCCCCACCACCCCCCCGCACCGGGCGGGGGCCGGCGCACGCCCCCACGCTGC
>CAXUFZ010000136.1:0-9709 GCA_964250345.1 uncultured Rubrobacteraceae bacterium
CCGGGGCGGACCCCGGATGCACGGCCGTCCCTACGGCCCACCCGTCCCGCCGCCTTTCCTGGCGCTGACACTGCTGGCGGCGTTCGCCCTTGGCCGGGCGTCGGGCATGAAGCGCCGGTTCGGGAGGGCCCGGGGTCCGTCGGCCCGCGGGTGCGCCGGGCCGTCCCGCGGGCCCATGGGCCGCGGTCGTCGCCGCGGTGACGAGCCGCCCGTCGTCGTCTAGAAGGGGCCGAAAGAAGGGGTGGGAGGCGTGGAGATGTACGAAATGCACGGCATGAGGTCGGCTGGACGCGGCGCGGTTCACGTCAGGCGGCCGGGCGGGGGGTTCCCGCTGTTCTTCGCGCCGGTCCTGATCCTCGCCGGGTTCTTTGCGCTGGTATCGGCGGGCCCGTTCTTTCCGTTCTTCCCGCTCGTGCCCCTGTTCTTCGTGCTGGCCTTCTTCGCCGCGCCGGCCATCGGCCGTTCTGTGGCGCGCGGCGTAGGGTCGCGTGCGGCGCGGGAGGTGCGTCCATCCAGGGATAGCAGCGAGAAGGAGTTGCTCCGCGCGCTGGAGCGCAACGGGGAGATAACCGCGGCCCGCGCCGCCCTGGAGACCTCCCTGAGCGTCGCCGAGGCGGAGAAGATGCTGACGGAGCTGGCCTCCGGCGGCCACCTGGAGGTCCGCGCCGGGGGAGGCCAGCTCGCCTACGCCCTGCACGCGGCCGACCGCCACGACGTCAGGCCGAAAGAATTGGATAGCCCAGAAGGATAGGTCCGAAACTTTGCCGCCTTCACCGGATCCAGCCTACCGGCGACATTGCTACTTGGCGGGCAAGGCATCCTCCCTAGACTTCTGGTGGGTGTCGGACGAGGAGGAGCGTGTGGGCGAGAGGACGAGTTACGAGCCGGGCACGTTCTGCTGGACGGATCTTGCGACGACGGACCCCGAAGGCGCGAAGGCTTTCTACGGGGACCTGTTCGGTTGGGAGGCCGTAGACGTGGTTGGTGGGGCGGCCGGAACGTACACGATGCTGCGCCTCGCCGGCGACGACGTCTGCGCGCTGTACGAGCTGGAGGCCGAGCGCCGGGAGATGGGCATCCCGTCCCACTGGTTCTCCTACGTGAGCGTGGAGAGCGCCGACGCGACCGCCGAGAGGGCGGGGGCGCTGGGCGGCGCGGCGTTCGGCGGGGCGTTCGACGTCGCGGACATGGGACGGATGGCGGTCGTCCAGGACCCCGACGGCGCGGTGCTCGCCGCGTGGGAGCCGAAGGGACACGTCGGGGCGCGGCGGGTCAACGACGCGGGCTGCATGACGTGGAACGAGCTGCAGAGCCGCGAGCCGGAGAAGGCCGCCGCTTTCTACGCGGACCTCTTCGGGTGGAAGATGGAGCCGCAGGAGTACGAAGGCAAGCTGGCCTACGTCACGATAGCGAACTCCGGCTCCATCAACGGCGGCGTCATGCCGATGACGGAGGCCCACGGTGATGCGCCGCCGTACTGGCTCCCTTACTTCACGGTCGCGTCGTGCGACGGGGCCGCTGCGAAGGTCCGCGAGCTCGGCGGACGGGTATTGGCCAGGCCGATGGACCTCGAAGCGGGCAGGATCTCGGCCCTCATGGACCCCCAGGGCGCCGCCTTCGCCGTCTTCGAGGGCGAAGTAGACGACTAGCCGCACCAGGCCCGGTAACGTGTCGTCTCTACCTGCATCCCCCGCCGGAATGCGGTATACCGGATATGCAGAAAGCATACGGAAAGAGGGATCATGGATCTTGGCAATGGCGCGGGACGCACGGAGGTAGCGACGCTCGGGAGCGGGTGCTTCTGGTGCACGGAGGCGGTCTTTCTTGAGGTGCGGGGGGTGGAGAAGGTCGAGTCCGGTTACTCCGGCGGGCAGGTGGAGAACCCGACCTACCGCCAGGTGTGCAGCGAGACGACGGGGCACGCGGAGGTCGTGCAGGTGACGTTCGACCCCGGGGTCGTGTCTTTCCGGGAGATCCTCGAGGTGTTCTTCGCCACCCACGACCCGACGACCCTGAACCGGCAGGGCGCCGACGTGGGCACGCAGTACCGCTCGGGGATCTTCTACCACGACGAGGAGCAGAAGAAGGTGGCCGAAGAGGTCATCGCCTACATCGAGGCCGAGGGCATCTGGGACGACCCCATCGTGACGGAGGTCGTGCCCTTCGACGAGTTCTACGTGGCGGAGGAGTACCACCAGAACTACTTCGCCAGCAACGGCTACCAGCCGTACTGCCAGGTCATCATCGCGCCGAAGGTGGCGAAGTTCCGCAAAGAGCACATGGAGAGGCTCAAGGCCTAGAGCTTTTGGGGCGCAGGACGGACGGGGCGTAGGCGGGGGTGAAGCGGCTCCTCCTCGTCCTGTTCGTCCTTATCCTTTGCTCCTGCGGCGCACAACCTACGCCGGAGCAAAACGGGTCGGGCGGACAAGCCGGCCAGGAACGGGTCGCGGGGCGTACGACCGCGGAGGAATCTACGGTCGAGGAAGCCGCTGTCGGTGAGACCACTGCGGAAGAGACGACCGTGGAAGAGACTGGGCTGTCTGGCGGGGAGAGGACCGAAAGAACCCAGGCCGGGCCTGAGCCGGAGTTGCGGGACGGGCCGGCGACGACGAGCACGGCTTCGCGGGCGGCGTTGGGGACGAACGGGATGGTCAGTTCGGGGCACCCGCTGGCGACGCGGGCGGGGGTCGAGATCCTGTCGGACGGCGGCAACGCGTTCGACGCGGCGGTGGCCGTCGGCGCGGCCCTCAACGTCGTCGAGCCGATGATGAGCGGCGTCGGCGGGTACGGGGCGACGGTTGTTTACGACGCCGAGGCGGGGGAGACGCGCTTCCTGGAGACCGGCAGCCGGACGCCGGTCTCGCTCGACCCCTCCATCTTCCAGCCGCCGACGCCGAACTACCAGGAGAACCGCTGCGGCGGACCCGTGGTCTCCACGCCGGGCAACCTCAACGCCTGGGAACTGATGTGGAAGGAGTACGGCGAGAAGGAGTGGTCCCGGCTCTTCGAGCCCGCCATCGGGTACGCCGAGGACGGGTTCGTCGTCCGGGAGGAGACGGCCGGCTGGATCGGCTCGGAATACTCCGCATTTCCCGCCAACGCCCAGGAGATCTACGGCCAGGGCGGCGTCCCCCTGACCACGGGCGACCGCCTCGTGCAGGAGGACCTGGCCGGTTCCATGAGGACCATCGCCGAGGACGGATCGGACGCCGTCTACGGCGGCGACCTCGGCCAGGCGATGGTCGCCGAGGCCCAACGTAACGGCGGCTTCCTCACGGAACAGGACCTGCTGGAGGACCGCGCCCGGTGGCGCGACACCATAAGCGCCGACTACGGCGAGGAGCGGATCGTCACCTCCGGCCCGCCGTCGACCGCGTGGGGCGCCCTCGTCCGGCTCGGGACGATGGGCCAACTCGACCCCGCCTCCCTCGGCCAGAACAGCCAGCCCTACGTCCACGCGCTCACGGAGATCTCCAAGAACTCCTACAACCGGACCAGCCGTTACGCCGCCGACCCGCCGCTCGACCGGCTCCTTTCGCAAAACTATCTGCGACGACAGGCCGCCGCCGTGGACTTCTCCGCCGCCGGTCCCAACGACTCGCCCTTCACCTCCGACTCGGCCACGAGCTGCTCCCCGACGGGCTACGTCCCCACCACCGGCCCGGGCGCGGCCTCCGCGAGCGCCTCCGCCAGCGCCTCGGCCAGCGCCTCCGCGACCGCCTCGGTGCAGAGCGCGCCAGAGGAGTTCGCGTCGGCGGGGACGCCGGGCGCGCAGGGGCACACCACGCACTTCGTCGTCGCAGACGGCGAGGGCAACGTCGTCTCCTCGACGCAGACTTTAGGCAACGTCTTCGGGAGCAAGCTGATGCCGGAGGGGACCGGGATCTGGCTCAACGACCAGCTCGCCTGGAGCCGCTTCGAGCCGGAGGAGGGCGACGAAGAGAACGTCTTCGGCGTCTATCCCGGCCGCCAGACCTTCTACGCGCTCTGCCCGACGATCGTCATGCGAGACGGACGGCCCGTCGTCGCGCTCGGCACGCCCGGCGGGCGGACCATCCCGCAGACGACGACGCAGATGATCACGAACATCGAGGCCTTCGGCATGGACGTCCAAGAAGCCATAAGCGCCCCCCGCTTCAGTTACATCATCCCGGACCTCCTCGGCGTCGAGCCTGGCATCCCGGCCCCCGTTCGCGCCGACCTCGAGGCCCTCGGCCACAACGTCTACGTCGACAACCTCGGCTTCGGCAACGCCCACGGCCTCACCATCGAATACGGCCGCGAAGGACGCCCCACCCGCTTCGCCGGCGGCGCCGATCCCCGCGGCGAAGGAGAGGCCGCCGGGTACTAAAAGGTTCCGAACCTCAAGCTCGATCCTGAGCTGCGCCGGCTACGCTTGCACTGTCCTGGCTGGAGGTGTCTAGCGACTCAGATCCAGCACTGCAACAGGGGCTACAGGGCCAGGAGAATTTGGAGCCAGTCGAAGCATCCCGATCTTACCGGCATGTTCTCCGTCACGCAACCCACGACCCGTTCGTAGGAAACGGACGTATGCTGATGCGGTCGGACGTTGCGGGCTACGGAGGAAGGAGCGCATCGCGGTGAACGAGTACGAATTGGCGGGCGGATACTACGAGATGGGGCGACGGTACGGGGCTCTTCTCGGACGGTCAGGCTTCTCTCCAGCGGATATCTCCGAGGAGCAATTGCGGTTTTCCCAGGAATGTGACGCTGTAATTGGCGAGCACGCGCCGGAGTTGCTGGAAGAGATGCGCGGTGTGGCCGACGGGGGCGGGTTCGATCCGGATCTCATCAAAGCGCTCCCGCTCACGCTGCCTGGTTCCGGCTGCTCCGTGGTTGCCGTTGCGGGAGAGCACACCGCGGACGGCAAGCCCTTGTTCGGACGCAACTACGACTTCTTCCGCTCTTTCGCGAAATACAGCGAGGTCTACCGAACCCGTCCGGCAGGACGACTCGCCCACGTCGGCTGCTCGGATCACTACGTCGGACGCCACGACGGGCTCAACGAGGCCGGGCTCGCGATCGCCCACAGTGGACCTCCCGGGCGCGAACGCCGCCCCGGCTTCTTGTTCACGCTGGCGGTCCGTTACGTACTGGATAATTGCCGGACCACCGCAGAAGCCTCGGCGCTCCTGGAGCGCGTCCCGCACGTCTCGAACACGGCCTTCTTGCTCGCCGACGCCTTCGGGGACGTCGCCGCGGTCGACGTGAGCCCAGAGAGAGCAAAGACCACTCGATTTCCGAACGGCTTCGGTTTCCTCGCCAACCGCTTCGTCTCGGAGGAGATGAAGGTCTACGAGACGGAGGAGCGCGTCCCGAACGACGAGGCTCGCGCCCGAAACTTCCAGAGTTGGTTCGAGGATCGCGCCGGACTCACCGAGGAGGATGTCCAGTTCATCCTCGCCGACCCGGATGGTGGGGTATGCGTGCGCGCTAACGAACCGAAGGACGATCCTCACGCCGACGCTACGCTGTGGTCGTGGACGGCGGTACTTGGCGAGCCGGGTATACGCTTGTCGAGGGATATGCAGAACGAGACGCCTTATGAGCCGATGGCACCCTAAAAACAGGCAGCGTCTCGCCAAGCTGACCGCCGACACGGTTTCAGCCCGGGGAAACCCGAAGGCTGTTTCTCGAACCTTCGCGCCCTAATTGCGGTCGAGCCCCCCGAGCCCGAAAAGGTCCGTCTCGTCCCGGCCCGTCTGGAGGGCTTCTATAAGCTCTTCGAGGCGTCCCATCTCGACCTTCATGCCTCCCTCCCCGGCCGGCGGCGGGTCGAGGGCGACGTATTCGGCCCTGTCGCGGCAGGATTCGAGGGCGACGATGAGGCCGGCGCCGGAGACCTCGACGGGCTTCCAGTCGGGGCCGAAGTCCGTGGAGTCGAGGAAGGTTTGGGCTTTGGAGGCGGAGTCGAAGAGCGGCAGCGAGGGCCTGTCGTCGATGGAGATGAGGAGCGGCTCCATGCCGGGGGCGGCCTCTTCGTAGAGGAGCACGTAGGGCGGCTTCGGGGCTTCCCTGGCCGGCATCGTCAGGCGGGCCTCGGCGCCATGGTGACGAGCAGGACGAGCTCGTCGCCGGCGTCGTTGCGGACGCCGTGGGGCTGGCCGGCCCGCGCGATGACGGCGTGGCCCTCGGTCAGGTCCGACTCTTCGTCGCCGACGGTGAATCGACCGGAGCCGCGTACGACGAAGTAGACCTTGTCCGAGTCCTCGTGGGCGTGGATTTTCTGGGATTGGCCCGGGAGGAGGCAGTAGGCGTCGTAGAAGAGGTTCGGCGAGTCGAAGAGGGCGTTCTTCCGCATCTTCTCCTCGGAGAAAGAGATCTCATCCACCAGTCGTCTGGTCTCCAAAGTGGTTCCTCCCGTCGCTCCTTCGCCCCCACTGTAGCATCCCGCCGGTCGCTTGCTATCATGCGCGTCTCGTGACGGACGCAGGACATACGAGCTTCCCCGAAGTGACGATGCGGCTTCCCGACTGGGTGGGGCGATTCCTATCCGAAAAGGGGAGGGATCACCCGACGGTCGAGGATCGGATGCGGTTGACCGTGGACCTCGCCCGCGAGAACGTGCGGCAGGGGACGGGGGGGCCGTTCGGCGCCGCGATCTTCGAGAGGGCGTCGGGCCGGCTTCTCGCGCCGGGCGTCAACCTCGTGGTGGGGTCCGGCTGCTCGGTCTTCCACGCGGAGATGGTGGCGATCATGGTCGCCCAGAGGGTCGCCGGGACCTTCGACCTCGGAGGCGAGAGCCTCCCGCCCTACGAGCTCGTCGCCTCGACGGAGCCCTGCGCGATGTGCCTCGGCGCAATCCCCTGGTCCGGCGTCCGCGGCCTCGTTTGCGGCGCCCGCGACGAGGACGCCCGCGCTGTCGGCTTCGACGAGGGCGCCAAGATGGCCGAGTGGGCCGGCTCCCTGGAAGACCGCGGCATCGCCGTAGAGCTGAACGTCCTGCGCGAGGAGGCCGTCGCCGTGCTGCGCGAGTACGCCGACCTGGGAGGCGAGATCTACAACTCCCGCCAGGGCGAATGAGCCCGGGGAACCACAGTGCGTCTTTCCTCTGCCCGGAGTGCGGCTCACGCGGGACCGATATCCGCACGATGATCGAGCCCGTTCACGATCTCGCCGACCCGTGGACCTCCGTCTTCCAGACGGACACCTGCGCGGCCTGCGGATACGAGATCCCCGCCCACCTCGGCGAGCGCTGGCAGGGCCGGTCGGCCGAAGGCGCGCAAAAGGAGTGGCGCAAGGTCTACAGGGATCGCCGGACCGACTAGACGATCCGGCCGACGACCTCCATCAACCGGAAGCCCGACGCGAGCACGCAAAAAGAGGATAGACCAAGCCCCCTCCAGAGTTCGTGCGCGTCGATCTCATCGTGCCGGGCGATGAGGAGCGCGTTCACAGTCCCGTGCGCGACCACCGCGACCACCTCCCCCTTCCACTCTTCGAGCACGGCCCGCACGGCGCCCTCGAACCTCCTGGCGGCTTCTCCCGCCGTCTCGTTACCCCAGACTGGCTCCTCCGGCTTCTCGAAGAAGGTCCCCGCCGTTCGATAGAAATCCTCGTCGCTCAAGAACGGCGCGCCCGTCCGATCATGCTCGTGCAACTCCGGACGCACGAAGCACCCGATTCCCAAACGCTCCGCCACTATCTTCGCCGTCTCAACCGCCTTCGCCTCCTCGCTGGCGACGACGACGCGGGGCCCATATCGTTCGAGGCGTTGCGCCAACGCTACGCTCCGACGGCGACCCTCGTCAGAGAGACGCCAATCCCGCGGTGCGACATTTCGCTCGACAATAGGGACCGAGTGTTTTATCAGGACAAGGGTCCGCATAGACGGCAGATCCCGATAGCTAAACGACAAACTCCTTCGGGAGTTGCATCAGGTTGCGGCAGCCGTCCTCGGTGACGAGGACCAGGTCTTCGATACGGACGCCGCCTATTTCGGGGTAGTAGAGGCCGGGTTCGACCGAGATGACGTCGCCGGGGATGAGTTCCTGGCCCGTGACGCCGAGGCGGGGCGCTTCGTGGATCTCGAGCCCGACGCCGTGGCCGGTGCCGTGGAAGAAGCCTTCGGTGAGCGGCTTGCCCTCTTCGCGGTCGTGTTTCTGGGTCTTGTAGCCTGCTTCGTGCAGCACGTCGGAGACCTTGTCGTGGACGGCCTTGCCGTCGACGCCGGGGCCGATCATGGCGAGCGCCGTCTCCTGGCTCTCCAGGACGGCGTCGTACATCCTCCGCAGTTCGGCGTTCGGTTCGCCTTTGACGAAGGTGCGGGTCATGTCCGAGTGGTAGCGGGTCGAGAGGTCCATGGGGAAGATGTCTATGATGATCGCCTCTCCCGCCTTCAGGGGACCGCTTCCGCGCTCGTGCGGGTCGGTGGCCTGGACGCCGCCGGCCACTATGGTGCCGTCGCCGAGGCAGTTGCGGCGCAGAAGCTCCACGTTGATCTCGGAGCGCAGGACCTCGCTGGTGAGCGTCTCGCCCCGCCAGAGGAGCGTTCCGTCGTCGCCGACCCCGGCCTCCCTCAAGATGTCTGCGGCGTGGGCGCAGGCGGCTTCGACGGCGTCCTGGGCTTCCTCTATATATGACACCTCTTGCCGGGTCTTGGCGCGGCGGAGGCCGTCGAAGAGCTTGCCGTTCGGGGTGAGCGTCAGGCCGCGGGCGCGGAGCTCGTCTGCGTGGACGATGGGGAAGTTCGACGGGACGACGAGGGGGGAGTTCGAGGCGCCTAGCCTTTCGAGGAGGTTCCAGATGGCGGCGGCGTAGGCCTTGGCGCCGCTTTTGAGCTCGCGTGAGAGCTTCGGGATCTCCAACTCCTCGTAGGAGAGGAGCTCGTCCACGGGGGCGGTCTTCTTTGCGCGTCCGTACTCCAGGGAGGAGACGGCCAGGTGCTTCTTGCCGGCCACGCGCAGGCAGATCAGGTCGTCCGGCGCCAGGAACCCGGAGAGGTGATAGGTGTCGGCATCGTGCTCGGGCGCGCCGATAACGAGTAGGTTCCGGCCTTCGTCTTCCATAGACTTCCTTCCAAAGGCGCTGACAGCTCTAGGCGCCCCATTCTACTACCGCTTGATCCAAACCCGTTCGGATACTCAGATATAATCGGCCCCGCATTGGAGGAGAAGCGCGACATGCACAGCCGGGTCGAAGAGGCGCTCGACAAGGTCCGCCCGGCGCTCCGGGCCGACGGTGGAGACGCCCGCGTCGTCGCCTGCGACGAGAAGACCGGCTCTGTCAGCATCCAGATGCTCGGCGCTTGCAAGGGATGCCCGCTCTCCCAGCTAGACTTCGCCTACGCCATAGAGACCCTGATCCGGCGCGAAGTCCCCGAGGTGCGGGAGATACTCGCGGTGTAGCTCCTTCCTTCGGTCTTCGCGCACGCTCCGGTCTACGATCTCGCTTTTAGATTTCGCCGTTCGGGTGTCGACCGGCCGGGTCTACGTTACGTTGGGCGCGGGCGGGTTTGAAACCCGCCCCTACATGGGTCGGTGGATCGGACCGGCGCTTTGGGTGTTCATTGCGGTTGTGTGTGGAATGGTTTGGAGTGTTTATTGTTGCTCTTGCCTCGAGGTGCGGAGTGCCTCCGGGGGGAGGGCTTCCCGGGCTTCGGCGAGGGCGTCTATGGCGTTTTTGCGGGAGCGGCGGAGTCTGAGGCGTTGGATGAGGGGGGCGGTGGGGAGGGCTTCGTTGGTGAGGG
>CAXUFZ010000137.1:0-9266 GCA_964250345.1 uncultured Rubrobacteraceae bacterium
CCCTTGACCCCATCTAAGGAACGAGCGACCGCATGATACGCGCTTGCACATAGCTATTCAACTGAATACGGGCATATAAAATGTGGCACGATGCCCGTCTCATTCCCAATATCCGGCTCAAACGTCGCCTGAGCAGACGTATACGGCGTCTTCGTCCACCGGACTACCCCGCCCGAAAAAGCCCGCGCGAACGTTGGCACCGAAGCCCCTCTCACGATAGACTGATTTTCGCCTTGCGCCTGTAGCTCAGGGGATAGAGCATTGGTTTCCTAAACCATGTGTCGGAGGTTCGAATCCTTCCAGGCGCACATTCGAACTGTTCACCGGGCGGTTTCGGGGTTGATCGACTCCCCGTTTGTAAAGTCCCTCGGGCTCGCCTCGGTAACGCCGCGGGAGCGTTCAAGTAGGATCTCGCCGGAGCTGCTCTACTTCCCCTTCGTAAAGTTCGACCATCCCGTTTGCCGTTTCGAGCAGCAATGCTCCTCCGGAGTTTACATTCGCCGCCATCCCTTCCAGCAATTCGTCGGGACGTCGGACGAGAACGCGCTCGCCCAGCGTAAGGCTTAAGGCCTTCCAGTCGTCGAGTATCTCCGAGAAATTTTGTATTCGATCAAGCGCGGCGTCGAGGTTCGAGAGCAGGCGGTCGAGTAAATCCCGAGACTTCACGTCGGGACCTAGCTCGGATCGGAGGGTTGTGGCCGCGCGATCCGGAACGTCGAGATCGGCGGGATCCAGGTTGGCGTTGAGGCCGACACCGAGGATGACGTGCTCGACACGGCTTGGCCGTTCGGGCGCCGGAACACAGAGGCTAGACTCGGCGAGGATGCCGCAGATCTTCCTTCCACCCGGCTCGACGAGGACGTCGTTGGGCCATTTGATGCCGGCGTCCACCCCGAGCTCACGGAGCGTCTTGGTCACGGCGACGGACGCGGTCAGGGTGACGCGGGGGGCGGCGCTCGCTTCGAGGTCGGGGCGGAGAACGAGGGACATCCAGAGCCCGCCCGCCGGGGAACCCCACGTTCGGCGGAGCCTGCCCCGGCCGCCGGTCTGGATGCGGGCGACGACGAGCGTCCCGTGCGGGGCCCCGGCGCGGGCGAGCTCGCGGGCGCGATCCTGGGTGGAAGGGAGCGCCTCGTGCACCTCGACCTCGCGGGCGAGCGGGCTGCCGAGGGACAGGACGGCCTGCGCGGTGAGCCCGTTCAACCGATGCCCAGGTCTTCGAGGGTCGCCATCTCGTCGAGCGTGCGGGCGGCTGCCTGGACCAGGGGGACGGCGAGAAGGCCGCCGGTCCCCTCGCCGAGGCGCATTTCGAGGTCGAGGAGGGGTCGAAGGTCAAGACGGTCCTGGGCGATATTCGCGCCCGGCTCGACGGAGAGGTGTCCGGCCACGACGTAGCTGACGCTATCCGGTGCCAAGGCCCGGGCGACGAGGGCGGCGGAGTTGGAGACCACGCCGTCCAGGACCACGGGCACGCCGTATGCCGCGCCCATCAGGATCAGGCCGACGACGGCCGCATGTTCGAGCCCGCCGAGGGCCGCGAGTACGCCGATGGGATCTTCCGGGTCCGGCCGGTGGAGCTCCAATGCTTCCTCTATTATCCGTACTTTGAGGCCGAAGGTTTGATCGTCTATGCCGGTGCCGCGGCCGGTGGTCTCCTTCGGGGGACGGCCCGTGAAGGCGGAGACGAGCGCCGCGGCGGGCGTCGTGTTGCCGATGCCCATATCGCCGGTCACGAGCAGGTCCACGCCCCCGCTCTCGACGAGCTCCTCGGCAACACCGGCCCCCGCCAGCACGGCCCGCGCGGCCTCCTCCCGGCCCATCGCCGGCCCGCGGCCAAGGTCGTCCGTGCCGGGCCTGACCTTTGCGCCCCGCAGCGACGGGTGTCGTTCCAGTTCTTCCACAACGCCGACATCGAGCACGCTGACGCGCGCGCCAGCGGTCTTCGCGATGGCGTTGACGGCAGCGCCCCCGGCGCAGAAGTTGCGAACCATCGCCGCCGTGACCTCGCGCGGCCAGGGCGAGACGCCGCGGTCCAGGACGCCGTGGTCCCCGGCGCAGACGATGACCGCGGGGTTTTCGGGCACGGGCGGCGGGCACACCCCCGCCATCCCCGCGAGCCGCGAGCCGAGATCCTCCAGGCGCCCGAGGCTTCCGGGCGGCTTCGTGAGCGTCGCGTGCCGCTCCCGGGCCTCTGCGGCGGCGCCCTCGTCAAACGGCGGGACCTCAGCCGCGAGCTCCCGTACCCTGTCTTCGAGGCTCAAGCCGGCGGCCTAGTGGTGTGGGGGGCGGTGCTTCGGGGCGGGCCGGGGGTGGGGGGGGTGGTTGGGGGGGGGGGCGGGCGCGCCTACCTTCTCCTCGAAGCCGGGGAGCGCGACCCGGTGCACGCAGACGTCGCAGTTCATGCGGATGTCGCCTTGCACGGCCTCGGCGTAGCGCTCCATCAGAAGGTCCGCGACCTTCGCGTCGGGGCCGAAGTACCCGGCGTAGCGCACCTCCACGTCGGGGTGCGCGGCGGCGAAGGCCCCGGTCTGCTCCCGGATGCGCTCCTCCAGGACACCCGCGAAGAGGAAGTACGAGAAGACGACGACCCGCTCCGCGCCGAGCCTGCGGCAGCGATCGAGGCCCTCCTCTACGGTCGGCGGCGTCATGCTGACGAAGGCGCTCTCTACTTGCGGGTACGGGCGGCCCTCGTAGAAGAGGCGCGAGATCTTGGCGAGGTCGGAGTTCGCGTCGGGGTCCGAGGAACCGCGCCCGACGACGAGCACGGCCGTCTCCGGCTTCTCTTCTTCGGAGATCACGGCCGAGACGCGCTCGTCCATCAGCTCCAAAAGCTCCGGCCGAACCCCGAGGGCGCGACCGTACTTGAAGGTCATCTCCGGGTGGTCGACACCTTCCCGCACCAGCGTCGCCGGGATGTCGTCCTTGGCGTGCCCCGCGGCGAGGAGCATCAGGGGGACGGCTGCGACGTTTGTCGCTCCTTTCTCTGCCATCCGATTGACGCACTCGGAGATCGGGGGCCGCGAGAGCTCGATGAAGCCGCCCTCTACGGGCAGACCGGGGTTGCGCTCCCGGACAAGATCGACCAGCTCGTGGAACTCCTCGGCGCCGCGGGGATCGCGGCTGCCGTGACCCAGGATCAGGAGCCCAGGTCCGCCCCCCTCCCCGCGCCCCCCGCTCTTCTTCCCGATGCCGACCATCTTCTGCATATCAGACCTCCTCGTAATAGATAAGCGCGTTCAAAGCCGCCGCCGCCACCGCGGACCCGCCCTTCGGTCCCCGGTTCGCCACGCCCGGCAACCCAGTCTCCAACAACGCGTCCTTCGACTCCGTCGCGCCGACGAAGCCGACAGGCAACCCGACAATCAATGCCGGACTAATGTCCGTTTTTAGGAGTTCGAACAATGCAGTGGGCGCGTTCCCGACAACCCAAACGGCCCTGGGTCCGACCCTCTCGGTCGCGAGCCTGAATCCCGCCGCCGAGCGTGTAATGCCGAGCTCTTCGGATAGTTCGCGGGCACGGGGGTCGGCGACGAGGCAGAGCGTCTCTCGGGCCGTGATCCCGGCCGCCACCATCCCCACGTCCGTGACGACGGGCGAGTCTTCGCGCAGGGCGTCGAGACCGGCTTCGAGGACCGTCTCGTCGAGGACGAGGGTCTCCGCGTACTCCGGGTCGGCGGAGGCGTGGATCACACGCTCCGCCACGGCCCGCCCCAACGGCCCGAGATGCGACAGGTCCACCAGCCCGCGCAGGATGCGGTAACTCTCCGCCTCTATCGGATGGACGCGTCTCATCGGCCGTCGCCTGAACCCCCGGGAGTCGTGAAGGACGACCGCGGCGTTTCCCGACTCCCGACTCCCGACTCCCGACTCCCGGCACTTCCCACCTCGACGCACGCGGAGACCGGGCAGACCTCGGCGCATTCGGCGCAACCCGAGCAGCGGTCTGCGAGGACGATGAGGGGTGAGCCGTGGCCTTTGGGGGCCGGTCTTATTGCTTTCTCGGGGCAGGTTTTTATGCACGCGCCGCAGCCGGCGCAGGCGTCCGTGACGGCGAAGAGGCTGTTCACGGCAGGTAGCCCCGCGGGGTTACCATGCGGCCCGAGACGAGCTTTGTCTGGGAGTTGCCGACCACGACGACGGTGAGCATGTCCACGTCCTCGGGGCGCAGGGAGGCGAGGGTCGTCAGGGCGACGGTCTGGGTCGGTCGGTAGGCGTCCTTGACGATGCCGACCGGGGTGTCAAGGGAGCGGTGGTTCAGGAGCGTCTCCTTGACCTTGCCCAATTGCCAGTCGCGGTTCTTCGAGCGGGGATTGTAGAGGGAGACGACAAAGTCGCCGAGGGCGGCGGCCTCGACACGGCGTTCTATGACGGACCAGGGCGTCAAGAGGTCGGAGAGGCTTATCGAGCAGTGGTCGTGGCCGAGGGGGGAGCCGAGCAGGGAGGCGGCCGCCGGGGCCGCCGTGACGCCGGGGACGACTGCTACGTCTAGGGCGCCGCCCGCCAGTTCCAGGGCGGGCGAGGCCATGGCGTAGACGCCGACGTCGCCGCTGGAGACGAGGGAGACGGCCCCGCCGGCGCGGGCCTCCTCTATGGCGGCTTCGGCGCGGGCGATCTCATCGCCCAAAGGCAGCGTGAGGACCTTTGTCCCCGGCCGCAGGAGGTGGCGGACGCGGTCGACGTACTGGCCGAGGCCGACGACGAGTTCCGAGGCGGCCAGGGCGTCGCGGGCGAGCGGTGGGATCAGGGCGTCCTCCCCGGGTCCCAGGCTCACCAGCAACAACCTCCCCCGCACGGGCAGTCGCCCCATAGAGACGGTCGCCATCCCGGACTTCCGCTTCTCGACCACGAGCGCCGCCCCGGAGGCCAGCACCGAAGCCTCCGCCACGCTCGGCGTCCCGACCGCCTCCCGCACGACTGACGACGGGTTCGGCGCTTCCACGGCGGACAACTCCCCCGCCGAACGGAAACGCACCGGCACGCCCAATCTTTCCGCCGCTTCGAGCAGACCGGCCTCGTCGCGCTTCGCGTCGATGCTCTCTAGGGCGGCGACGCTCTTCTCCGATAGTCCGGCTTCTTCCAGGGTCGAGCGGAGCAGGCCCAGAATCTCATCGGCCCCGACCCCGCGGCTGCAGCCAACCCCGACGATAAGCGACGGCGGCCGGTAGACGACCGCGGGACGCGGGACGTGCACGAGCCGGTCGGAGACGAAGATGAGCGGCGGTTCGGGCTCGTCCGCGGGAACTACGTTCCCCGGCAGCGGCCCGACCGGCCGGCGTTGATCGGAGACGAAGCGCACCGGCCCGCCGGAGACGAGCGCCGCGCCCACGGCGGCGAAGTCCGAATCTTCTTCGGGCTGGAGGCCGATTCTCCTCCCGAAAGAGTCCAGCGCGGGGACGCCGAGCCCGTCGCTCGCGGTGGTAACGACGGGCGCGACGCCCAACGCATCCGACACCCGCTCCGCCAGCCGGTTCGCGCCGCCGTCGTGCCCCCCGACGAGGGCGACGGCGAACGTGCCCGCATCGTCCACGACGACGACGCCGGGGTCGGTGCGCTTGTCCCGCAGCAGCGGCGCGACGAGGCGGACGGCGGCGCCGGTGGCGAGAAAGAGGACGATAGCGTCGCAATCCCGCCAGGCCAGGTCGAGCGCCTCCCTCGGCCTGCCTTCGTAGAGGCGGGCTTCGTCCCAGACTTGCGCGAGGTGGGCCGCGTTGCGGCGGCCGTTCGCGGTGGCGGCGACCAGCCCGATCACGGCCGGCTCCCGGAGACTACGAAGACGGCGCTCTCAGGCGAAACCCGGTGCATCGACCCGACGCCCTTTACGGGGGAACTTTGGAGAAAAACACTCTCCACCTCCAGCCCGCAGTCTTCCAGCATCTTTCCAGCGGGCACGACGCGCTCGAGCCCGACGAGGGCCAGGACGACGGACCGCCACGTGCGGACGGCGCAGAGCTTGACGGTTTCCTCAAACGCTCCGCCCGTCCCGCCGACGAAGACGGCGTCGGGCTCGGGCAAGTCCCGCAACGCTTCAGGAGCCTCACCCTCGACCACAGGTACGTCCACGCCGTGCCGGTCGGCGTTGCGGCGGAGGCGGGCGCAGCTCTCGGGGTCGCGTTCGACGGCTACCGCGGCGGCCCCGAGGCGGGCGCACTCGATGGCGACGGAGCCGGACCCCGCGCCGACGTCCCAGACGAGGTCGCCGGGGCCCGGGCCGAGGCGGGAGAGGACGACGGCGCGGGTTGGGCTCTTGGTGATCATGCCGGAGCGGTGCTCGAACTCGGCCTCGGGCAAGGCCCATCTCTGAACGCTCCCGGCGCGGGTGGAGATCCAACCTCTCTTCCCGGCGATCCTCGTCTCGTCCAGAACGAGTGCGACGTTGGGATCCTCCCAACTCATCGACGCAACGTCCGTGGCGCTCCCGCGAAACACGCGCTCCTCCGGGCCGCCCAAGCTCTCCGCGACAAAGAAGGTGCGGTCGTGGCCGTCGAGGGCCCGGGCGAGCTCGGCGGGACCGAAATCCGGCGACGTGAGGACGGCGACCTTGGGGTGGGCGCGGCAGACGTTGACGGCCCGACGGGGCTCGCGGCCGTGGGCGCTCACGGTGACGGCGTCGTCCCACGAGAGCCCGGCGCGGGCAAAGGCGAGGGCGACGGAGGAGACGGCGGGCAGGACGCGCAGGTTCTCTGCTCCGAACCTCTCCCCCAGCAGGCGCGCGACGCCGAAGAAGCCAGGGTCCCCGGAGGCGAGCACGACGACCGGACCTTCGGCCTCTTCTATCCGGGAGAGCGCGCCGGAGAGGTTCCCTTCCAGAAGGGTCGACCGCTCGGGCTCGATGCCGAGGTCTACCAGGTGGCGCTTGCCGCCGGCCACCAGCGCGGCTTCGTGGAGCAGCTTCCCGGCCTCCGGGGCGAGGGTACTTCCGTCCAGGCCGATCACGGCTATGCGGTTCACGCGGCGCCCCAGGTCGTCTCTTCGAGGGCGCCGGGGCTCGCGCCGGCGGGGTCGAGCGTGTCGAAGTCAACCAGGATGACGTGGACTTCTAGCTTGTGTTCGGCGTACTCTTTCAGGTTGTTCGCGGCCTCCTCGCAGAGCAGGTGCGGTGCCCTCTCCAGCTTCGCCGAGCGCCAGAGTTCGTAGGCGTGGCGGGCGGTGTTCGCGCCCTTGACCTCTTCGACGAGGGCGGGCGGTCCGCCGGCCCTCTCCGTCACCTGGGCGAGCAGCTCGTTATCCACTTTGGAGCGGGTCCAGTGGGTCATCATGACGCCGGCGGCGAGCTTGGAGATCTTGCCGGCCATCCCGACGAAGAAGCACGCCTCAAGACCGTTCTCCACCGCCCGCTTTATGGCCTGCCCGGTGAAGTCCCCCACCTCGACGAAGCAGACCTCCTCGAGGTCCGGCAGGAGGCGCATCGCGGCCTTCTCGGTCAACCCCCCGGTCGATAGAACGAAGGTCCCGTGCCCCTGGGCGCCCATGACGTTCACGGCCTGGACGACGCTCGCGGCCCACGCGGCGGTCGAGAACGGTCGCACGATGCCGGTCGTGCCGAGGATGGAGATGCCGCCGACGATGCCGAGGCGGGCGTTGGTCGTCTTCTCGGCCATTCTTTCGCCGCCGGGGACGCTTACGACGACGCGGAGGCCTCGTTCGTCCGGGTCGACGACTTCTTTTACCGAGTAGGAGATCATGCGCCGCGGCGTCGCGTTGATCGCCGGCCCCCCGACCTCGAGCCCGAGCCCGGGCTTGGTGACGAGCCCCACACCCTCGCCCCGGTCGAGGTCGAGGCCCGGCTCTTCCCTCCACGAGACGCGGGCCGTCAGATGCGCCCCGTCGGTCACGTCCGGGTCGTCCCCGGCGTCCTTGACGACGACGGCCTCGGCCCAGCCTTCGCCGAGGTCGCATCGCTGGACGGGGAACTCGACGCGCCGATCTTCGCCTTTTCTAGGGAGCTTTACGTCCACGCGGGCCTGGGACTCGCCGGTGGCGAGGGCCGTGGCCGCCGCTTTCGCCGCGGCGGCGGAGCAGGCGCCGGTCGTCCAGCCGGTCCTGAGCTTCTCGCCCTTGACCTTCGCCATGCTCGGCGGCATGGACGGCTCTCGTAGCCTGCGCGGGGGCATAGGGTGGCCCTCAGGCCTCCTGGTTCGCCTTACGAAACATGTGGGAGAAGGTCGGGCTGTAGAGGTGGGATCGGGTCCCGCCGGCGGCGAGGCCGGGGCCCACCAGGATCAGGGCCTGCCGCGTGAAACCCGCGGCCCGTATCCTGTCCGCCAACTCCTCCAGTTGGCACTCGATGACCTCCTCGTCCGGCCAGCTCGCGCGGTAGACGACGGCGCACGGCGTCTCCGGCGCGTAGCCGCCTTCGAGAAGTTCTTCCTGCAAAGCGCGGGGTTTGGCGGCGGAGAGGAAGATCGCCATGGTCGTCCCGTGCCCGGCGAAGCTCTTTATGTCCTCGCCGTCCGGCATCGGGGTGCGGCTGGCCCGGCGTGTCAGGATGACGGATTGGGAGACCTCCGGGACGGTCAGCTCGCGCCCGATGGCCGCCGCCGCGGCGCCCAGGGAAGAGACGCCAGGCACGATCTCCCACCCGAGCCCTATCTCCTCGCAACGCTCGATCTGCTCCATCACCGCCCCGTACAAACTGGGGTCCCCGGAATGAACCCGGGCGACCTTCAAGTCTTCCTGAACCGCGCGCTCGTAGAGCTCCCGCACACCTTCGAGCGGGATGGTCGTGGACTCGACGACTTCGGCGTCCGGCCGGGCATACTCCAGAACGTCTTCGTGGACGAGGCTCCGGGCCCAGATGACGACGTCGGCCTCGCCGATGAGCCGCGCGCCCCGGATGGTCAAGAGGTCCGGTGAACCCGGCCCCGCGCCTATGAACCAAACCTTACCCAAGCTCTTCCGCCTCTCTGGTAAAGATCACCGTAGACAGGTAAGTCCCCTTGCGCCCAGCCATCTCGGCCGCCGGCAGGATCTCCTCTCCCGCTATCCCGAGCCTCGCCCCGTACACCGACCCATCGAGCCTCCCCGCCCCCTCGGCCACGCCGAGCACCTCCCGCGTCCGGCTCCCGCCCTTGTAGCAGACCACCGTCTCGAAAGACGCGAGCGCCGCCCGCAGGTGCTCCTCCCCCGCCGTGAACGGCAACAACGCCAGCCGCTCGTCGCCCTCCAGCAGCACCGTCCCGCTCCGCGACGCCAGCTCCTGCATCGCCGTGATCCCCGGCACCGTCTCGACCTCGATCCCCTCGGTGGACTGCATCGCCGTCAGGTCG
>CAXUFZ010000137.1:9276-9651 GCA_964250345.1 uncultured Rubrobacteraceae bacterium
CCGCACCGTCCGGGCCAGATAGGTAAAGGTCGAATACACGTTGGGGTCCCCTATCGTGGCAAACGCGCACGTCTTGTCTTCCCGAAGCCGCTCCGACACCACCCGCGCCGCCTCCGTCCAGTTCCGCCCCCGCGCCTCCGCGTCGTCCGACAGCGCGAACAGCAACCGCCGGATGCGCCCCTCCTGCAGGTACTCGCGCACGGTCGCCTCGGCACGGCCGACCTCCCCCGTATCCCCCACGGGCACGAAGACCTCGTCGGCTTCCCGCAAGGCACGCAAACCCTTCATGGTCAAGAGCTCCGGGTCGCCCGGCCCGCCACCCACGCCGACGAGTCGACCGCTCATACCCGGACCTCTGTCCGTTTCGCAGTCCGC
>CAXUFZ010000138.1:0-9639 GCA_964250345.1 uncultured Rubrobacteraceae bacterium
GTCCGGGTAACGGACCCGGGCCGAACCCGCCCCCGGGAGTCGGGAGGCGCTCGCGTCGGCTTCGCCTCCGCCCGCTTCGGCAGTCGGCAGTCGGGAAGGGCGAGGCCACGGGTTTTGCGACTCCCGACTCCCGGGGGTTCCTGTAGAATGGCAACGATGACAGACGCCAGGGACGCTGCGGGATCTCCGAACGGGCCGGGCGACGTCCCGTCTTCGGGTGGAGCGTCGCCGGGCAAGATGGGGCCTTTGCAGCGGCAGGAGCAGGTGGGCGAGTACGTGCTCAACCACGGTTCCATCTCGGCCAAGGATCTCGCGGGGATCTTCGGCGTCAGCACGATGACGATACACCGGGACCTGGACGAGTTGGAGCAGCAGGGCGTGCTGCGCAAGGTGCGTGGGGCGGCCGAGCCGCGGCCCAGCAGCCTCTTCGAGAGCAACGTGCGTTACCGCATCAGGACCGCCGTGGAGGAGAAGATGGCCGTCTGCCGGTTCGCCGCGCAGGAGGTCGAGCCGGGGCAGTCGGTGATGATCGACGATTCGACGACCACGTTGCCGCTCGCGCGGCTCCTGCGCGGCGTGTCGCCGCTCACCGTGATCACGAACTTCCGCATGGCCATAGACGAGCTCAGCGACGCCAGGGGCGTGAACCTGACCTCGCTCGGCGGCGAGTACCTGCCGAGCCACGACGCCTTCGTGGGCATCGTCTGCGAGGCCGCGATCTCCTCCCTCCGCGCCGACGTCCTGTTCATATCCACCCCGGCCGTCTCCGAGTGCAGCGCGATGCACCAGGAGCAGGACATCGTGCGCATCAAACGCGCCATGATGCACTCCGCCCGCCGCCGGGTCCTCCTCGTGGACCACCACAAGCTCGGGAAATCCGCCCTCCACACCATCGCCCCCCTCTCCGACTTCGACCTCGTCGTCGTCGACTCGGGGGTGGACGACGAGACGCTCGAAAACCTGCGCGAGTGCCCCGTCCCCGTCGAAGTCGCCCCGTTGTAGCGGGACCCGGACTCTATTCGACGCTTCCGTTCGGAGTGAGTAGGGAATAGGGAGTGGAGAGTAGAAAAAGCCGTCGCCGGGGTCTTGCTACTCTCTATTCCCTACTCACTACTCTCCGGGAGCGGAGCGACCTAGCTCTTCAGGCGGTAGCCCGTCTTGAAGATCCACCAGATCGCCGCCAGGCAGAGGGCGAGGAAGAGGAGCGTCATCGAGGCGCTCAGGGCGACGCTCACGTCCGAGACGCCGTAGAAGCTCCAGCGGAAGGCGCTTATGAGGTAGACGACCGGGTTGAAGAGGGAGACCGTCTGCCAGAAGGGGGGGAGCATCTCGATGGAGTAGAAGGAGCCGCCGAGGAAGATCAGGGGCGTGACGATCAGGAACGGCACCAACTGCAGCTTCTCGAAGCCGTCGGCCCAGATGCCCAGCACGAACCCGAACAGGCAGAACGTGATGGCCGTCAGGACGAGGAACACGAGCATCCAGAAGGGGTGCATGATCTGGAGCGGCACGAACAGCGTCGAGGTGGCGAGGATGAGCAGCCCGAGCACCAGGGATTTCGTCGCCGCGGCCCCGACGTACCCTATGACGATCTCCAGGTATGAGACGGGGGCGGAGAGGATCTCGTAGATCGTGCCGGTGAACTTCGGGAAGAAGATGCCGAAGGAGGCGTTGGAGATGCTCTGCGTCAGCAAACTCAACATGATGAGCCCCGGCACGATGAACGCGCCGTACCCGACCCCGTCGACGTCCGTGATGCGGGAGCCTATCGCCGCCCCGAAGACGACGAAGTAGAGCGAGGTCGAGATGACCGGCGAGACGATGCTCTGCAAGATCGTCCTGAACGTCCGCGCCATCTCGAACTTGTAGATCGCGCGTATCGCGTAGAAGTTCATCGTTCCTCCCTGACCAAGCTGACGAAGATCTCCTCCAGCGAGTTCTGCGTCGTCCGCAGGTCCTTAAACTCGACCCCGGCCCGGCCGAGGTCCGCGAGCAGCGCCGCGATGCCGGCGTTCTCGGTCTGCGAGTCGTAGGTGTAGACGAGCTCGTGGCCGCCGGACGCAAGCTCCAGGCCGTAGGCGTCGAGCCCGTCCGGGACGCTGTCCAGCCTGTCCTGCAACTGGAGCGTTAACTGCTTTCGGCCGAGCTTGCGCATGAGTTCGTTCTTCTCTTCTATCAGGACGATCTCGCCGTGGTTTATGACCCCGATGCGGTCGGCCATCTCCTCGGCCTCGACGATGTAGTGCGTCGTCAGGATGATGGTCACGCCGGTCTCGCGCAGCGAGCGCACCAGCTCCCACATCTCACGCCGGAGCTCGACGTCCACGCCGGCCGTCGGCTCGTCCAGGAACAGGATACGCGGCTCGTGGGCGAGGGCCTTGGCGATCATGACGCGGCGTTTCATGCCGCCGGAGAGCGTCATGATCTTGTCGTCCCGCTTGTCCCACAGGGTCAGGGACCGGAGCACCTTCTCGACGTAGTCGGGGTCGGCCTTCTTGCCGAACAAACCGCGGCTGAAGTTCACGGTGGCCCGGACGGTCTCGAAGGAGTCGGTGGTGAGCTCCTGGGGGACCAGCCCGATCAAATCCCGCGCCGCCCGGAACTCGGAGATGATGTCGTGGCCGCCGGCCAGCACCTCGCCCTTGGTCGGGTTCACGATCCCGCAGACGATGTTGATGAGCGTCGTCTTCCCCGCGCCGTTCGGGCCGAGGAGGGCGAAGATCTCGCCGCGCCGGATCTCCAAATCCACCGCCTTGAGCGCCTGGAAACCGGAATCGTACGTCTTGGAGAGCTTGTTTACGGAGACGACGGATTCCACGTTCAGCCCGCCAACCTCTCGTCTGTCCCGGGGGTTTTCAAGATCACTCCGTCTCCTTCCGATCATTCCCGGGTTACCACGTCTCGGCAACCGCGACCGTTGCCCCGTTAGTTTACGCCCGAGGCCCCACACTCCCAAGCACGTCTGTCCGTATACCCGGATAATCGGGGATATCAGACTCTCTAGCGCCGGTCGCAGGTACGGTTTTCAGACACGTACCTTTGCACAGGTTACGCCCTCGCGGGTGTGTCTTGTCCGGCGGTTAGCCCGGGAAGCCTGACTCTAGAGCCGTTCGAGTAGCGTCTCTCCGCCCTTCAGGTCCCGCAACCACTCGGGGGCGATGCTGGCGGCCCCGAATCGGGCTCCGAGGAGGGCGCCCGCCACCGCCGCGTTGGTGTCGGCGTCCCCGCCGAGCCGGACCGCGGCCTCGACGCCCGCGCGAAAGTTTGGTGCTTCGAGCAGGCACAACAGGGCAAGCCGCGTCGTGTAGACCGTCCATCCGCCCGGGTCGTGCTCGTAGTTATCGAGCGGCCTCAGCGCCTCGCGGACGCGCTTGTCTGGCTCGTCCCTAACCTCCAGGTCGCTGAGGGTCTCTTCGAGCGCTTTATCGGACCGAACGCCGTCGATCAGATGAGCCGTGAGCGCCGCGACCAGCGCTGCGGAGACGCGGGCTTCCCAGGAAGGATGCGTGAGCGCGGCCTCCATCCAGCCGTTCTCTGCCGCCTGGTTCGGATCGTCGGCCTTTACTCCATGCGCCGCGGCCCGCATCACGGCGCCGTTGCCCTGCGCTTCTGGATCATCGGGCAGGGAGAGCGCCCCGGGGTGTTCCCTCAAATAGTCCAGGGCCCTGCGAGTCTGGTTGCCGATGTCCTTTGGCCGGGTGTCCTGCCAGGCTAGCATCGCCTCGCGTACCCGGCCGAGGTCGAGCGGACCGGCCTCGTAACCCTTCAGGACGGCCCTGGCGAGCGCGGTGTCATCGGTCGTCTCGCCCGGTTCGAGGTCGAGCCATCCGCCGCCGGACATCTGGAGCGGCCCTTCCGGGACCTCGTTCGGGGCGCAGAACTCGTAGGTGGCCCCGAGCGCGTCGCCGACGGCGAGGCCGAGAAGCGCGCCGGCGCGCCTGCTCTTCCTCGGTTGGAGCGTTCTCGGGTCTTCGACGCTCAAGAGTTATCACCTTCTCGTCCCCGCAGGGTCTCCCCGAACCGGCGCACAAAATCTTCCTGACCTTTGGCCTGAATCGTGTCTTTCCTGGCCGCGCGTATGGCGGATATGGCCTCGTTTGCGGAGTGGTCCCCGAGCGCGACGAGCACGCAGGCGGCCACGGTGCCCGTCCTTCCCAGGCCTCCGCGGCAGTGGACGACCACGTTTTGATCTTCTCGCAGGCGTTCGACGATGTTCCGGATCAGGGTTTCGTACTCTTCGGCCTCCGCCTCTCGCGGCACGCCCATGTCTTCGATGGCGAAGCGTACGACCTCTATGTCCTCGATCCGGTCCTTCTCGAAGAGCTCCGGTATGCCGTAGCCGCCGTACTCGTGCTCCTCCATCACGGAGACGAGCACGTCCGCGCCGTGTACGTCACGCAAGGCGCGCAGGTCGGACGCGAGATCCCGCTCCCACCGACCGCGCATCCCGGGGGCCTTCATGCCCGGGGCGAAGGTCATGCCGAGCCGTCCCGGGGTGCCGGTCCGGTCGTCCGGCACGAAGTCCGCGCGGATCGGGTCCGTCTCCGAGGTCCTCACGTTCTCGTCCGCCATCTCTCTCCTTCCGCGAAGCGTGCCGGACGGATGATATACGCCCGCGGGCGCTTCAGATGCCCAGCGGCACGGTCCCCCTGGTGTCGGAGAAGAGGTCGGCGTCGCCCAGTTCCAGCTCGAAACCCGTGGAGCCGGGCGCGACGGTGAAGATCGCCTGCCCCTGATCGGTCACCCCAGGATTGACGTTCTCTAGGAAGATGTTGCGTCCGTCCGGGATGTAGCCGAACTTGTCCGGGTCGGCCTCGCTCCTCCGGCCTTCGCTGTCTACCAGGGTCATCGAGGCGGTATCCAGGGTGGCGGCCTCTTTGCCTTCGTTGGTGAACGTGAAGTTGACGACCACGAAGAAGCCCCGCACCGGCTTCTCGTAGCTGGAGGTCAGCTCCGTGGCGATCTTGGCGTCCTGGACGACCCAGGTGATGCCACCGACCCGCAGCGGCTCGCCGATCTGCGCGGTCGGGTCCTTTGGCGGGCCCCCGGATGTCTCGCCCCCGCTGAGCGCCGCCAGGCAGCCCGCGAACCCGACGAGCGTCAGCACGACGAGCACCAGGCACCCGCCCCCGCCTATGAGCAGCAACCGAAACCAGGAACGGCCCGCCTGTGGCGGCGGCACGTTCACGTTGGGCGTCCCAAGGGTCGGTCTCCCGTTCATGGTTCTCCTTTCGGCCTCTCTTTGCCTCGACGCTCGGACCGTACCGGGGAGGGTGGACGGAACCCCGGGAGGGGCATCAGGCACCGGCCAGTCCCGAAACCGGAGGCCCGATTTTTCCGTCCACCCCGCCGCGGATACTGCGGGCGTAGGAGAACAGAGGAGATGGCGATGAGAGAGACGTTGGAGAGCCTCGGGGTAGAGGGGCCCGTATCCCACGGCCCGTTGCATCTGTTTCCGCTGGTGGGCGGTCCGGTCGAAGAAGACGGGTTGGCGTTGCTTGGGGAGGCGCTCGTTGGGGGATGGTTGCGCGTGGAGGAGTTGGACGAGGGCGGCAGCGTGCCGGAGCTTCGCGTGGTCAACCTCGGGGACGTTGACGTCCTGATCCTGGAGGGCGACGAGCTGGTCGGGGCCAAACAGAACCGCGCGGTGAACTCCAGCGTCCTCGTCGCCGCCGGTTCGGAGCTCGTTCTTCCCGTCTCCTGCGTGGAACGCGGGCGCTGGAGCCGCCGCTCGCGGACTTTCGCCTCCGGCGGGGCCACGCCGCACCTGTCCCTGCGCCACCTCAAGTCCCGCTCCGTGTACGCCTCCTTGCGGCGCGGGCGCGGCCACAGGAGCGACCAGGGCGCCGTGTGGCGGGAGGTGGACCGCCTGGCGGCCTTCCACGGCTCTCACTCGCCGACCGAAGCCCTGCAAGACACGCGAGCCGGCGTCTCCGAACGTCTGGCCGCGTTTGGCGACCTCCCGGACCGGCTCCCGGAGAACGCGCGGGGCGTGGTCGTTGCCCTGGGCGATGAGCCCGCGCTGCTGGAGGTCCTGGCCGGACCGCGCTCCTTCGCTGAGGTCTCCAAAAAGCTCCTCGCCGGGTACGCCCTGGAGGCGCTGGAGCACGGGGGAGAGGACGAACCGCCCGGGCCGCCGGACGTCGAAGAGTTCGTTGGGCGGGTCGCGCGAGTCGCGGCGGCGCGGCAGGAGAGGCACGGGACCGTGGGGGCCGGCGCGGACGTGAGGTTCGAGGCCGAAGGGGTCTCCGGCTACGCGCTCGTCGCCGGCGGCCGGTTGCTCCACGCCGCCGCCTTCGCGGGCTAGAGCCGCGGGCGGCGCTCGGCTAGAATGGTGCGGGCTTCACGCGGTGCGGAGAGGACGCTGCCACGCCCCGAGGGAGGAGTACGAACCCTGAACCGTAACAGGAGAGCCTCCGTGCGCCAGCTCTCGCTCGCGGCTTACCTGCTGTCGCGGGGGGCGCGGGGCAGGCAAGAAGATGCCATCCGGGAACACCTCCCGCCGTACGGGGACGTGTACGCCTCCTCGCTCGGGGAAGACGGGAACCGCGAGCGCGCCGGCGACGCCCTCCGCAAACAGCTCGCGCGCGACGTCGAGGCCCTCTCCAACGCCGGCATAAGGGTAGAGGTCGAAGGCGAGGCGGCCGGGCGACGCTACAGGCTGCCGCCCGGCGGTTTCTCCCCGGCGCCCGTCGACCTCGACGGGGAAGAGCGCGCGGTGCTCGTAGGCGCGCTCCGGGAGCTCAGGAGGGATTTCCCGTACGCCGGCCCCCTACGGCTGGCCGTCGCCAACCTTATCGGCGCGGCCTCCGCGGGCGCCGGGAACGGCGTAGACCATGGAACGGACGACGCCGCCTTCGCGGCCGCGGTCGCGACCAGACAGGACGAAGAGGTATCCGGGAGGGTGGGCCGGTTGGAGAGCGCCGTCGCCCGGCGCAAGCGGGTGCGCTTCGACTACTACTCGATCTCCCGCGACGAGACCACGGCCCGGGAGGTCGAACCCTACGCCCTGTCCCTCCTCGACGGCACCTGGTACGTGACGGGTCGGGACACGCGCAGGGAGGCCGTGCGCCAGTTCCGTCTCTCCCGGATACGGGGCGGCATCTCCTTCTCCACAAACAAAGACGCCAACGACTTCGAGGCTCCGAACGACTTCGAACGCCGCACGGCCGGCCCCCGCGCCCCCTGGCAGCTCGGCGAACCCCACGCCACGGCCCGTATCCGCGTCCCGCCCGAGACCCTCGCGGCCGCGGGCCGCAGGTTCCCGGGAGCAACATCTTCCGAGGACGACGGACGCCCCGTCCTGTCCACCCGCTTCTCGGGGGAGCGGCAGCTCGCGGGGTGGGTGCTCTCACTCGGTGGCGGGGCGCGGGTTCTGGAGCCCCCATCGTTGGTGGACCGGGTACGGACCGGCCTCGAACGCATCGTCGAAGCCCACGCGCCCAATGATAGCGGCGTCTCTGAGGGACCGGTTTGAGGGGCGTAAAGCCCGAGCCGCTGGCCGTCGAGGTGGCCGTCGCGCACTACGCGGCCTCGTTGCCCGAGGGGAAGAGCGTGCCGCTCCGGGACGTCGCCAGGGACTTCGGCTGTTCCGTCGGGGAGATCGAGGCGGCGCTGGAGGCCGTGATCGAGGTGGAAGACAGGGATCTGACGATCATCTCGGACATCGCCGTCGAGGACGGCCGGCTCACCAAGCACCGCCGCGGCGGGTACGAGGCGGACTTCCGCCGGCCGGTGCGCCTCTCCCCGGTGCAGGCGCGCGCGGCGCTCCTGGCGCTGGACCTCGTGGCCGCCGCCTCGGACCCGGGCATCCTCGCCTCCCTGCGCAACAAGGTGCGCGGGGCCGTCTGGGGGGACGTCGCGCCCGTCGAGGTCGGCCGGCGCTTCGAGGAGGACGCGCCCGTCACGGCGGCCATCGAGCGGGCCAGGCGCGAGGGACGGGTGCTGGAGATCCAATACCCCTCCGCCAGGGAGGTCCGCACCCGCGCCGTCGAGCCCCTGCTCATGTCCAGCATAGAGGGCCGCTGGTACCTGAACGCCTACTGCCGGCAGGCCGGGGCCGCCCGCCTCTTCCGGCTGGAGCGCATCCTCTCCGCCCGCGCGCTGGACGAGCGCTTCGAAGAGCGCCCCGAGGCAGCCCTCAAGACGGACTACGAGGACATAGATCCCCGCGCCTACGCGGCCAAACGCGCGGTCGTGCGCTTCTCGCCCGAGGTCGCCCGCTGGATGGAGGGCCGTCCCGAGCTCGACCTTATCGAGGAGCACGACGACGGGTCCGCGGACTACGCCCTCCACTACACCGACGAGTCCTGGGCCGCGGGCAGGGTCATGCAGTACCTCGGCGAGGCTGTAGTGGTCGAGCCGGAGGGGCTGCGGCGGGAGATACACCGGCGGGCGACGGCCCTGCTGGCGTCGTACGGGGTGGGATATTGACGGGCGGAGGCGTACACCTGAACGCCGACCAACTCCGGTCCGTCGAGCACGCGGCCGGCCCGCTGCTAGTGCTTGCCGGCCCTGGCACGGGCAAGACCGGGGTGCTCGTCGCCCGGATCGCCCACCTGGTCGGTGAGAGAGAGGTAGAGCCCGGGCGCGTGCTCGCCCTCACCTTCTCCCGCCGGGCCGCGGACGGGATGCGCTCCCGGGCGGCGGGGCTGGTGCCCGAGGCGGAGAAGGTCGAGGTCCGCACGTTCCACTCCTTCGCCCTCTCGCTGGTGCGGCGCCACGCGGCGGCATTGAACCTGCCGAGCGCGCCGGAGATCGTGCCGACGAACGAGCAGTGGGCCCTCGTCTCGGACATCCTGGGCGGCGAGGACCCGGCCGCGTGGGGCCTGCCGACGGGGGCCTTCGGGCGGCCCGCCACCGTGCGCGAGGTCTACGACCTGATGCTCCGCGCCCAGGAACACCTCCTGGACCCAGAGAAGCTGCGCGAGCTCGGGGAGAGGACGGCGAGGACGTACCTTGACCGGGCCGGGGGCGTTCTGCGGCGGTACGGGGAGCGTCTCAGGCAGGGCTCGAAGACCGACTACGAGGGCGTCGTGCAGTACGCGCTCAGGCTCCTGTCCGGCGGGCGGACGGCCGGGGAGATCCGGGGCCTCTACGACCACGTGCTGGTGGACGAGTTCCAGGACACGAACCGCAGCCAGATGGAGCTCCTGAAGAGGCTGATGCCGGGCGAGAGGCCGAACGTCTTCTGCGTCGGCGACGACGCGCAGAGCATCTACGGCTTCCGGGGCGCCCGCGTCGAGAACGTCAGGGACTTCGAGGCCCGTTTTCCCGGCGCCCGCGTGGTGCAACTAAGGACCAACTACCGTTCGGCCGCCCACATCGTCTCCCTCGCGGAGCAGGCCATAGCCGGAGACGAGAGCCGTCCCCCGCGCGAGCCCCAGAACGTCTCCTCCTTGGGCAACCTCGGCACGGTGCTGCACAAGGTGGCGGGCAGCCCACGCGAAGAGGGCGAGTGGATCGCCGACCGCATCGTCGAGCTGACGCAGGGGGAGGGCGTCCCGCGCGAGGGGATAGCCGTCCTCCGCCGCAGCCTGCTCGACGCCGCCCCGCTGGTCGGGGCGCTGACCTCACGCGGCATCCCCGTGGACGTCGCCGTCTCCCCGGCCGGCTCCTCGGCCCGCCACCTCGCCACCC
>CAXUFZ010000139.1:0-9638 GCA_964250345.1 uncultured Rubrobacteraceae bacterium
GGGGGCGGGGGGGGGGGGGGGGGGGGGGTGGGCGCGGGGGGGGGGGTCCGGGTCGTGGGGGGGGCGGCGGTCCTGGACCGCCGGGAGGAGCCGGGCGGGAGTCTGGGCAAGTATCCGTTCCAGAGTCTGCTTAGAATGGACGATCTTGGGGTAGGAAAAAGGGATTGAGGCGCCCGGACGCCTCTGGTATAGTCCCCCGGATAGTCTGGGGGAACGTAATGAAAGCGGCAATCGGAGGCAGACCGAGCGATGAACAAGACGCAGTTGATCGAGAAGATCGCCGACGAGGCGAACGCCTCGAAGAGCGACGCCCAGAAGTTCTTCGAGGCCTTTACGGACGTGGTCCAGACGGAGCTGAAGGCGGGCAACCAGATCCAGATAACCGGCTTCGGCAAGTTCTACGTGCAGCAGCGCGACGCGCGTCAGGGCATCAACCCGCAGACCAAGCAGCGCATCAACATCCCCGCCTCGAAGGTTCCGAAGTTCACCGCCGGCAACGCCCTGAAAGACCACATCAAGTAACCTTCCTCGAGGTATTCCTGGGCCGCGGGGCACACCACCCCGCGGCCCTTTCTCTTTCCCTGAGCGGCATCCGGGCGTGCGGGCCCTAGCCGAAGCCATCCGCCGCAAGGGCAGCCCGCTGGTCGTCGGCCTCGACCCGATCCCCTCGCGCTTCCCGGAAGAGCTTCGCTCCCTGCCCGAACCCCTAGCGGCCCTGGAGTTCTGTCGGGGCATTATGGAGGCCGTCGAGCCCCACGCCGCCGCCGTCAAGCCGCAGGCCGCGTACTTCGAGCGCCTCGGGCCCGGGGGCATGAAAGCATACGGCGACCTCATCTCCACGGCTGGGGACCTCGGCCTCCCCACGATAGCCGACGTGAAGCGCGGGGACATAGGACCCGTCGCCGCCGCCTACGCCGAGGCCCACCTCCGCCTCTACGGGGCCACCTGCGTCACCGTCAACCCCTACATGGGCGCCGACGCCGTGCTGCCTTTTCTCGAAAAAGTCCGTCGCCAGAACGCCGGCGGGGGCGTCTTCGTCCTCGTCGCCACCTCCAACCCGTCCGCGGACGCCTTCCAGGACGTCACCGACCCGCCGCTCCACGAGGTCGCCGCCCGCCTCGTCGCGGACCTCGGTCGGCCGGACGGAGACCACCCCGACGCCGGCGCCGTCGTCGGCGCCACCCGCCCGGAGACGGGACGCCGAATTCGCAATCTCCTCCCCGACGCGCTCTTCCTCGTGCCGGGCTACGGCGCCCAGGGCGGCGACGCCTCCACCGTCCGCCCGCTCCTCGACGCCCGCGGCGGCGGCGTCCTCGTCAACAGCAGCCGCGCCATCCTCTACGCGTATGAAGGGGTCCCGCTCGACTACCGGACGGCCGCCCGGGACGCCGCCCGGCGCGCTCGGGAAGAGTTGAGCTCCGGCGGGCACGCCCGCAGACGCCGGGGTTTAGCCCGCTGCGGCCTAGGCCCTCCGCCTTCGGCAACGCGCTGGGCCCGGCGGACCTCTCTTTCAGCACGGCGCTTCGCGCCTCTCAGCTAGACTCTCTTGGCGCAAATCGGCCCACCACCGCGCCGGCAGCCAGTCCTTGACAAATGTAGTTAACCAGTGTACATTTACTACATGAACGAAAAACACAAGCCGTCGTCGAGGGAGGATCTCCTGGAGTTGATGGCCGCGCTTTTGCGCTCGGGGAGGTTGACGGAGGCGACCCTTGCAAAGATCCTGGAGGGCGTGGGGCTCACGCCGCCGCAGATGTGGGGCCTGATCCTGCTCGTCAGGGCCGGCGGGCGCCTCCCGCACAAGCGGCTCGCCGAGCGCACGGGCACCGCCAAGTCCAACATCACCAAGCTCGTCGACCGCCTGGAGGCCGAGGGCCTCGCCAGGCGGGTCCCCGACCCCGACGACCGCCGGGGCGTGATCGCCGAGATCACCGAAGAAGGCCGCCGCCGCCACGACGAAGGCCTCGAACTGGTGGAGGAAGCAGAGCGCGACCTCCTCGGCCGCCTCGACCCCCGCGACCGCGCCGAACTGGCCCGGCTCCTCAAACTGCTGGGGAGGGATGATGACCCTTAGGACGAACAGAGTTTTGTCCATTTGGTTAACCGGAGTACCGTACACGTAAGAACGGAAAGAAGGGATCAACCCGAATGCCAACCAATACAGCAGCGTGGCTCGGAGCTAAGGGGGCCGAACTCGAGGTCGAGCCCGCGCCCTACACGTCTCCGCGCGAGGATGAGATCGTCGTCAAGAATCGCGCGGTTGCCATCAACCCCGTCGATTGGATAATCCAGGTCGCCGGCAGCCTCACCTATTCCTGGATCAACTACCCGTCCGTCCTCGGCCATGATCTCGCGGGCGAGGTCGTCGAGGTCGGGACGGCCGTCACCCGTTTCAAAGTGGGTGACCGCGTTCTCGGGCATGCTGTGGGAACGGACAAGAGCCGCAACGACCCGGCAGAGGGGGCTTTCCAGGAATACACCGTCGTCCTCGCGCACATGGCCGCGCCGATCCCCGAGACCATGCCGTACGAAAATGCCGCCGTCCTGCCCCTGGGCCTGTCCACCGCGGCCTGTGGCCTGTTCCAGAGAGACCAGCTGGCGCTTCAACATCCCTCCGCGACACCGAAACCCACGGGCGAGACCCTTCTCGTATGGGGAGGATCGACGAGCGTCGGCGGCAACGCCATCCAGCTCGCCGTCGCCGCCGGATACGAGGTCATCACGACCGCGTCCCCACGTAACTTCGACTACGTCAAGAGACTTGGGGCAAGCCGGGTCTTCGACTACAACAGCGCTACCGTCGTCCAGGATGTTATCGAGGCTTTCGAGGGCAAGAAGATCGCCGGTGCGCTCGCCGTCGGGACGGGCTCGGCCGAGGCCTGTTCGGACATCGTCCACGCCTGCGACGGCAACAAGTTCGTCTCCATGACCAGCCCGTCCGTCTCTTTTGACAAGCTCTCCCGGCGCCGCGGCCCAAGCTTGCAGCTTCCCATGTTCGTCCTTCGGCTCGTGTCGTCCACCGCGTTGATGCAGGTGAAGGCCCGGATGAGGCGTATTCGCACGAAGTTCATCTTCGGCAACTCCCTGATGGATAACGAGGTCGGCGGGGTCATCTACGAGGACTTCCTGCCCGCGGCCCTCGCCGACGGCCGCTACGCCGCCGTGCCGGAGCCCCACGTCGTCGGGGAGGGCCTCGAGCACGTGCAGGCCGGGTTCGACGCCCAGAAGAGGGGCGTGTCCGCCAAGAAGGTGGTCGTCTCCCTGTGAGCCCGCTTGGTCCGATGGGCGACCTCTTCGCTTTCGTGTCCGGTCCAGTCGAACGAACCGTAACCACCTAGCAGTTCTCAGGAGGGGCCATGTCACAGGTCAACGGCACGACTCTCGTCATCGGGGCCTCGGGCTTCCTCGGTCGGCACGTCGCGCGGGCGCTGCTCGTGGACGGGCGCGCGGTCCGCTGCATGGCTCGTGATACGACCCGCGTTCAAGACCTGGCCGACGCCGGGTGTGAGGTCGTCCAGGGCGACGTCCTGGATGCCGCGTCGGTGGGGCACGCGCTGGAATCCGTCCAGGCGGCGTATATCTGCATCCACACGCTGTCGCCCCAGGGGGCGAACTCGTCGGGCCGGGACTTCATGGGCGTGGAGAAGACCGGCCTGCAGAACATCGTGAGGGCCTGCGAGACGCACGGCGTGCGGCGCCTGATCTACGTCACGTCCATCGGTATCGCGCCCGACGCGCCGAGCGCGTGGTTACGCGGGCGCTGGCAGACGGAGCAGTTCCTGTTCGGCAGCGGTCTCGACGTGTCCGTCATCCGGCCCGGCATGATCGTCGGGCGGGGCGGGACCGGCTTCGATGCGATCGTCAGCGGGGCCAGGAGGTCCGTCGCGATCGAGCTGGGCAGCGGCGAGCAGCGTATGCGTACGGTCGCCGTGGACGACCTGGCCTACTACCTGGTCGGCGTGCTCGACGACCCGCGGTCCTTCGGTTACCGCTACGACGTGGGCTCCGACGACGTCCTGACGACCGACCGGATGACCGACATCGCCGCGGAATGTCTTGGCCGGCGACATCCGGTCAAGATCCACGTCCCGCGGACGTTGCTAGGTCTGTTGGCGCCGCTGATCGAACGGGCGAGCAGAATGCCCCGCGGCTCCTTCAAGGGCCTGGTGGACAGCCTGCCGGTCGACATGAGCGGCGATCCGACGCCAATCCGAAAGATTCTTAGTCGCCCGCCCCAGTCCTACCGCCAGTCAGTGAAGCGCGCACTAGGTTGATCGGTAGCTCCCTGATGGACAACGAGGTCGACAGGGTCATCCACGAGGATTCCTGCCCGAAGCCCTCGCCGACGGCCGCTACGCCACCGTCCTGGAACCCCACGTCATCGGAGAGGGCCTCGAGCACGTGCTAGGCCGGGTTCGACACTAAAGAGCGAGGCGTGTCCGCCAAAAAAGTGGTCGTCTCTTTGTGAGCCCACTTGGCCCGGTGGGCAGCCCCTTCGTCCTCTTGCCCGGTCCAGTCGAACCAACCGTAACCGCAGGTTGTTTGAAATCCCGTAAAGCGGGCGTGCTGAAAGCGGAAGCCGGGGGCTGGAGCGTGCCGAAAGTGGAGGCGCAGCCGGAACGTGCTGACAAGCGCAGCCCGAAGGGCGTAGCGTGCGCGGGCTGGCTGCGCTAGCCCGCGGCCAGGTGGACTATGGAGATTATCGTGACGAAGACGGTCGCTATCGCGACCACCGCGCCTATGAGCTGCACTACCGTCTCTCTGGTCATGGTTTCCTTTCGGGTGGAACGCGGTCAGTTGTCTTTAAGGGCCGTTTGGGAGTCTTCTTCGGCCTGTTCTTCTATGGCGTCGTCGATGCCCTGGCGGAGGAATTTTCCGTAGTTTTCGCCGTAGTCGGCCAGGGTGAACTCGTCGAGGGTGAAGGTTACCCGGCCGTTCCGGATCACGAACGTCCGCGGAACCCGCTTGACGTTGTAGCGGGAGGCGAGCGTGCCGTTGCGGTCGTGCAGGCGGTCGTACGGGGCGTCCTCGTCTTCCAGGGCGCCGTTGACGTACACGACGGCGAAGGAGGCCTCGTCGCCGTACTCCCGCGCGAGCTCCACGAACTGGGGACGCGCCTGGTTAGAGTTCCGGTTGAGCGTGCTCCAAAAGGTCAGGACGTAGATGCCCCTGTCGGTGAGCTCGAAAGTCCCGCCGTCCGTGTCCTTGACCCGGAAGTTGCTCACCGAAGATCCCGCGTTCGGCTCCGGCGCGGCCAGCGTGAGGTCTCCCGTCCCCGTTCCCTCGTCGAAGAGCGGCCTGTAGATCAACACCAGGGCGAGCACCAGGACCGTCACGACGACGAGGCGTTTCAATGGTGCTCCGGTTCGGAACGCGGGAGAGGCATGGCGGGAGAATTGTATCCGCTCGAATCCCTCTTGTCGTGAGGCCCGAATCGTCGTAGCCTCTGTGCTCCCGTGCCGAAGACCGCATACATCCGGCGCGCGGCCCTCGTGGCCGCGCTTCACCTCGCCGCGTTGCCGTGGCGCGCGGACGCCGCGCGGGCGCAGGACTCGGACGCGAGGAACCTGCCCGAGCCCGAGGTGGCGGCCGGGGCCTGGGCCGTCACGGACCTCGAAAGCGGCGAGTACCTGGCCGGGAAGGACGCCTCAGAGGAGCGGCCGATGGCGTCTACCACCAAGATCATGGCGGCCATCGTCGTTCTGGAAGAGGGGAATCTGGACGAGGAGGCGACCGTCTCGCGCGACGCCGCCTCCTTCGCGGTCCCCGCCTACAGCAACGTCGGCCTCTACCCAGACGACGTCCTGAGCGTCCGCGAGCTGTTGATGGCGACCATGATCTCCTCGGGCGACGACGCCGCCTACGCCCTGGCCGAACACGTCGGCGACGGCAGCGCCGACCGCTTCGTCTCCATGATGAACGAGAGAGCCCGCGAGATGGGCCTCGAAGACACCCGCTTCGAGAACGCCGTCGGCTTCGACGCCAAAAACCACCACACCAGCGCCAGGGACCTCGCCGCCATGACGCGCGCGGCGATGGAGCTTCCGGCCTTCCGCGAGATGGTCTCTACAGAGTACTCGTCGATCACGACCCTCTACCGCGAGATACCGCTCACCAACACTAACGAGCTGCTCTTCTCCTACCCGTCCGCCACCGGCGTCAAGACCGGCACGACGCCGCGGGCGGGGGAGAGCCTCGTCTCCTCGGCCACCATACAAGACGAGTCCTACGCGTTCGTCGTGCTCGACGCCAGGGAGGACCGCTTCGCCGCCTCGCTGCGCATCCTGGAAAACGCCTTCGCCGCCTACGATCGGATAGACCTCGTTTCCGAGGGCAAGCGTTACGCCGCCGCCGACGTGCCGTACCGGCGCGGGGAGACCGTCGAGCTCGTGGCCGCCGGGAGCGTGGAGTCCCTCGTGGACGCTACCCCCGAGGTGCGGCGCGAGGTCCGCCTGATGGAAGACCCGCCCGACTCGGCGAGACGCGGCACGAGGCTCGGGGAGGTGGTTGCTACGGTGGACGGGGAGAGGGTGGGGGAGAGCCCGCTCGTCGCCAGGGAGGGTTACAAAGAGGCCTCGCTGTGGGAGCGGGTCTGGTACACGACCTCCTCCGTCTGGAAGTAGTTGCGGTAGGTTCGTCCGCGGCTCCCGAAACAGCGGCGCGTGTTAACCTCCTGGCAGGAGAAGATCTTGACGAGATGGGTCTCGCCGCGATACCGCACGGAAGCTGGACCACGGTCGTCCGTCGTGGCGTGCCGGTGGCCGGTTCCCGAAGCGAGAGCCGTCTCTGGTACGGATCGGTAGGGCAAAGAGGGAGAGGCGCATGATCCTGACCGTCACCCTGAACGCCGCCGTGGCCCGGACGCTGGTCGTGCCGAGCCTGACGCTCGGCCACCGCCACCGGGCCCCCGAGAGCATTACGCTCGCGGGCGGCAAGGGCGTGAACGTGGCGCGTTCGTTGCGGACCCTGGACGTCCCGGTGCTTGCGGCCGGGTTCGCCGGCGGGCGTAACGGGGACGCCATCCGCGACGGGCTCTCGGAGGCGGCCATCCCGTTCGACCTCGTGGAGATAGAGGGGCATTCGCGCACCTCGACCGCCATCGTGGACCCGATGAGCGGCAGGCAGACGGAGATCAACGAGTACGGCCCCTCCGTGAGCCCGGAAGAGGCCAGGGAGTTCTCCCGCCGGCTGGAGCACCTGATGGAGTACGCCACGGCCGTCGTCTTCGCCGGCAGCGTCCCGCCCAATATGGAAGAGAGCTACCTCGTAGGTCTGATCCGGCGCGCCCGCGAACGCGGCCTCTACACGGTCGTGGGGTCCCCACCGTGCGTCCTGCGCGCCGCCCACAAAACCAACCCCACGCACGGCAGCCCGCCCCAGCCCCCCGCCGCCAGCGGCGTCGGCTTCGACTTTATAGAAGAAGGAGACTTCCCCCTCGGCCTCTCCCGGCTCGTCGAGGCCGGCACCGCCGACGCCTGCGTCACCTCCCCCGAGGGCCACTCCTACCTGACCACCGAAGGCGGCGTCGTCTCGGCGCTCGCCCCCCAGATAGAGGCCGTCTCCACCATCGGGAGCGGCGACGCCTACCTCGCCGGACTCCTCGCCGGCCTGCTGCACCGGGACCTCCCGCCGCTCGAAGCCGTGCGCCTCGCGGCCGGGTGCGCCGCCGCCAACGCAGAGACGCTGGGCGCGGGCCTCTTCGACGCCCGCCGCGCCGAGGAGCTCGCCGGGAACGTGCAGGCGGAGTTCCTCTCCCGCAGCCTCGAAGAGAGCCGTACCTGAGAGGCTTTTAGGTTCTTAGGTTTTGAGGGGCGCGTGGGCGGTTGCCGTCGGTGGGCGTGCCCTTTTCACCCGTTGCGGGCCGGGATATCGGGGCATCCGCCGGGCCTCGCCGACCACCCCTAAAAGCCCAAGAACCTGAGAACCTAAAAGCCTATTTTCGCGTGCTAGAATGGCCGGGTTGGTTTGCCTTTAGCTATTTGGAGGTTCGAGATCATGGCGGTTGCCGAGGTAACGGACGCGTCTTTCGAGAGCGACGTCCTGCGGTCCGAGAGGCCGGTCATAGTGGATTTCTGGGCGCCGTGGTGCGGGCCGTGCAAGAGGATCTCGCCGATCCTCGAAGAGATGTCCGAAGAGCGCGACGACGTCCAGTTCGTGAAGCTGAACGTGGACGACAACCCCCAGACGGCGATGAGCTACAGCATCGCCAGCATCCCGACCATCGCCCGCTTCGAGGGCGGCGAGGTCAAGGAGCAGGCCGTCGGCGCCCTGCCCAAGAACCAGCTCTCCGCCCGGCTCGGCCTGGGCGGAGACACCAGACCGGCCTGAGGCCGGCCCCGGGCCAACCCCCGGGGTTTTCGGCACTCGGGGCCCGCGATTGCCAGAGGTGGTCTTCGCGGTTAGAATTCCTGGCGCGTCACGGGAGGGTCCGGCGAGGTCGGGCGTCCCGCGGGCGTAGTTCGCAAAGCGTAGCTCGTAGAGCAAGAGGAGGTAGGAAAGATGAAGTTCAAGCCACTGGGTGAGCGGGCGCTGGTCCGCATCGTCGAGCGCGAGGAGACCACGGCGTCCGGCATCGTGCTGCCGGACACGGCCAAGGAGAAGCCGCAGACCGCAGAGGTCGTGGCGGTCGGCACGTTCGAGGACGGGGTCAGCGTCAGCGAGGGCGACGTCATCGTGTTCGCCAAGTACTCTGGAACCGAGATCTCCCTCGAAGGCGACGACTACATGATCCTCGACGGCGACGACATCCTGGGGATCGTCGAGAACTAGGCCAGAGCCCGTAATCCACGGCTCACAGGAGCGCCGGGTCCCGAGAGGGCGTCCGGCGCTCCGGCTTTAACCGTTCGCGGACGAAGGGGAGAACCGTCCAGCACGCACGCACGCTGCGCAGGGGAGACAGGGGCCGGGAGGTCGTCGACCTCCAGACCCGCCTCCAGGTCCTGGGCTTCGACCTCGGAAGCCGCGGCATCGACGGCGTCTTCCGCGAGACCACGGAGCTCGCCGTCCGCTCCTTCCAGCGTTCTCTGGGGCTGCTCGCCGACGGGCTCGTCGGCCCGCTCACCTGGCGCGACGTCGTCGAGGCCGGCTACCGTCCCGGCGGGCGCCTGCTCTACCTCCGCCAACCGCCCTTCCGGGGGACGGACGTCGTCGAGCTCCAGCGGATGCTCAACGACCTCGGCTTCGACCCCGGGGCCGTCAACGGCCTCTTCGACGCCCGCGCCGCCCGCGCCGTGCGCGACTTCCAACGAAACGCCGGCCTCCAGGACGACGGGGTCGTCGACGCCGCCGTCTTCAAGACCCTGAACACCTACGCCGCCCAGACCCTGGGTACGCACCAGTTACCGGACAAGAGCGGCGGCTACTTCCCCGAGGACCTCTTCTCCGGCACCATCGTCGTGGACGCCGCCCACGGCGGGAGGGATACGGGATACGTCGCCGGGGGCGGGCTGACGGAGGCGGACCTCAACCTCGCGGTCGCGCAGGAGCTCGCGCAGATCCTGCCGGCCCGCGAGATCCTCCTGACCAGAAGCGAGGACGAAGAGGTCTCCGCGGCCGACCGGGCCTTCCTCGCCAACTCGTCGGGGGCCAAGATGATCGTCTCCGTCCACCACGCCGCCCACCACGCGCCCGCGGCGTGT
>CAXUFZ010000140.1:0-9560 GCA_964250345.1 uncultured Rubrobacteraceae bacterium
GACGTCTCGGCCTCGAGGTACGCGGAGACCTTGCGCGCGACCGCGCCGGGCCGCGCCGGAGGTCCCCACGACTCCCGACTCCCGAAGCGGGGCGAAGCCCCGCGCCTCCCGACTCCCGACGAACGGAAGCACCGGACCGCACCCGGGTCGGTCAGCCGATCAGGCCGCGCTGGCCGGCGATGCGGGCGGCCTCGGTGCGGTTCTGGGCGCCTAGTTTGGCGAGGATGGAGCCGACGTGGAACTTGACCGTGCGCTCTGAGATGTAGAGCCTGCCGGCGATCTCCGCGTTCTTGAGGCCGCGGGCGAGCAGGGAGAGCACCTCCAACTCGCGGGGCGTCAGAACGTCGCGGCGTGGGCCCTGCTGGTCTTCGGCGCGTTCGAGCAGGCGCTCGGCGACGGCGGGTTCGAGGAGCGAGCCTCCGGCGTGGACGGTGCGGACGGCGGAGAAGATCTCGGCCCGGGAAGCGCCTTTGAGCAGATACCCCCGCGCCCCGGCCCGCAACGCCCCCAGGATGCGCTCGTCCGTGTCGTAGGCGGTAAAGACGACCGTCCGCGCCCCGGAGCCCGCGGCGCGGAGCTTTCGCAGGGCCTCGACGCCGTCCGCGTTCGGCATCTCCAGGTCCAGCAGGATCACGTCCGGGCGCAACTCCTCCGCGAGCCGCGCGACCTCGTCACCGTCCTCGGCCTCCCCGACGACCTCGAAGTCCGGCTGCGTGCCGAGCACCGCGACGAGGCCCTCCCTGAGCATCGGGTGGTCGTCCGCGACGAGGAGCCTGATGCTATCCACCCTGTACCCCCTCTAACGGGACCGTCGCCCCGACGCTGGTTCCCTCGCCCGGACGGCCCTCGACGGCGAGCGCGCCGCCCAGTATCTCGACGCGCTCGCCCATGCCGACGAGCCCGTGCCGATCCTCCCCGACGTCTGCGGGGTCGAACCCCCGTCCGTCGTCCCTGACAGAGAGGCTCACCGCGTCCGGCGTGGAGACGAGCCTCACGGTGACGCGGTCGGCCGCCGCGTGGCGGGCGACGTTGTTCAGGGCCTCCTGGCAGACGCGGTACAGGGCCACCTCCGCGCGCGGCGGGAGCGGCCTGCCGGCGTTGACGGCCTGAAACCTGCTCGCGATGCCGGTCTCTTCCTCCCAGCGGTCGACCAGGGACTTCAGGGCGTCGGGGAGGGAGCGCCCTTCGAGCGGCGCGGCGCGCAGGTCGAGGACGGAGCGGCGGGCCTCTTCGAGGTTCGAGCGGGTCAGTGCCAGGGCCCGGGATAGGGCTTCGAGCACCTTGACCGGATTAGAGTCCGTTTCGAGTAGGGCTTCGGCGGATTCGATCTGGAGCCCCGTGGCGGTAAGCCCTTGCGCCAGCGTGTCGTGGATCTCGCGGGCCAGCCGGTTGCGTTCTTCGACGGCTCCGAGCCTGGCGCTGCGGTCAAAGAGCCGCGCCCGTTCGACGGCGATGGAGAGCAGGTCGCCTACGGTGTTCAGGAGCTGGAGGTCGTCCGGGCCCAGGCCACGCCAGGCGGGGCTTGCGACGTTCATGACGCCGAGCTTCTTCTCCCCGGCGTAGAGCGGGATGCTTGCGTGGTAGCGCAGGCCGTCGGTGCCGTCCACCAGGCCGTCCAGGCGGCTGCACGTCAGGACGTTGACGTTGGCGGCGCCTTCGAGGTCGCCTTTCTTGTACGAGTCGAGGCAGTAGCAGTAGCCCGAGCCGTCCATGCGGCGGGGTTCCTCGGCGAGGACGGGGGGGAGGTTCTGGGCGGCGGCCAGGTAGGGTTCCGGTGAGGAGTCGTCCAGCAGCCAGATCCAACCCGTCCGCAGCCCGAGTAGATCCGCCACCTGCGAGAGCGCGTACCGCAGCGCCTGGTCCAGGTTGACCGAGCGGTTGAGTTCGCGCGCGATCCCGTTCAAGACCGAAAGCTCGTGGTTGAGCCTCTCCAGATCCCCCGCCCGCTCCGCGTTCGACAGTTCGGACACAGCGCCACACCTCCTTCTCCAGTCTAGCAGCGGGGCCCGACACCGGAAAACCAGCCGTTCGGGTGGTACGTGGCGCGCCCGGCGCGTTGTAGAGTGGACCCGTCGTGGCGGTCGTACCAGGGGGTCGAGTCTTGCGCGCCGGCATCGTCGGGTCCGGCGGCAAGATCGACGGGCTTCTCCCGGGGCCCCATCAAGATCCGGGCGCCGACAAGGAGGGAATCATGGTGATCGAGTACATCCGCTACAGCGTCCCGGAGGGGCGGCGCGCGGACTTCGAACGCGCCTACGCCGAGGCCGCGGCGGTCCTCGACGATTCGGAGCACTGCCTACGTTATGAGGTCTCGCGCGGCGTGGAGGAGCCAGAGAACTACGTCGTGAGGATCGAGTGGGATTCGATCGAAGGCCACGAGCAGGGCTTCAGAGAGAGCCCCGGCTTTCGGACCTTCTTCGCCTCCGTCAAGCCCTTCTTCGAGAACATCCAGGAGATGCGCCACTACGAGGCCACCGGGGTCCGGGGCGAGGGCCCCTGATCCGCCACGAGGAGGGAGGCGAACGATGCCCGGGGCGACGTACTTCGTGAGGATGGTCGCGAAAGAGGGCAGGGCCGAAGAGGCCAGGGAGGTCCTGCTCACCAACCCCGCCGTCGCGGGCGAGGAGCCGGGCCGCGTGGTCTTCGCGTTGCACCGCTCCAGAGACGACCCGAACGAGTTCTGGATCTACGAGACCTGGGAGAGCGGAGCTCGTCGGCGCCCACGAATCGAGCGCGCCGTTCCTGGAGTACAGGGAGCGCCTCCGCCCGTTGGTCGAGGACGAGGGCGTAGTCTGGGGCAACACCGAACCCCTCGCCGTGAAGGGCTACTGACCAGGAGGGGCACGCGCTGCCCCCGCTCGTTTACGGTTTCCTGCGGCCTGTCCGCCAGGTTGCAGAGGGGAAAACTCTCTTGAAGCCGTGGCCCGCGTGACGCTTCGGGGTCGTCGCGTACCTCTGCGTCCCGGGTGTTGCGGCACATCTCGGACGCTAGTACTATCGCGTGCGCGGTCGAGCATTTTTGTCGGGCGCCTGGGGGATAAGAAGCGTGCGGGTTGGGGGCGGGTCTCGATGCGTCCCGGCGTTTTCGGCGGGGCCTTCTTCCGTCTGGCCTCCGGCGCCGTCCCGCGACGGGATCGCCCGGTTGTCCGTACCGGGACGCGAAGGGAGCCGTCGATGGCCGAGGTTTACGATCACAACGGGGACGCGGTCGAGCACGGGCGCCTGCGCGCCAACGGCGTCCGCCTGCACTACGTTACCGCGGGCGCCGGCGAGCCGCTCCTGCTCCTCCACGGGACCCCGAAGACGCACTACTACTGGCACAAGCTCATACCCTTGCTCTCCAGGGACTTCACGGTGGTCGCGCCGGACCTCAGGGGTTTCGGCGACTCGGACCGTCCCACGGCCGAGGAAGGCTACGACTCGCTCACGAACGCGGAGGACATGGCCGGGCTCATGGACGCCCTCGGGCACGAGCGGTTCCACGTCCACGGCGAGGATCGGGGCGCCGAGTTCGGCTACGCGCTCGCCGCCACCCAACCCGGCAGGGTCAAAACCCTCTCGTTCGCCGAGATGCTGCTCTCCGGCGAGGGGCTCGAGGAGTGGTCGTTCTTCACCCCGGAGAACATCGAGGCCAGGCCGCCCTGGCTGTGGCACATCCCCTTCTTCTGGCTTCCCAACTTCCCGGAGATGCTCATAACCGGCAAGGAGAAGGAGTTCTGGTCGGCCTGGATGAAGGCCGAGACGTGGAACCCGAACGCGATTTCCGAAGAAGCCATCGACGAGTGGATCTCGCACATCACCGCGCCCGGCGGCCTCCGGGGCGTCCTCGAGACCTACCGCGCCACGTTGAAGAACGCGCGGATCAACCACGAGCTCAAGAAAGAAAAGCTGAAGATGCCCGTGCTCACCATCGGGGCCCCGGAGTTCTTCGGTGAGCTGGTCGAGGATCAGATGCAACGCGTGGCCGAAAAGGTCGATCGCGCGGAGGTCTTCGAGAACTGCGGACACAGCCTCGCCCTAGAAGCCGAGGACCGGCTGGCCGACCTGCTCCGCGAGTTCATGCTGGGCCGCGGCTGACGACTCCCCGCCAAAGACCGGGAACACGGCGGACAGTGGCAACGAGACCCGTGGCGTAAACCCGCGAAGAAGCCCCCCGGCGTGTTGTGCAAGCGGAGGGGGCCTCAGCTTCGCCGGAGGGCGTGCGGAAATTATGGAACCCGGCGTGTTAAAGATGGGTCACGTTCGTGTATCGGTTCTGTTACGACACGAAATTTCGGGACCATCTTCCGGTCGCTACTCTTGCTATAGTTCCCCCCGGCATCCCCGAGGAGGAGAGTTCTGGCGGAGCTGCGTACCCCACGTCCCTCACGGGCGCCCGGTCTGTGTCGGGGGTCCGCGTAGGGCATGGAGACGGCCGCGGGGAGTTCGGCGAAGGACCTGCTCTTCGAGCTTTTCGTGTTCGGGCTCAAGCAGGCGCGGGCTTGCCTGTTCCCCGGTCTGTTTATCGGGATCTTGCTGCTCTCGAACTACTGGTCGCCTTTTGGGATGGCGCGGTACGACTTCATTTTCGTCGGGGCGGTGCTGGTGCAGGTGGTGCTGGTGGCCGCGAGGATCGAGTCGCGGGACGAGGCGCTGACGCTTCTCGCTTTCCACGTGCTCGGGATCGTGCTTGAGCTTTTCAAGACGCATCCGGCGATAGGGTCGTGGAGTTATCCCGAGGAGGGGTTCTTCGAGATCGGGGACGTGCCGCTCTATTCCGGGTTCATGTACGCCTCGGTGGCGAGCTACATGTGCCAGGCCTGGCGCGTCCTCGACCTGCAACTCGTCCGCTATCCGCCCTACGCCTTGAGCATTCCGCTTAGCGCCGGGATCTACCTGAACTTCTTCACGCACCACTTCGTGCCGGACTTCCGGTGGCTGCTCGTGGCCGGGGTCGTGGCGGTGTTCTTCAAGACGAAGGTGCTGTTTACGGTAACGGACCGGCGGCGGAGTATGCCGCTGGTGCTGTCCTTCGTGTTCATCGGTTTCTTCGTGTGGGTGGCGGAGAACGTCTCGACGTACCTCGGGGCGTGGTCGTACCCGAACCAGCTCAGGAGTTGGGATCTGGTCTCGCTCGGGAAGGTCAGCTCTTGGTGTTTGCTGGTGATCGTCTCTTTCGTGATAGTGGCCGACCTGAAGCACTCGCGCGCGAAGGACCGGACGCGGCCGAAAGGGAGTTAGCTCTCCTCGCGCCGGTACACCCTGCGGAGCAGATACGCGAGCAGGACGAGCACCACGAGCGCGGCGATGACGTAGCCGAAGGACCGGGCGACAGAGAGAAGCTCCGTCCAGTACTGGCCGAAGACGTAGCCGACGAGGGAGTAGAGGACGGCCCAGACGGCGCCGGCGGCGACGTTGTAGGGGATAAAGCGATGGTACTTCATCCTGGTGACGCCGGCGAAGAGGGGCGTCATGCTTCGCAGGCCGGGGCCGAAGCGGCCGACGAAGACCGTCTTGCCGCCGTGGGTGTCGAAGTAGCGCTCGACCCTCTCCAGGCTCTTCTCGTTTATGAGGAACTGGAGAAAGCGGATCTTGAGGATGCGGTTGATGAGCGGCCTGCCGCCCGCGCGCCCGATCCAGTACACCGCGTTGTCCGCCGTGAGCGCCCCGGCGAACCCGCTGAGCATGACGAGCGGCAGCGCGGCCCGGCCCTCGTTGGCGAAGAACCCGCCCGCGAGCAGGACCACGTCCCCCGAGGAGGGCAGGCCGAAGTTGTCGAGGGCGGCGCCGAGAAAGACGACGAGGTAGCCGTGCGCGATCAGCAGACCCGTGACGAAATCCAGGACCCCGCTCGGGGTGTTGGGGATGGACTGCAGGAAGTTGAGGATGCTCTCCATGCGACCCCCGCGTTATACCACGCGCCACGGAGCCGGGAGCCCGTCCGACGGTTGACGCGTGGGGGACGGACGGCTATGCTGCCCGGGCACGTACAGAGGCGGCGGAGGGACGCAGGAAGCCGGTGCGAGTCCGGCGCGGTCCCGCCACTGTGACCGGGGAGCGAGCCCGAAAGAGCCACTGCCGGAGGAACTCGGCGGGAAGGCGGGGCGAGCGGGGATCCGGGAGTCAGGAGACTGGCCTTCCGACCGCGAATATCCGACCGGGGCGAGGACCCCGAGAAGGAGGGTTACGGTGGATAGGGTTCTCGGGGGTTCGGGCCTCCTGATCGTTTCCGCGCTTTTGCTGGTCCTGTTGGCGATCTTCGCCGTCCTCTTCGACAACGGCGCCCTGCTCGCGCCGCTGCTCGGCGAGGCCGCCGGCAAGACGAACTACCTGCACGAGTTCTTCCACGACGGCCGGCACCTGCTCGGCGTCCCCGGCCACTAGGCCGCCCGATCGGCACAGCGTGACCGCGAAATACCTGGGCCGCGGCGTGGCCGCGGGGCTCCTGGCCGGCCTCCTGGCCGGCCTCTTCGCCTACCTCTTCGGCGAACCGCCCGTCGAACGCGCCCTGGCCCTGGAAGAGGGCGCCGCCTTCAACCAGGTCGTAAGCCGCCCGACCCAGAAGCTCGGACTCGTGGTCGCCGTCGTCCTCTACGGGGCCTCCGTCGGCGCGATCTTCGGGATAACTTTCGCCTTCCTGCGCGACCGTATGACCGCCGCACGAGACTGGACGCGCAGCCTGCGCCTCTCCGCCGCGCTCTTCGCGGGGCTCTTTTTCCTGCCCTTCCTGAAGTACCCGGCGGACCCCCCGGGGACCGGCGACCCCTCGAACATCGGCTTTCGCACGTTCGCCTACCTCGTAACGGTGGCCGTGTGCGTGGCGGCGGTCCTCGTGGCGTGGCGCGTCGGAGGCGCGCTGCGGGAGCAGGGTACCGGCACGGTCGCGCGCCAAGCGCTGGTCGGCGTCGGGTTCGTCGTCGTGATCTCGGCCTTCTTCCTCGCGATGCCGCCGGCCACGGATCCTGGAGACTTCCCCGGCGGCGTCCTGTGGGACTTCAGGCTCTCGACGCTCGGGACGCAGGCGCTCTTGTGGGCGACGCTCGGGGCCGTCTTCGGGTTGCTGTGCGAGCGGGCCGCCGGCAAGGCCGCCGGCGGGAAGAGCCCGGCATGAACGGGGCCCTGCTCGTCGCCGGGACCCATTCCGACGCGGGGAAGAGCGTCGTCGCGGCCGGCATCTGCCGCTGGCTCGCGCGGGAGGGCGTCAAGGTCGCGCCGTTCAAGGCGCAGAACATGGCGCTCAACTCGTTCGTGACGCGCGAGGGCGCGGAGATCGGGCGCGCCCAGGCTATGCAGGCCGCCGCCGCACGCGTCGAGCCCGAGGCCGCCATGAACCCCGTGCTCCTGAAGCCCTCGGCCGAAAGAACCACGCAGGTCGTCGTGCGCGGCAAGCCCTGGGCGACGGCGAGCGCCCGGAGTTACGGGGGGATGAAGCGGGAGCTGTTGCCGGTCGTGCTGGAATCTTTGGAAGATTTGCGTTCGCGGTTCGACGTCGTGGTATGCGAGGGGGCGGGGAGTCCGGCGGAGATCAACCTCAGGAAGACCGACCTCGCCAACATGGGCCTCGCGAGGGCGGCCGATCTGCCCGTGCTCCTTGTCGGGGACATCGACCGCGGCGGCCTCTTCGCTAGCCTCTACGGCACGCTCGCCCTGCTCTCCCCCGAGGACCAGGCGCTGCTCTGCGGCTTTCTCGTCAACAAGTTCCGCGGCGACCCGGCCGTGCTCGCCCCCGGCCTGGAGCAGATGACCGCCCTCACGGGCCGCCCGTTCCTCGGCACGCTCCCGTTCGTCCGCGGCCTCGCCGTCGATGCCGAAGACTCACTCGCCCTCGACGCGCCGCGTTCTGTGAAGCCCCCGCTCGGCCGGGACGTGCTGCGGGTCGCCGTGGCGAGGCTCGGACGCATCAGCAACTTCACGGACTTCGACGCCCTCGCCCACGAGCCCGGCGTCTCCGTGCGCTTCACGGAGTCTCGCGAGGAGATGCTGGCCGCCGACCTCGCCGTGCTTCCGGGCACCAAAGCGACCGTCGAGGATCTGGAGGGTCTCCGTTCGCGCGGCCTCGACCGGGCTTTCGCTGAAAGGGCGCGGCGCGGCCTGCCGACGCTCGGCATCTGCGGCGGCTACCAGATGCTCGGGACCCGCATCTCGGACGGCGTCGAGAGCGGGACGCGGGAGGCGTCTGGCCTCGGCCTCCTGCCCGTCGAGACGGTCTTTGAGCGTGAGAAGGTCCTGGCCCGACCCGAAGGACGGGCGCCGGGCTTCGGCGGGGCGCGTGCCTCGGGGTACGAGATCCACCACGGCCGAACGACCGTTCACAGCGGCGACCCGCTCTTCGCCACGACGACCGGGACCGAAGGCTGCCGCGCCGCCGCGACCCTCGGGACCTCCTGGCACGGCGTCCTCGAATCCGACGGTTTCCGCAAGGCCCTCCTCTCGTGGGTCGCCGCCGAGCGCGGCCTCGACTGGCGCCCCGGCGACGAACCCTTCGCCACCGCCCGCGAAGCCCAACTGGAGAAGCTCGGCGACCTCGTCGCGGAGAACGTGGATAGGGAGGCGCTGTTGCGGATCGTGCAGGGTGGCGCGCCGGCGGGGATGCTGGTCGTCGGGCTCCAGGCTCCGGGCTCGAGGCACGAGGGACACGACGGAGCGGGTGGCGCGGGGACGAATACCCGGCAGGACGGCGAAGCCTCGATCTCAGACCCGGTTGGGTCGGAGAAGCTCCTGTCAGACGTGGTTGAACCCCAAGACCTGGAACCCTTCCTGAAGGCCGGAACCTGATGCCCGAGACCGTCCTCTTCCTCACCACCGCGGACACCGAGATCCTGGCCGCCGCGAAGGCCGCCGAACGCCTGCCGGACGGCTTCCCCGCCGTCCGCTGCGCCAATCCGACGTCGCTGGAAGACCCGGCGACGTTTCTGGACGCGGAGATCCAGGACACGCGGGCCGTCATGGTGCGCCTGCTCGGCGGCCGCCGCGCGTGGCCGGACGGGTTGGAAACGCTGCGCCAGCGGTGCGAGGAGGCGGGCATACCCCTGCTCCTCTTCGGCGGCGAGGCCGAGCCCGACGCGGAGCTGACCGCCCTCTCGACCGCCCCTTCCGGGACGGTTATAGAAGCGTTCGAGTACCTGCGCCTCGGCGGTGTGGCGAACACGGAGAACCTCCTGCGGTTCGTCGCGGACACCGCGCTCATGGAGGGCTACGGCTTCGAGCCGGCGGCGCCGCTGCCGGACGTCGGCGTCTACCACCCGCGGCTCCCGGACGGTTCTTCGGTCGAGGACCTGACGGCGCTGCACGACCCGGAGCGTCCGACGGTCGGGGTCGTCTTCTACCGGGCGCACTGGATGGGCGGCAACACGACGTTCGTCGACGCGCTCGTCGGGGCGCTGGAGGAGGCGGGGGCGAACGCGCTGCCGGTCTTCGGCTACTCGCTGCGGGCCGGCGCCGACGGCTCGGTGCCGGCGTTGGACCTCCTGAGAGGCCGGATAGACTCCCTAATAACCACCGTCCTCGCCGGCGGGGGGGCCCCCCCCCCCCCCACCCCCCACCCACGGTGGGCCCGGGCGGGGGGGGGGTGGGGGGGGCCC
>CAXUFZ010000141.1:0-2474 GCA_964250345.1 uncultured Rubrobacteraceae bacterium
GAGGAGGGGGATCATCTCGTCGCGGCGGCCCCGCCGGTGGGCCCGCGCGAGATCCTGCGCCGCTTCTGGCCCTACGTGCGCCCCTACAAGGGGCGACTACCCGCGATCCTCTTCTTCGTCGCCCTGGTGCCGGCTATAGAGGCCGCGACGATCTGGACGTACAAGGTGCTGGTCGACGACGTCCTCATAGCCCGCCAGTTCGACCTACTCTTCTACGTGCTTCTGGCCTATCTCGGCCTGACGCTTGCCGAGGGCGTCGCCACTTTCTGCGACGAGTACCTGTCGGACTGGGTGGGCGGGCGCGTGATCGTAGGCCTTCGGACTTCCCTATTCGCCCACCTCCACGGCCTCTCCTTGGGCTTCTTCGACCGCCAGCAGCTTGGCGACACGCTCTCGCGCCTCAACGACGACGTCGAGGAGATAGAGGACCTGATGCTCGGGGGGCTTACCGAGGCGGTCTCCTACGGGTTCCAGCTCGTTTTCTTCGTCGGGGCGCTCTTTTATTTGGACTGGCGGCTGGCGCTCGTCTCGCTCTTCGTGGCGCCGCTCTTCTGGCTCGTGGCGAGGCACTTTTCGAGGAAGATCAAGGCCGCCACCCGCGAGGAACGCCGCCGCAGCGGCTCCATCGGCGCGGTCGCCGAGGAGAGCCTCTCCAACGCCGCGCTTGTCCAGGCGTACAACCGCCAGGGGACGGAGCTTGCGCGCTTCCGCCGGGAGAACGAGGGCAACTTCTCCGCGCAGATGGCCGCGACCCGCCTCAACGCGCTGTTCTCGCCGCTCATCAACCTGATCGAGCTGATGGGCGTCATAGTAGTCGTCGCCTTCGGCGCCTACGGCCTCTCCCAGGGCCGCCTCTCGGTCGGCGGCCTCCTGGTCTTCCTGGTCTACCTCGGCCAGCTCTACCGCCCCATCCGCGGCCTCTCCAGCCTCCTCAACTCCTTCTACGCGGCCTCCGCCGGCGCCGAGCGCGTCATAGAACTGCTCGACCAGAAACCTTCGGTACTGGAACGCAAAGACGCCGCCGACCTCCCCCGCGCGAAGGGCCGCCTCGAGTTCGACGCCGTCTCTTTCGCCTACCCCGGCAAAGAAGACCCTACGCTGAGAGACGTCTCCTTCTCGGTGGGACCGGGCGAGACGCTGGCGCTCGTCGGCCCGTCCGGCTCGGGCAAGTCGACGGCGGCCAAGCTGGCGCTGCGCTTCTACGACCCCGACTCGGGCTCCGTCAGGCTCGACGGCCACGACCTGCGCGACGCCACGCTCGGCTCTCTGCGCGAAAACGTCGCCGTTCTACTGCAGGAGGCGCTGGTCTTCGACGGGACGGTCGCGGAGAACATCGCTTACGGCAGGCCGGGTGCGACGAAAGAAGAGATAGAGGCGGCGGCCCGGGCGGCGGACGCGGACGGCTTTATCCTGGGGTTGCCGGAGGGGTACGATACGGTCGTCGGGCAGAAGGGGCGGCTGCTCTCGGGCGGCCAGCGCCAGAGGATCGCCATAGCCCGGGCCTTCGTCCGGGACGCGCCGGTCCTCGTCCTCGACGAGCCGACCACGGGCCTGGACGCGGCCTCCGGGGAGAAGGTGATGGGACCCTTGCGAAAGCTCATGAGCGGCAGGACGACCATAGTCATCTCCCACGACCTCGCCACCGTGCGCGAGGCGACGGAGATAGTCGTCCTCGAAGATGGCCGCGTCGCCGAACGCGGCCCCCACGCCGACCTCATGGGGAGGGAAGGTCTCTACGCCCGCCTCCACGACCTGCGCCACCGGGACGCAACGGGGACGGGGGCCGGATCTTGAAGGAGACCTTCTTCGAGGGCGACGTGGAACATCCGCCGCTGCCGGCGGGCGAGACCCTGGCGCCCGGCTACACCATCGTCGGGCATTTGCACCAGAGCAGAAACTACGACGTCTACGACGTCCACAGCGAAGAGCGGGCCTGCCGCTGCATCGCCAAGACCCAGAGGCGCGACCTTCTGGAGAAGGAGGACGCCGGCCGCGCCCTGCTGCGCGAGGGGGACCTGCTGAGGGACCTCACGCACCCGCACGTGTCCCGCCTCTACGACACCATCAGGGAACCGCACCCGGCCCTGGTCATGGAGATGCTCACCGGCGAGACGCTCGCGCACCTCATAGACACGAGCCCCCGGCGTCTACCGTTGAAGGCCGTCGCCCACCTCGGCCTGCACCTGTGTTCGGCGCTCCACTACCTGCACGGTCGCGGCATCCTCCACCTGGACCTCAAGCCGTCCAACATCGTCTCCGAGAGGGGACTGGCGAAGATCCTGGACCTCAGCATCGCCCAACCCCCGGGTCCCGGCAGGAAAGGCGCCGGCACCGTCCAGTACATGGCCCCCGAGCAGGTCACCGGCGACCGCGTCTCCCCCGCCTCGGACGTCTGGGGCCTCGGCGCCCGCCCCCGAGCGGGCGCCCCCCCCCCCCCCCCCCCCCACCCCCCCCCCCCAAACACAAGGTACACC
>CAXUFZ010000141.1:2484-9537 GCA_964250345.1 uncultured Rubrobacteraceae bacterium
GTCCTCTTCGAGGCCGCCACCGCCGAACCCCCCTTCAACGCCGAAGACGAAGAGACGTGTACCAGCGAGGATTCGTCTTCCGACAACACCTGGACGGACGCCGAAGTAGAAGACTACGAGCAGGTCTCCGGCCGCGCCGACCGCGTCCGCGCCCACCGCCGCGTCCCCGCCGCCTTCGACGGCCTGGTGGCCGCCTGCCTCGACCCGGATCCGAACGCGCGACCGACCGTCGCCGGCCTGGCGGCCGTCCTCCGCGCCCTGACTTGAGGCTGGGCCCGGGTTGGGTTCGAGGCTTCCGTTCGTCGGGAGGCGCTCGCTTCGGGAGTCGTAAAACCCGGCGTTCCCGATGGCGCATCCGGCCGAATACGTGGCCTCGCACGCGTCCGCTCGATCGGAGACGGTACGAATATCCGGTTCCGGCCCGGTGACGGATTAGAGCAACCTCACCGCCCTTTAACCACCGCCCAACTTCCCCCGGCGAAGATCTGCTCTAGACAGGTCCACAAACGCCGAAGGGAAGGCACAGGATGAAGAAGACCGCAACGCTCCGGATGTTGGCGATACTAACCGTCGCCGGGATGACGCTGTCGGCCTGCGGGCAGACGGGCACGGATCCGGCGAACGAAGCCCGGAGAGACAACGAGCCGGCCGCTGCGGACGCCGAAGCGGACGACGCCGGTCGGCAGGACGCCGGAGACGACCGCGACGATGACGTTCGTGGCGGCGACCGGAGGGACGGTCCCGACGACCAGGACGACGGCGGCCGGAACCTCGTCGACGACACGGACGACCGTAACGACAGCTCGGATGACCACGACGATGGCCCCGGCGATCGTGACGACGGCAGGGAAAATGCCACCGGCATCGACAGTGACGATGCTGATGACCGCGACGTCCGCGACGGGGCCGGTTCAGACCACGAAGACGCTACCGCCACGGTTACGGCCTCGGCCACCGCGTCGGTCTCAGCGACCGCTTCGGCCGCCTCAGACGACGACTACGACGACTAGAACGGCCCCTGGCGCGGCGGGGGGTTCCACGACTCCCGGGGTCAACCTCGGCCGCGGCTCGTGAACCACCGCTGCCACTTCCACCAGGGCAGATGCACCGTCACCTTGCCGGCGGGCCAGGGCATGCAGACGGGGGTGCGTCCCTCCCTTTTGGCCTCCGCGTACTCCTGCTCGGTGGCGACCCAGATCACGACGCCATCCTTCTCGGAGGTCAGGGGACCGGAGGCCGCGCGGAAACCCCTCAGCGGTTCGCCGTTTTCGGTCCGCAGCTCAACGGGCTGGCCCGGGTCCGGCACGAGGGGCGGTCTTTTCCTTCCGAAGCTCATCCTCACCGGCCGCGTGGAGATTACGGGTCTCGGGCCATTTTAACCGCCAGCCGGACGATACAGGGGAAGAAGGCTCGAGGTTTGAGGGGCGCGGCCTCGACCGGCCGCGGGGCGGTGTGTTCGCCGCGGCTTCCCTCCACCGCCCCTAGAACCCGGGGCCTAGAACCTCGAAACCTTATCTCTTCGGAGCGTCAACGTCGTTATCTCCGGCCTGCACCCGAACCGCAGCCGGGCGTGGACGGTCCCGAGCCCCCGGTTGACGTACAGGAGCATCCCCCCAACCTCGTGGAGCCCGCGGACGTACCGCTGCGAGAACGGTGGCAGAATAGCCTTTCCCAGCACCGGAAATCGCACCTGCCCGCCGTGCGAGTGCCCCGAGAGCTGCAAGTCGAAGCGCCCGGTCGCGGATGCCACGTCGGCAAAGTCCGGCTCGTGCGCGAGCAGGATCGCCGCTTCATTCTCGGGCAGCTCTTTCAGGACCAGGTCCAGCCGGCCGCGGCCCTCCATCACGTCGTCTATGCCGGCGATGTGGAGCGTCGCGTCGCGCCGTTCGAGCGTCGCGACCTCGTTAAGCAGCTCCGTCAGGCCGGCCTCTTTTATGCAGTGCCGGATCAGCTTCACGTCCGTCAGGTAGTCGTGGTTGCCCAGGATGGCGAGGACACCGTCGGGGGCCGCGAGTCGGCGCAGCGCCCCGACGAGCGTCTCCGCGTCCAACTTCTTGGCGGAGTAGCTGGCGAAGTCGCCGGTGACGACGATGAGGTCCGGGCGCTCCGCGTTGACCCGTTCGGCTATCCGGGTCAGGCGCGCGGGTTTGGTCCAGTCGTCCAGGTGGAGGTCCCCGATCTGGGCTATGCGGTAGCCGTCGAACTCGGGCGCCAGACGGGGCAGCGTTAGCTCTTTTCGGACGACCTCCACCCACCGCGGCTCGACCTCGCGAGCGTAGAGCAGGCCGCCGAGGCCCGCGAGCGCCGAGGCGACGGCGAGCCTGCGACGGCGGGCCACCTCTCGCCTAGATCCCTTGCAGCGCTTCCCGGATGGGCGTGTCCCCGGCGAGGATCTCGAACGTCTTGCCCGAGGTGTTCCCGTCTTCGAGCGCGGCGGCGAAGGTCGCGGCGACGTCTTCGCGCGGGATCCCGCCGCGCCTCCCGAGGCTTTCGGCCGCCGAGATCCTGCCGGTCCCCTCCTCGTCCGTCAGGCTTCCGGGGCGGATGATGGTCCAGTCGAGCCCGCTCCCGCGCAGCCGCCCGTCGGCCTTCGCCTTGGCCCGCAGGTAGGGCCGCATCGCCTCGGGCGCGCCCTCGGGGTCGTCGGTCCCCACCGAAGAGAGCATCAGGCAGCGTCCCGCCCCGTTCTTCTCCGCCGCCTCCGCGAGCTTCGCCGCCCCGCCGTAGTCCATCGACGCCTTGCGCGCCTCCCCACTCCCGGGCCCCGCCCCGGCCGCGAAGACGACGGCGTCGCAACCGGCGCCCGCGCCGCCTATGGCCCCGTCGACCTCGTCGTTCTCCAGGTCGACCAGCGCGGCCTCCGCCCCGTCGGCCTCGACGTCCGCCAACTGCTCCTCCTTGCGGACCAGCCCCCTGACCTCGTGCCCGTCCGCGACCAGCATCCGCGTCAACCGCCGCGCCGTCTTGCCGTGCGCCCCCGCGACCAGTACCTTCATCCAGGCTCCTCCGTTCTCTCTTCCCACCAGTCTATACCCGCGTCGCCGGTCTTCTCCCGGGTCTGGCGACACGTCCTTCCCCTGACGCGTCGAAAAGATACGCATTCTGGGTGATACGCAGCAACCCCCGCTGCGTATAAGTTGTCAATGGGAAAGCGCGGGCCAACGGGAGGCTCGCCGGAAAGGAGAGCGGATGAAGAAGTTGATGGCTATGGCGGTAATGGTGGTGTTGATGCTGGCCCTGGCCGCGCCGGCTTTCGCGCAGGACGCGGTGGCCGACGACGGCTCCATAGCGGAGGGCGGGGACGTCCTGTTCCTCGACGCCTCGCAGGTCCAGCAGGCCGTCCAGATCCAGGCCGGCGACGCCACCGCCGCCGCGGACGACGGCAGCGCGGCGTTCGCCGACAACGGCCTGTTCATCTACCAGTACCAGTTCAACGGCGGCTTCTAGCGCGGCGCGTACACCCCGCGCCGGGTCGACCCGGGGACGCTAGCCCTCCCCGCCGGGCCGGGACCTTTCGGGGCCCCGGCCCTCGCCTTTGCCGCGCCGGGTGTATCCGTCCGGCGCCCGGTCCTGTCAAAGGGGGCAAGAAGGGCGGTAACGGCGACGAGAGGAGCGGAGATGCCCGGCAAGAGCAGCAAGGAAGACCGCAACGAGGGCGCGATGGACAGGGCCAAGGGCCGGATGAAGGAGGCCGGCGGTTCCCTGACCGGCAATAAGGACAAAAAGTCCGAGGGCCGCGCCGACCAGCGCAGCGCGAAGGCCAAGGAGAAGAAGGCCGCCGCCAAGGACCTTCTCAAGTAGCCCGGCGTTCGTATGTTTCCGGGCCCGCCGCTCGGGGTAGGCCCGGAGACAGAACCCTGCAACCTACCGCTGGAGGAAACATGGACCTGCCGAATTTGGGGAACCTCGACCTCGGCCAGTTGCAGCAGTACCTGCAAGGCGTGAACTTCCCGGCCCAAAAAGAAGAGGTCGCCTCCAACGCCGAGGGCAACGGGGCGCCGCAGAACATGGTGGATTCGATCCGCAACGCCGGCCAGGACAAGTTCAACAGCCAGGACGAGGTCTTGCAGGCCGTCAAGGGCGGCCAGTAGCAAGAACCAACCCGCGGAGAGCTTTCGGGCCGGGGCCCCAAACCGGGACCCCGGCCTTTTCGCGCCGGAGGGGCTCGCCTTTCTCTAACCGGAACAGGGGTAAGGGCCCAAACCCGGCGTCATCGGCGCGCCGCAAACGGTCTTTAACAGATCCGACGCGTTTTGGCGCGGCGGGCGGCCGGGGTAAGAGGGCGGCAGGCGGACGCGAGGAGGACGGGTGAGCATACGCGAGCAGGAGCGGCGGCAGAAGCAGGTCGAGCAGAGGATCAACGAGAGGATGCGCCAGGCGGACATACACGTCCGCAACGCCATGGACGAGCGCAGCCGGCAGGCCGACCTCCGGGCAGAGGAGATCGTGCGCAGGATCGAGAAGGGCGACGCCGACCCCCGACCCCTCCCCGGCATGAGGGAAGATTCGATGGAATCGATGGAGTCCATGCCGTCGATGGATTCCATGGATTCCTCCCCATCCATAGAATCGGCCGACCCGGTCACCGAGGTCAGCGTGGACGCCTCGGCCGACGACCCGGGCGAGAACATGCCCCTGGAAGACTCGATGCCCTACAACGCCGAGGACGCGGGCGACGACCTCGCCGCGCGCGTCACCGAGGACAGCGGCGGCCACGGCGACCCCCACGCCCACAACGAGCAGAGATCCAACGACATGGCGGAGCAGATGACCGAAGAGACCGGCGCCGATGGCGACATGACCGAACACGCCGAAGGCAAGGTCGCCCAACACGGCCAGCAAATGTTCCAGGAATAACCCACCCCTAAAGCCGCGCCCGCCAACGCCCCCGGGGTTCTCCCGACTTCCGACGCACGAAAGCCCCGAACCCCGCCCAAAAGAGTTACCAAAGGGTGGTGCGGCCCCGGGCTCTGGTGCAAAATGGTGAAGACCGATCCAGGTACGGTCGGAGGTCGCGCTCGGGGGGCGCGTCCGTAGACGTCGGAGGACGAAGAAGGGAGGTGCCGGTTGCGACGGAGGATGGGCCGCGTTCGTGAAACCGCGACGCTGACAGTGGCAATCGCCCTCCTCATCTTCTTCGTCGGCCTCCCCCCAAACCGGGCCGAGGCCCAGCAGCCGTCCGACGCCAACCCCCCGGGGGCCCCGAAGCTCGACGCCGCCTCGTGGGCCGTCGTGGATCGGGAGACCGGCCTCTACCTCGCCGGCAAGAACCCGGACCAGCGCGTGCCCATCGCCTCGACGACCAAGGTCATGGTCGCGCTCGTGGCGCTCGAAGACGGGGCGAGGCTCGACGAGGAGGTGACGGTCTCCGAGAACGCCGCCTCCTACGCCGGGGGTGTCTACAGCGCCGCCGGACTCTATCCATACGACACCGTGAGCGTCGGGGAGCTCCTGAACGCCACCCTCGTCCCCTCCGGCACCGACGCCGTCTACGCGCTCGCCGAGCACCTCGGCGGCGGCAGCGTGGAGGAGTTCGTCGGCCGGATGAACCAGAAGGCGCAAGAGATGGGGCTCGAGAACACCCGCTTCGAGAACCCGGCGGGCCTGGACAACCGCGGGCACTACTCCAGCGCCAGGGACCTCGCCAGGGTCACGCGCGAGGCCATGGAGTACCCGGAGTTCCGCGAGATCGTCGGCAAGGCCGAGATCACCATAACCACCCAGGATCGGGAGATACAACTAGCCAACACCAACCTGCTCGTCTCCCCGAACTCCGGCTACGACTACGAAGCCGCCAGCGGCGTCAAGACCGGCACCTCCCCGGCGGCCGGGCCGTGCCTGATCTCCGCCGCGGGCAACGGCGACGAGTCCTACGTCGCCGTCGTCCTGGGCGCCGCCGAAGACCTCTACCGCTTCGAAGCCTCCCAGACGGCCCTCGAATACGGCTTCGGGGACTTCGGCCAGACGGCCTTCGTCGAACAGGACGCCGGCTTCGGAGAGCTCGGGCTCCCCTACCGCCGGGAGGAGTCCGTCAAGCTGGTTGCCGCGAGGGATATCTCCGGCCTCGGCGGCCCCGGCCTGGCGGTCGAGAGGCGGATCACGCGGGAGAAGGAGGCCCCTCCGTCGGCCGAGGCCGGCCGCAAACTCGGTACGGTCGAGGTGCTGGTGGACGGCCGGAGCGCCGGGACCACGCCGCTCGTCGCCGCCGAGGGTTACGAGGAGGCCGGGCTGTGGCAGAGGGTCCGGTACTGGACCTCGGGCGCCGTCCAGGGCGTCTCCAACTGGATCTCGGAGACGGCCGCGAACTGAGGCGCGGCCCCTCCAGAACCCGCCGGGGAGTGTCTGGGAACACTCCCGGCGGGTAGAATGCAATACGTGAACCAGACCACGATAGACGGGCGCTACACCCTCGAACGTCCGCTCGGAAGCGGGGGCATGGCCGAGGTCTTCCTGGCCCGCGACGGCGTGCTCGACCGCGACGTGGCGCTCAAGATCCTGCGGGGCCCGTACGCCTCGGACGACGAGTTCGCCGAGCGCTTCCGGCGCGAGGCGAGGAGCGCCGCGAGCCTCTCCCACCCGAACATCGTCCAGGTCTACGACCGCGGCGAGGCGCCGGACGGCACGAACTACATCGCGATGGAGTACGTCTCGGGCGGCACCCTGAAGCAGCGCCTCGACGAGCGGGGGCCCCTAGAGCCGCCGCGGGCGCTCGCGGTCGCCGCCCAGATCGCCGACGCCCTCTCCGCAGCCCACGAGCGCGGCGTGGTCCACCGCGACATAAAGCCCCAGAACGTGCTCGTCACAGAGATGGGCCACCTGAAGGTGACGGACTTCGGCATCGCGCGGGCCGCCTCCTCGGTGACGATCTCCGCGACGAACGCGGTCTTCGGGACGGCGGCCTACCTCTCCCCCGAGCAGGCCCTCGGCCAGCCGGCCACCCCGCAGAGCGACCTCTACTCCCTGGGCGTCGTCCTCTACGAGCTTCTGACCGGCACGGTCCCCTACACGGCGGACAACCCGGTCGTCGTGTGCATGAAGCACGTGACGGAGCCC
>CAXUFZ010000142.1:0-9503 GCA_964250345.1 uncultured Rubrobacteraceae bacterium
CCTGCATCGGGGCCGCAACGGCCCCCTCCCCCGCCCCGGTCTTTCGAGACGTACCGCCCTTGCGCCTCGGGGGAGCCCCGCGTCCCCGCGTGGCCTCCTCCGCCCCAAAGACCTTTACCTTGAACAGTCGCCCGTCCACCTCGACCTCGACGTCGCGGGAGGACTGCTTCTCGGCCTCGCCGATCTCCGCCGGCGGCGCAGGCTCCAGGCCGAGCGTTTTCATGCGCCGCGCGACGAAGCCCGTGGCGTAGTCGCCGGAGACGAAGACCTCGTCGTCCAAGATGGCGCGGAAGAACGGCAGCGTCGTGGCGATGCCCTCGACGCGGAACTCCGAGAGGGCGCGGCGCAGACGGGCGAGGGCGGTGGCGCGGTCGGGGCCGCGAACTATGAGCTTGGCGAACAACGGATCGTACGATTCGGGCACGACGCCGGGAGACCCCGCCCGCAACGAGGAGTCCACCCGGACGCCAGGCCCGCCCGGCTCCTCGTAGGCTGTGACGGTTCCGGGGCTCGGGGCAAAGTCCCGGCCCGGGTCTTCGGCGTTCAGGCGGACCTCGATGGCGTGGCCCCGCCAGGAGACGTCGTCCTGGGAGAAGGAAAGCGGCTCGCCGGCGGCGACGCGGACGCCGGTCTGGACGATGTCTATCCCGGTCACCTCCTCCGTGACGGGGTGCTCGACCTGGACGCGGGTGTTCATCTCCAGGAAGAAGAACTCGTCGTCTTGCAGGAGAAATTCGCAGGTGCCTACGGAATCGTATCCGACGGCCTCGGCGGCTGCGACGGCGGCGCGGCCCATCTTTTCGCGCGTCTCGGGGTCGAGGGCCGGGCTCGGGCACTCCTCGACGAGCTTCTGGTGGCGGCGCTGGATCGAGCAGTCCCGCTCGCCCAGGTGGACGGCGTTCCCGTGCTTGTCCCTGAAGACCTGGATCTCGACGTGACGGGGACCGGGGAGGTACTTCTCCAGGTACACCGACCCATCCCCGAAGTACGCCTCGCCCTCCCGGCTCGCCCGCGAGTAGGCCACCTCGGCCTCCGTCTTGTCATTGGCGACCGCGAAGCCCTTGCCGCCCCCGCCCGACGAGGCCTTCACCGCGACCGGGAAGCCGTGTTCGGCGGCGAACTCGAGGACCGCTTCGGCGCCCGTCACGGGGTCTTCGGTGCCCGGCGTGATCGGGACGCCCGCCTTAGCCATGATGCGCCGGGACTCGACCTTGGAGCCCATCGCCTCGATCGCCTCCGGGTGCGGCCCGATCCAGACCAGCCCCGCCTCAGCTACCGCCCGCGCGAACGGCGCGCTCTCGGCCAGAAAGCCGTAGCCCGGGTGGACCGCCTCGGCGCCGCTCTTTTTGGCGACCTCGATCAGCCTCTCGATGTTCAAATAGCTCTCGGCGGCCGGCGTCGGCCCGACGTGGTAGGCCTCGTCGGCGACCCCGACGTGCAGGGCTTCGCGGTCGGTGTCGGAGTAGACGGCGACGCTCCGTATGCCCATCTCCCGCAGGGCGCGGGTTACGCGGACGGAGATCTCGCCGCGGTTCGCGACCAGGACCTTCCCGAACACTACCCCTCGCCCCCCCAACTAGAATAAGACCACAACGACCCTTCGAGCCTCATCCTCGGCGAAACCGGCCGCCCGAGCAGCCCGGCCAATCGCCATCGGCTCCGCGCCGGCACGTCCGCCGTCGGCTCGCCCCGCAGCGCACCAAGCGCCGCGACGATGGCCGCGGCTTCCTCCGGCGTCGGCGCCGGTTCTACGGATGTTCGGATGTTCTTCACGTTCAGAATATTAGCCGGTTGACGACCGGAAAACGTAGAGGAGCGCGCCGACGAGGATCAGGGCCGCCACCGCCTGCCCGCCGAGATGCAGGACCAGCGCGACGCCTATCCGCCGCCGGTCGAAACCGTCGATCAGCCGGGCTCCCGCGGAGATGTGCGGCAACACAAACCAGAAGATCAAACCGAAGCTCTGCGCGAAGCCGGTCGACAGCGTCCCGGAGTACCCCGCCGCGCGCGGGCCCGTCAAATCGACGAAAAGTTCGCCGCCGATCAGGAGCGTTACCAGAACCGCGTAGGCGGCCCACACCGCGGAGACCCGCGCGACGTACGCGCGCCCGGTTCTTCCGCGGAGCAGGCGGGAGATCGGGTAAGCCGCGGCGAGACCGACCGGACCGCCGGCCAGCGCCAGCAGCAGCCCGATCGCGAAGCCATACTCCGCGAGGGACAGCCCCACGAGCGCGACCAGCACGACGCCTAGGCCCCCCGTGGCGGCCAGGCCGATCGGTATTGCGAGCCACCGTCGAACGTCCGTCTGGTCCAACGCGCCTGTCCCCGATCACCCGGCGAGGGACCTTATCAGGGGCACGGCGACGTACTCGATCAGCAGGAAGGCCGCGAAGAGCAGGGCGAACAGCGCGGCCACGGTCCCGAGGACTATCGCCGTCACCTTGAGCTCGGACCGGGAGGGTTCCCGGCGCTCCCACGTCGTTTCGGGAGAACGGCCCCCGAGGTTCCTGACCGCGGAGAGCCCGAAACCGAAGGCCAGGCCGTAGATCAGGTTCCCCACGTTGCCGCCCTCGGCGGTGGGAAACGCGGGGATGCCGACGAGCGCCGTGCCGGCGAAGACGATCACGAATGCCGACGCGACGCCCACGAACACGCCGAGCGCGTTCCGCACGACCGAGCCGCCGAAGACCGACCCGAACGCGCGGGCCGCCAGCCAGGCCACAGTCATGCCGACGACAGCCCCGGAGAGGAAGACCAGCAGATCAAACGCGAGGTCCGATCCCCGCAGGACGAGCAGGTTCAGGGAGAGGAACGCGAGAGCGACAGAGACCACGGACGCCCACGCCCGCCGGGTCCTCGGCCAGAGCTTGCGCAACGCGGTCGTGCCTTCTCCCGCCACGGCGCTCAGAGGGGGATGTTCCCGTGCTTGCGCGGCGGGCGCTCGGGACGCTTCGTGCGGATCATCTGCAAAGCCTTGACCAGGTAAGGCCGCGTCTCGCGCGGGTCCACGACGTCGTCTATAAACCCCATCTCCGCGGCCACCATCGGGTTGTTGAACTTCTCCTCGTAGTCCGCGATGAGCGACGCCCGCTCGGCCTCGGGGTCGTCCGCGTCGGCTATGCGCCTGCGGTGGATGATGCCGACCGCAGCACCCGCCCCCATCACGGCGACCTCCCCCGTCGGCCACGCGACGTTCACGTCGGCGCCGATGTGCTTGGAGTTCATGACGTCGTAGGCGCCGCCGTAGGCCTTGCGCGTTATGACGGTCATCTTGGGGACCGTCGCCTCGGCGAAGGCGTAGAGGAGCTTGGCGCCGTGGCGGATGATGCCGCCCCATTCCTGATCCGTCCCCGGCATGAACCCCGGCACGTCAACAAAAGTCAGGAGGGGAATATTGAACGCGTCGCAGAACCTCACGAACCGCGCCCCCTTCACGCTCGCGTCGATGTCCAACGTCCCCGCGAGCACCATCGGCTGATTCCCGACCACACCGATGGCGTGCCCGTCCAACCGCGCGAACCCGACCACCAGGTTCTGCGCCCATCCCTCCTGCACCTCGAAGAACTCCCCGTCGTCCACGACGAGCTCGACGGCGGTCCTTATGTCGTAGGGCTGGCGCGGCGAGTCGGGGACGAGCGTCGCGAGCTCTTCGTCCATCCGGTTCGGGTCGTCGGCCGGGGGGAAGTACGGCGCCGTCTCCAGGTTGTTCTCCGGGAGGAACGAGAGCAGGAAGCGCACGTCCTCCAGGCACGTCTCCTCGTCCGGTGAGGAGAAGTGGGCGACGCCGCTCTTGGTGTTGTGGGTCGCCGCGCCGCCGAGGTCCTCCTGGCTCACCTCCTCGCCGGTGACGCTCTTTATGACGTCGGGGCCGGTGATGAACATGTGGCTCGTCCCCTCGACCATGAAGACGAAGTCCGTGATAGCCGGCGAGTAGACCGCTCCCCCCGCGCACGGACCCATGACCACGCTGATCTGGGGTACCACGCCGCTCGCCAGCACGTTCCGATGAAATATATCCGCGTAGCCGCCGAGGGACACCACGCCCTCCTGAATCCTCGCCCCGCCCGAGTCGTTAATGCCGACGATCGGGCACCCCGTCGAGATCGCCAGGTCCATCACCTTGCAGATCTTCTCCGCGTACACCTCGCCCAAGGACCCGCCAAACACCGTAAAGTCTTGCGAAAAGACGCAGACCTTCCGCCCCATAACCTCGCCGTACCCGGTAACGACCCCGTCCCCGAGCGGCCTGTTTTCCTCCAGCCCGAAATTGTTCGAGCGATGAACCCGGTAGCGGTCGAGCTCGACGAAGGTCCCCTCGTCCAGAAGCAGCCCGACGCGTTCACGGGCGGTCGACTTGCCCTTCTCGCGCTGGCGTTCGACGGCCTTCTCCGACGCCGGGTGGGCCGCCCTCTCGCGCAGCTTCTCCAGCCCCTCCAGTTTTCCGGCGGTCGTGTCCTCGCCGAGCCTCTCACCCTGCATAAGCGGGCATTCTAGCACGCGCAAAACCGGCGATTCTGCAGCGGCTGCGTCAAGAAAGTCTGATGAACAAAAAGCTCACCGGATGCGAATACGCTCCTCTTCCACTATCCAGAGACGGCCCTATAGGGGCTCGTGCACGATTGCATTCAGCGTTCGCCTGAACACGTCGAGCACATGGGCTTTATCTTGCCGGAAGAGGCGCAGCACCACGAGTCCGGGATGCTCGTCCGGCGGGTAGGTTCGTATGTCGGCAAGATCCGGATCCAGGGTTACCAGGATCCGGCCTTCGATCTTGCAGACCTCGGACAGGTGCCGATCGCCGGTGCTGACGACGGACGGGGCAGCCGAGATCCGCGAAGGCGTCCCCGGCCCCCCAACCGTTCAAACCCGGTAACGTATCGCAGCTCGTCACCGTCCCGACGACGTCGACCAGGCACGGCACCGCGACCCCCAGCGCTGCCGGCCGGGCGCCGACGTCCGTGAGGAAGGAGCGGACCTCGCGTTCCACCGTTTCGGGTCCGACGCCGGGTCCGGTGGGCACGCGTCGCGTCGCGCGCCCGTCCCCGCGGAGGACGACCATGAGCAGTTTGGTCCCGCCGAGGTCGACGCCCACGAGGGGACGGTCGTCCGTCGACTCTCCCCCGGCGGTCAGACCAGCCACGCGACGGCCATCCACGCGGTGACGAGGACCAGCGTGGCCCAGTCACTGGCTCTGGCCCTCATCGCGCGGAATTTGGTGCGGTTTCTTCCGCCGCGGTAGGAGCGGGTGTTCATGGCGGTGGTCAGGGTTTCGGCGCGGGCGAAGCCGCTGATGAATATGGGGATGAGGAGGCGTCCGAGGCGGCGGGCGCGGGTCAGGGCGCCGCCCTCGTCGAAGGGTATACCGCGGGCTGTCTGGGCGCGGGCGAGGCGCTCCATCTCTTCTATGAAGATCGGGACGAACTTTATGGCGATGACGAAGACGAGGACGAGCTCGTTAACGGGGACGCGCACGCGCTGCAGGGGACGGAAGATGAGCTCCAGGCCGTTCGTGAGGTCGACGAGCGAGGTCGTGAGCATCAGCATCGTGGTGACGTAGTATAGGAAGACCACGCGCAGGCCCAGGATGCCGGCCGCGTAGAGACCCTCGGTCGAGATGGAGAGTATGCCCCATTGCCAGAGGTAGTCCGAGGCCTCCCCCGGGTAGAAGAGGACCTGGAAGACCAGGATAAAGGCGAGGAAGGCCAGGAAGAGTTGCGAGCCGCGCAGCAGGTAGCCGACGGGGACGCGGGAGACCGCCTGGATCGCCCCGAGCAGCACCAGCGCCACCCCGAAGCCGAGAAAGTCGTCGATAAGGAACGAGGCCAGGATAAAGACGACGGTGACCACGATCTTCACCCGCGCGTCCACCCGGTGGATAAACGAGCCCGTCTCCACGTACTGGCCGAAGATGACGTTGCGCTGCAGCTCGAGCACTACGCGACCCCGAGCCGCTCTACCAACTCCGCCTCCAGCTCGTCCTCCGTTAGGACGTCCGTCGGGAAGTCCGGGAACAGCTCCCTCATCTCCCTGGCCCCGACGACGGGCTCCGGAAGGGTTACGTCGAGCCCGTCGAGCTTATCCGCCTCGCGGAGAACCTCTCTGACGGGGCCGTCCATCGCGACCGTGCCCCCGTCGAGGACGACTAGGCGGTCGCACAGGAGGCTCGCGTCGGTGAGGCTGGCGGAGCAGACGATCAGGGTGAGGTCCCGGTCTCTCTGCAGACGAAGCAGGAGCTCCAGCAGCTCGCGCCTGCCGCGCGGGTCGAGGCCGGCCATCGGCTCGTCGAGCGCGAGGACCGGGGTGCGCATGGCGAGTACGCCGGCTATGGCGACCCGGCGCCGCTGCCCACCGGAGAGGGCGTGGACGTAGCGCAGCCGGTACTCGGGGTATGGCAGACCCAGGGTGTTCAAGCTCTCCTCGACGCGCTCGCGGGTCTCCTTCGCGGAGAGCCCCGCGGCGGTCGGGCCGAAAGCCACGTCGGCGCCGACGACGTTCTCGATGATCTGGGACTCCGGCCGCTGGAAGACGATGCCGACCTCCCGCCGCAGCCGCGCCCGGTCGTAGCCCGGGGCCGCGACGTCCTCGCCGTCGTAGAAGACCTGGCCCGGCTTCACCCGCACGAGGTGGGCGAAAGAGTCCACGATCGTGGATTTCCCGGATTGCGTGGCGCCCACGATCCCGACCCGCTCCCCGCGCCGGACCTCGAACGACACGTCCCGAACGGCCTCGCTCGCCCGCGGCGTCCCCTCCAGGTACGTGTAACGAAAACCCCGCAGCTCCAATATCGGCCGGTCCCCGCTCGGACGCTCCATCAGGACGACCCGGCGGCGCGGCGGGGCGCGTCCCCCAGGGCGGATATGGCGGCCCGCAGGTCGGACTCGTTCAGGATGTCGCCCCGTAACGGGATGCCGCGGGCGCGGAGGCGGTGGGCGAGGCTCGCGGCCAGGGGCACGTCGAGGCCGACGTCGCGGAGGCGCTCGACGTGGCGGAAGACCTCCTTCGGGGGGCCGTCCAGGATCTTGCGCCCCGCCTCCATCACCACGACCCGGTCGAAGAGGGACGCCTCGTGCATCGAGTGGGTGACGTGCAGCACGCCCATGCCCTCGCGGCGGTTGAGGTCCCGGATCGTGGCGACCAGGCGCGTCGCCACCGGGACGGGGAGGAGCGAGGTCGGCTCGTCCAGGATCAGGAACCGCGGCCTCATCGCCAGCGCCCCGGCTATGGCGACCCGCTGCTTCTGGCCGGATGAGAGGTCCTCGATGAGCCGGTCGCGGATGCCCCCGAGCCCGAGCGCCGCGAGCGAGGACTCCACCCTCTCCGCTATCTCATCCCGCGGCAGCCCCAGGTTCTCCGGCCCGAACGCCACATCGTCTTCGACGCGGTTCATAACTAGCTGGTCGTCCGGGTCCTGGAAGACCACGGAGACCTTGCGGCGGATCTCCCACCGATTCGCCTCCTCCACGGGGACGCCGTCTATCCGGATCGCGCCCTCCGTCGGGTACTCGATGGCGGCGAGCAGCTTCACGAGCGTGCTCTTGCCCGAGCCGTTGTGGCCGATGACGGTCGCGAACCGCCCCGGCTCCAGCCGCAGGTCCAGGTCGCGCAGCGCCGGCACCGCGTCCCTCTCGCCCGTGCGGTAGGAGAAAGAGACGCCTTCTATCTCGATCACGCCAACGTCTCTCCTGCTTCGGAGCACGGAGACGGATCCAGCCTCGCAACCACTACGCTTCTTTGCTCTGAAATCGTAGATACGGCACGTCTGGAATCGTGTAGAAGTCCTCATCTTGTGAGAGGTAAAAGAGGCAGATCTCTCGCTCTTCGGAGGCGGACTTGGCGGCTTCCACCGCCTGGCGCGTCATACGTTCGGCGGGCTCGGGGGCGGTGTCTACGACCATCATTACGGGAAGAAAGTCGGTTTGCTTGTGTCTGGCCTCGATACGGTGGGCTTCCAGCTTCAATATGTCGTCCACGACTTCTTTGGGACCGAGCCGTGTACGCTCGCGTTCGGACGCCTTCACCTCCACGGCGAGCAGCATCTGCCGGAGGGTATTGTCTCGATTCCGCCGCCTAAAGTCGCCCTGAATATCTTCTCTGAAGAGCACGACATCCGGAATCGGTTCGAAGCCGCCCCTGAAACCTTCGTTCTTGTTGAGATCTAGGACCCTAAAACGGTCCGACACGACGTCCGGGATCCACATCTTCACGTTCATCCCTAGCTGCCTTCTCAGCGCCGGCTCCGATTCGCGCAGGCAGTGGTAGACGACCGCCTGATAGTGTAACTCCGATGCCAGCACGGACCGGCACTCTTCCACGATTCTAGGCCAGGTTCGAGTCAGTACCTCCAGGGCTTCGACCTGCGTCCGCACGGCAACTAGTAGCGCCGCTCTTCGTCCGGGCCCGTCTCCGAGGCCGTCGTTCGTCCGCCGCGGACCAGGAGGACGCCCCGGACGACCACGACCGTCACGACGGCCGCGAGGACGGCCTCGACGATCACCTGCGGCAGGCTCGCGACGACGGCCTCGACCGGCAGGTACGCCTGGGGGCCTATCGGGAGTACGAGCCCGAGCCCGAGCACGCCGACGGAGTTGGTGAGCGAGCCGGCGAGACCCGCGGCGGCGGAGGCGACGTCGATGTTCCACCGCCTCAGGCCGGCGAAGACGCCCCAGGCCACGACGCCGATCAGCAGGCGCGGCCCCAAGGCGATCACGGGGTCCCTGAACAGGGGCACCTCGGCGTACAGGAACGAGAAGATGCCGAAGATGGCGCCCGCGAGCAGCCCGACCACGGGGCCTTCGAGCGCCCCCCCAAGAACGGCCGGTATGTGCAGCAGGGTGGCGTTCCCGACGAAGGGGATGGGGACCGGGATCAGGCCCAGACGCGTCGCGCCAAGGAAGAGGGCGACGCCGCCAATGATCCCCGAGATCACGATCTCCCGCGTGCTGAAGTCGAACACGGAACCGCTTCTGTCCCCGCTGCCACCGGAACTAGCCATGGATCTCTTCTCCTTCTCCCCGGTCCCCCACGGACCGGACCGCGAACCGAAGTATCCGCACATATGTGCGTACTGTCAAACGGGCCGCGGCGGGTCGCTTACGGCGGGTCGCTACAGCGGCGGGGTGAAGCGGCCGTCGGCGGCGGTCCAGCCGCCGTCCACGAACATCCAGGAGCCGGTGACGTAGGAGGAGGCGTCGGAGAGGAGGTAGACGATCATGCCGACCATCTCGTGCGGCTGGGCCCACCGCCTGAGGATGCTCTTCTGGGCGTAGGCGTCGTACCAGTCGGGGGAGGCCTTGATCTGGGCCGTCAACGGCGTCTCCACGATGCCCGGCGCGAGCGCGTTGACCCGCACGTTCCTCTGCCCGAGCTCGTCGGCCAGAGCCCGGAGCATCTGCACCGTCCCGGACTTCGTCGCCGCGTAGACGCCCTGCCCCGGCTCGACGAGCGCACCGCGGATGCTGGAGAAGGCGACGATGCTCCCCGAACCCCGCTCCGCCATCCCGGGC
>CAXUFZ010000143.1:0-6288 GCA_964250345.1 uncultured Rubrobacteraceae bacterium
GACGACGCGGGTGGTGCAGATCGAGCCGGGGCCGATGCCGACCTTGACCGCGTCGGCGCCGCGATCGAGCTCGGGCTGCGGTCCTGCCTCGAGGAGGGCGGCTTCACCGCCTGCACGACGACGTTCGAGGACCTCGGCGCGCTGCGCCAGCTGCCGGGCGTCGCGGTCCAACGGCTCATGGCGGAGGGCTACGGCTTCGGCGCCGAGGGCGACTGGAAGACCGCGCTCCTCGTCCGCGTCGCGAACGTCATGGGCGAGGGCCTGCCCGGCGGCGCCAGCCTCATGGAGGACTACACCTACGACCTCACCCCGGGCGGCGAGCTGATCCTCGGCGCGCACATGCTCGAGGTCAGCCCGTCGCTGTCCTCGGCGCGCGCGAGCCTCGAGGTCCACCCCCTCGGCATCGGCGGCCGCGAGGACCCGGTCCGCCTCGTCTTCGACGCCCCCCCCGGCCCACACCCCCGCCGCGAAGAGCTCCGAGCCGGCGGCGCCCTCCGCCTCATCTACACCGCCCCCGGCGAGTCCGCCGACGACGTCATAGAACGCCTCCTCTCCAAACTGCAAGGCTCCGCCACCGTCTACACCGCCGACTTCGCCCTCCAACGCACCGCTCACGCCCGCCGCACCACCCCCGCCACCCCCCACGAGTTCGCCAACCTCATAGATGAGCTCCCCGCACTGAGCCGAAACCCCAACGCCCCGAGAAGATCCCGCGTGGCAGACCGTCTCTCGCCCGAAACGATCCGAAAGTTGGAAGAGATACGCCGACGCGCCGCGGATGCGTAGCACGCTCCGGCCTGACGGCCTACGCTTTCAGCACGCCCGCTGCGCGGGCTTTCAGCTAAGGTCAAGAGCGATGTCGGCGTGGGGTTTGCGCTGTTACAATCTCCGACGCGTTCGGTACGTGCCGGCGAGCAAGTTCTGAGAAGCTTTTAGCTGAAAGTTAGGGTCGTCAGGCCCGAAGCGTGCTGAAAGCGGAGGCAAAGCCGGAGCGTGCTGAAAGCGGAGCCCGTAAGGGCGCAGCGTGCTGACAAGCGTAGGCCGCGAGGCCGGAGCGTGCGGCCCACTGGCTCCGTCAGCGGGCCCGGGTAGCTCAGGGGTAGAGCAGCCGCCTTGTAAGCGGCCGGTCGGGGGTTCGAATCCCTTCCCGGGCTCTGTGTCGGCCGACGTCCCGGTCCGTTGAAAAGTGTTTGGCGTTTGCTACCATATTCTGGCGCTTTCGCCGGAGTGCTGGGCGAGTGTGGCCGGGGGTGTGCCCGAGCGGCCAAAGGGAGCAGACTGTAAATCTGCCGGCTTCGCCTTCGGAGGTTCGAATCCTCCCGCCCCCATGAACGAGATACGCCCCTGTAGCTCAGTGGTAGAGCACCTCCATGGTAAGGAGGGGGTCAGCGGTTCAAGTCCGCTCGGGGGCTCTCGGACGGGGATATAATCCCGTTCACGACATAGGCGTGGCGGCGTAGCTCAGTCGGTTAGAGCAGCGGAATCATAATCCGCGTGTCGCAGGTTCGAGTCCTGCCGCCGCTACTATCTTTTGTCCGCGCAAACCTCAGAAAAGAAAGGATCAAGGATGTCCAGGGGAAAGTTCGAGAGGAACAAGCCGCACCTCAACGTCGGCACGATAGGCCACGTCGACCACGGCAAGACGACGCTGACGGCGGCCATCACCAAGACGCTCGCCAAGGCCGTGCCCTCCGACCCGGCCAACCGCGAGGTGGCTTTTGATCAGATAGACAACGCCCCCGAGGAGCGCCAGCGGGGGATCACGATAGCCACCTCCCACCAGGAGTACGCCACGGAGGCCAGGCACTACGCCCACGTGGACTGCCCCGGCCACGCCGACTACGTCAAGAACATGATCACGGGGGCGGCGCAGATGGACGGCGCGATCCTCGTCGTCTCGGCCGCGGACGGCCCGATGCCCCAGACGAGGGAGCACATCCTGCTGGCCCGCCAGGTCGGGGTCCCGTACATCGTCGTCTTCCTCAACAAGGCGGACATGGTCGACGACGAGGAGCTGCTCGAACTGGTGGAGATGGAGGTGCGGGAGCTCTTGTCCGAGTACGACTTCCCCGGCGACGACGTGCCGGTGGTGGTCGGCTCGGCGCTCCGCGCTTTGGACGGGGACGGGGGCGAGCACGGGGAGCCCTCGATCCTCCAGCTGATGGAGTCGGTGGACTCCTACGTCCCCGAGCCCGAGCGGGACATAGACCGCGACTTCCTGCTGGCGGTGGAGGACGTCTTCACCATACAGGGCCGCGGCACGGTGGCCACCGGGCGCGTCGAGACCGGGCAGGTCGGGGTGAACACGGAGATAGAGATCGTCGGCATCCGCCCCACGCGCAAGACCGTGGTGACCGGGGTGGAGATGTTCAACAAGTCGATGGACTCGGCCCAGGCCGGGGACAACATAGGAGCGCTCCTCAGGGGCCTCAAGAGGGACGACGTGGAGCGGGGGCAGGTGCTGGCCAGGCCCGGCACCATCACGCCGCACACGAGGTTCAAGGCCGAGGTGTACGTGCTCTCCAAGGAGGAGGGCGGGCGCCACACGCCGTTCTTCACGAACTACCGGCCGCAGTTCTACTTCAGGACGACGGACGTCACGGGGGAGATACGGCTGGAGGAGGGGGTGGAGATGGTGATGCCCGGCGACAACACGGTGATGGAGGTGGAGCTTATCTCGCCGATCGCGATGGACGAGGGGCTCAACTTCGCCATCCGCGAGGGCGGCCGCACCGTCGGCGCCGGCGTCGTCACAGAGATAGCGGAGTAACACTAGAGAGTCTTTGCGGGGGCGGCTATTCGCCGCCCCTGTGATCTGGAGGACTATTGTGCGACAATTGGTAACGTTGGCTTGCGACGAGTGCAAGCGCCGGAACTACCACAGCCGCAAGAACCGGCGCAACACCCCGGATCGCATCCAGCTGCAGAAGTTCTGTCCGTGGTGCCGGCAGCATACGGCGCACCGGGAGACCCGGTAGGGAACCCGGCAGGGCGGATCGACAAAGGGCAGTAGCTCAGTTGGAAGAGCAGCGGTCTCCAAAACCGCAGGTCGTGGGTTCGAGTCCCTCCTGCCCTGCTCCGAGAGGCGAAACCATGCGAGGACACGATGGGTAAGAAGCGCGGCGCCGCGCCGGCGTCGAACAAAGGTCGGGGCCAGAAGGCGCCGCAGCAACAGCAGAAGAAGGGCGGTTTCTTGGCCGGTCCGGCGAAGTTCATGCGCGACGTCCGGGGTGAGCTCCGGCGGGTCAGTTGGCCGGGTCGGGAGCAGTTGCGCCAGAGCACGGCGGTCGTGCTCATCATCGTGCTGACGCTCGCCGCCTACGTGGCCGCCTGGGACTTCGTGTTCGGCAGGCTGGCCCGTCTCATCTTTACGTGATCTAGGAGTTCTTTCCGTTGAAAAAGTGGTACGTCGTCAACACATACTCGGGCCACGAGAACAAGGTCCGAACGACGCTCGAGCGTCGCATCGAGTCGATGGGCCTCAACCGGCACTTCGGCGACATCAGCATCCCCACCGAGAACGTCATCGAGATCAAGGACGGCAAAAAAGTCCCGACCGTCCAACGCCAGTTCCCCGGCTACGTCCTGATAAACATGGACATGAACGACACCTCCTGGACCCTGGTCCGCCAGACGCCCGGCGTCACGCAAATCGTCGGCGCGGGCGACAAGCCGCTGGCCCTGAGCCGCGCCGAGGTCGAACGCTTGCTGCGTCCGGGCGAGGCCGCGGAGCAGCGCGAGAAGGTCAAGACCACGGTGGACTACTCCATCGGGGAGACGGTCAAGGTGACCGGGGGGCCTTTGTCGGACTTCACCGGCTCGATCTCGGACATCAACGTGGACCAGTCGAGGCTGAAGGTTCTGGTCTCCATCTTCGGGCGCGAGACGCCGGTGGAGCTTTCTTTCAGCCAGGTAGCGAAGCTCTAGAGAGTTACAAGAAGCAGACGAGAGGATTGTTATGGGTAGAGGACGCGGGCGCCGCGTAGCGCGCAAACTGAAGTTGCAGGTGACGGGCGGGCAGGCCAACCCCGCGCCGCCGGTCGGGCCGGCCCTCGGCCAGGCTCAGGTCAACATCGGGGAGTTCGTGCGGCAGTTCAATGATGCCACGCGCGAGCAGATGGGGCAGGTCGTGCCGGTGGAGATCACGGTCTACGAGGACCGCTCCTTCACCTTCATAACGAAGACCCCGCCCGCGGCGTTCCTGCTCAAACAGGCCGCCGGCCTCGACAAGGGCAGCGGCGAGCCGAACCGCGCCAAGGTCGGCGCCGTGAGCCGCGAGCAGGTCGAGGAGATAGCAAGGACCAAGATGCCGGACCTCAACGCCGCCGACCTTGACGGGGCGTCGAAGATCGTCGAGGGCACGGCCCGGAGCATGGGGATTACGGTCAATGGGTAGACGACTGCTGGAACAGAAGGCCAAGATAGACGCGGAGCACCGCTACGCGCCCCGCGAGGCGCTGGAGCTCATAAAGAGCCTCGAAGGCGCCAAGTTCGACGAGAGCGTCGAGGCGCACGTCCACCTCAGCGTGGACCCGCGCCGCGCCGACCAGATGGTCCGCGGGACCCTGATGCTCCCGAACGGCACGGGCAAGACCCGCCGGGTCGCCGTCTTCGCCGAGGGCGAGAAGGCCCGCGAAGCGGAAGAAGCGGGCGCCGACGTCGTCGGTTCGGACGACCTCGCCTCCCGCATCCGCGAGCAGGGCTTCATGGACTTCGACGTCGCGGTCGCGACGCCGGACCAGATGCGCTCGGTCGGGCAGCTAGGCCCCGTGCTCGGGCCGCGGGGGCTGATGCCGAACCCGAAGAGCGGCACCGTTACGCAGGACGTGGGTCGGGCGGTCGAGGAGATCAAGCGCGGCAAGATCGAGTACCGCGTCGACCGCTACGGCATCATCCACGGCATTATCGGCAAGAAGTCCTTCGACCTGGACAGCCTGGTCGAGAACTACTTCGCCCTGCGCGAGGAGCTGCAACGCGCCCGCCCCGCCCCGGTCAAGGGCCGCTACTTCAAGACCGTGACCCTCACGACGACGATGGGCCCGTCGGTCAAGGTTGACCCCGCCATCGAGAAGGAGTAGTATCTCGCGCGGACATTAAGTCCAACGAGACCACAGACAGCCGGGGTTCGAGGCAAGCGCCGAGAACTTAATCTTCCGGCCGAGGTCGTGGAAAGCTTTCGAGGATTCCTTTGCGAACCCCGGGCGCCTACGCGGCCCCGGGGTTTTCTATGTGCAGCTATTTAGCAGAGGAGTCGAGGTGAACAGGGAAGAGAAAGCACGGGTAATAGACCGCCTCGCGGAGAAGCTGCGGGCCGGCTCGGCCGTGCTGGTCGATTACCAGGGCATGGACGTCGCCCGGACCACCGACCTCAGGCGTCGCAGCCGCGAGTCGGGCGTTGAGTTCGTGGTCGCCAAGAACACGCTGACCAAGCGCGCGGCCGACGAGGCTGGCGTGGAGGGCCTCGCGGAGTTCCTCGCGGGACCCACGGCGCTGGCGTTCTCGGAGGACCCGGTGGCGAGCGCGAAGCTGATGGCGGAGTTCGCCGATCAGGTCGAGACGTTCGCGCTGAAGGGCGGGTTGCTCGACGGCGAGCGGGTGCTGAACGAGGAAGAGGTGATCGCGCTCTCCAAGCTGCCGGGTCGGGAGCAGTTGCTCGCCCAGATCGTCGGCGGCATCTCGTCGCCGCTCACGGGCCTCGTCACCGTTCTGAACAACACCGTCCAGGGACTGGTCGTCGCGCTGGGCCAGATCGCCGAGCAGAAGCAGGGCGCGGAAGAATCGTCGTAGGCAAACGCCAAGTCTAAGAGAGGAACCAACATGGCGAACCAGCAGGAGTTGATGGAGTCGATCGAGAACATGACCGTTCTCGAGCTGTCGGAGCTAGTGAAGGCCCTGGAGGAGCGCTTCGGCGTCTCCGCCACCGCGGTCGCCGCGGCCCCGGCCGCGGGTGCCGCCGCCGCAGACGCCCCGGCCGAGGAGGAGCAGACCGAGTTCGACGTCGTGCTCACGGGCTCGGGGGAGAAGAAGATCCAGGTCATCAAGGTCGTCCGTGCGGCCACCGGCCTGGGCCTGAAGGAGGCCAAGGCCCTCGTCGACGACGCCCCGAACCCGGTCAGGGAGGGCATCAGCCGCGAGGACGCCGAGGCACTGCGCGACCAGATCGTGGAGGCCGGCGGCTCCGTCGACCTGAAGTAGCGATACCTGCCCCAACGTAGACGCCCCGACGGGCGTTTCTACGGGGGCATCTGCAAAGGCGGGGGGGGGGGGGGCGCGGGCCCCCCCGGGGGG
>CAXUFZ010000143.1:6298-9492 GCA_964250345.1 uncultured Rubrobacteraceae bacterium
CTCCTTCACGGAGCGCCGCCTTTTGTCTGGGCTTGGCGCGATGATAGCGCCGTTCGTGGCATGGTCGTGTGGTGTTGTGTTACACTGCGCGCGTTGGTTTGAGGGTTACCCTCGGCCGGCCACATATTTCTCCCAGATTCTCTTGACTATGTCCCCTCCCGGGGGTAACATACTCGTTTGCGTGCTCGGCCATTCTTCAACCCATTTTTGCGGAGGAGACCCAATTTGGTGACCCCTGTCGTCCGCCGGAAGCGGCACCCTTATGCGCGGTTGCAGTCCAGCGAGGTTCAGTTGCCGGACCTCGTGGAGATCCAGCTTAATTCATTTGAGAAGTTCCTTGGTGAGGGCATCCAGAGGACCTTTACCGAGATCTCGCCGATTGAAGATTACACGGGCTCTTACGCCGTCGAGTTCGGGGAGAGCCGTTTCGAGGAGGCGCCGGTCTCCGTCGAAGAGTGCATGACCAAGGACAAGACGTACGCCGCGCCGCTGTTCGTGCGGGTGCGTTTTATCGTCAAGGAGACCGGCGAGGTCAGGGAGCAGGACGTCTTTATGGGCGACTTCCCGCTCATGACGCCGGCCGGGACTTTTATCATCAACGGGACTGAGCGGGTCGTGGTGACGCAGCTCGTGCGGTCGCCGGGCGCGTACATCATGGAGCCCAAGGACCAGACCAAGCAGGTTCTGACGGCGAGCCTTATGCCGAGCCGGGGGTCCTGGCTCGAGTTCGAGGTCGAGGCCAAGGGCTACGTCTCTGTCCGTATCGACCGCAAGAGGAAGCTGCCCGTCAGCGTGCTCTTGAAGGCGCTTGGGATGGGCGGGCCGGAGGAGATCCTCTCCCGCTTCGGCGACTCGTGGCTTATCCGCAACACCCTGGAGCGCGACGACATCGCCTCGCAGGAGGAGGCGCTGCTCGAGGTCTTCCGGCGCCAGCGCCCCGGCGAGCCGGTCAACAAGGAGAACGCCGAGAACCTCGTCAACACGCTCTTCTTCGACCCCAAGCGCTACGACCTGTCCGAGGTCGGCCGCTACAAGGTCAACAAGAAGCTCAAGCTCGACGTGCCTCTGGAGGATCACACCCTCACCATCGAGGACATAGAGGGCCTGCTCAAGCGCCTCATCCAGACCTCCGAGGAGGTCGCGGAGGAGGAGGAGTTCGGCCGGATCAACTACGAGCGCATCCGCCACAAGCTCGACGAGTACGAGCACTTCGGCAACAGGCGTCTCAGGACGGTCGGCGAGCTCGTGCAGGAGGCGTTCCGGATCGGGATGTACCGCATGGAGCGGGTCGTCCGCGAGCGGATGACGACGCAGGACGAGGAGAACATCACCCCGCAGACGGTCGTCAACACCAAGCCGGTCGTGAGCGCCATCAAGGAGTTCTTCGGCTCCTCGCAGCTCTCGCAGTTCATGGACCAGACGAACACGTTGTCCGGGTTGTCCCACAGGCGGCGTTTGAGCGCGATGGGTGCTGGCGGTCTGTCGCGGGAGCGGGCTCCCATAGAGGTTCGGGACGTGCATCCGACGCACTACGGGCGGATGTGCCCGATCGAGACGCCAGAGGGTCCGAACATTGGGCTTATCGGGCAGCTCTCGACGTTCGCGACCGTGGACAACTACGGGTTCGTGCAGACGCCGTACCGGAAGGTCACGGACGGACGGTTGACCGATGAGATCGAGTACCTCTCCGCCGACGAGGAGGAGGAGTTCACGATCGCCCAGGCCAGCACCGTCGTCGACCTGGAGACGGGGCAGATAGCCGAAGGGGAGCAGATCCTGGCCCGCCGCAAGGGCGGCGAGGTCTCGTCGGTCTCGCCCGAAGAGGTGGACTACGTCGACGTCGCGCCGTTGCAGACGGTCTCCGTCGGCACGGCCCTGATCCCGTTCCTCGAGCACGACGACGCCAACCGCGCGCTGATGGGCGCGAACATGCAGCGCCAGGCCGTGCCGCTGCTCCGCAGCGAGGCCCCGTACGTCGGGACCGGCATGGAGTTCCGGGCCGCCGCCGATACCGGCGACGTGCTGCTGGCGCGCCACGCCGGCACCGTCGAGCGGGTCGTGGCGAGCCGCATCACGGTCAGGCGCGAAGATGGTGCTGTGGACGAGTACCCCTTGCGGAAGTTCGCGCGCTCGAACCAGGGCACGTGCGTCAACCAGAGGCCGCTCGTCAGCGAGGGCGAGGAGGTCGAGGCGGGGACCGTCATGGCCGACGGGTCCTCGACCGACCAGGGCGAGCTCGCCCTGGGCAAGAACATGCTCGTGGCTTTCATGCCGTGGGAAGGGTTCAACTTCGAGGATGCGATCATCATCTCCGAGCGCATCGTCAAGGACGACGTCCTCTCCTCCGTCCACATCGAGGAGTACGAGGTCCAGGCCCGCGACACCAAGCTCGGACCCGAGGAGATCACTCGGGACATCCCGAACGCCTCCGACGACGTCCTGATGAACCTGGACATGGACGGCATCATCCGCATCGGCGCCGAGGTCGGCTCCGGCGACGTGCTCGTCGGCAAGGTCACGCCCAAGGGTGAGTCCGAGCCGACGCCGGAGGAGAAGCTGCTTCGCGCGATCTTCGGCGAGAAGGCCCGCGAGGTGAAGGACTCTTCCCTCAAGGTTCCCCACGGCGAGGGCGGCGTCGTCATAGACGTCAAGCGCTTCAGCCGCGACGACGGAGACGAGTTGCAGCCCGGCGTGAACGAGATGGTTCGTGTCTTCGTGGCGAAGAAGCGCAAGATCGCGGAGGGCGACAAGCTCGCCGGGCGCCACGGCAACAAGGGCGTCATCTCCAAGATCGTGCCCGAAGAGGACATGCCGTTCATGGAGGACGGCCGCCCGGTGGATGTCATTCTGTCGCCGCTCGGCGTGCCGAGCCGGATGAACATCGGCCAGATCCTCGAGACCCACCTGGGTTGGGCCGCGAGCCAGGGGCTCGGCGAGAGCGACGAGCCGACGTTCGTCTCCACGCCGGTCTTCTCGGGTGCCGAGGTCGAGGACATCGACAAGGCCATCGAGGCCGTCAACAACAACGGTGGCGCGAAGACCGGGATGGGCCGCGGCGGCAAGGTGACGCTGTACGACGGGCGCACCGGCGAGCCGTTCGACGGGCGGATCACGGTCGGCTACATGTACATACTCAAGCTGCTCCACCTCGTGGACGACAAGATCCACGCCAGGAGCACCGGCCCGTACTCCCT
>CAXUFZ010000144.1:0-7617 GCA_964250345.1 uncultured Rubrobacteraceae bacterium
CTCCAGCACCGGCCGCATCACCGGGCGGAGCCTCAGGAGGTCGCGGGCCGTGGTCAGGTGGATGGTCGCGCGCATCAGCGAGGCACGCACCGCCCGCCGGGAGGAGATCGGGCCGGACAGATCTTCTGCACGGAAGTTTTCCAGCCTGGTCCATAGGCCGACGTACGGATCGTCCGGCTCCTGAGCCTGCATCCCGACCAGATGCTCGATGGCGTCGGACGCCGGCATCTCCGAGCGGCGTAAGAGCAGTTGCCGTTCGAGCAGCGCGCGGTTGAGCGCGCGCCGCCCGAGTACCTGTGGGGTCAACCGAGATCCCGGAAGAACGCCCGGATGTCCTCGACCAAGAGTTCCGGCTCCTCCATGGCGGCGAAGTGTCCGCCGCGGGGCATCTCGGTCCAGCGCCGGACGTCGAAGAACCGCTCGCCGAACTCTCGCGGCGCCGGGACGATGTCCTTCGGGAAGATGGCGACCCCGGTCGGCACGTCGACCTTACCGTCGCCCGCTTCGCCCCAGTCGCCAGAGGGCTCGTGGTACATCCGGAAAGAAGAGCCTATGGTCTGGGTCGCCCAGTAGATGGTGGTGTTGGTGAGTAGTTCGTCCTTGGAGAAACGCTTCTCCACGTCGCCGTCGCAGTCGCTCCAGGCGCGGAACTTCTCCACGATCCAGGCGGCGAGTCCGGCCGGGGAGTCGTTGAGCGCGTAAGCCGGCGTCTGCGGCCTGGTGGACTGCATCGCGGCGTACGCTCCCTCCTCCATGCTCCACTGGTAGCCCCGCTGGAGGTATCCCTGCTCGGCCTCCGAGAGATCGTCCGTCGGGACGGTGAAGAGGTGGGTGTAGGGTATGTCGGTGAGGTGGAGGCCGACCAGCGAGCCCGGGTGGCTTTTGGAGATCTGCTCCGTCACGCTGCTCCCGATGTCGCCCCCGTGCGCCGCGAAACGCCCGTAGCCGAGCACGTCCGCCATCAGCCCCGTAAACAGCCGCGCGACCTTCTCCGAGTTCATGCCCCGCTCCTTCGGGCGGTCCGAGAACCCGTAACCCGGTATGGACGGCGCGACCACGTCGAACGAATCCGCCGGGTCGCCGCCGTGGCTCTCCGGGTCGGTGAGCATCGGGATGATCTTGTGGAACCGGTAGAAGGAATCCGGCCAGCCGTGCGCCAGCAGCAGGGGCGTCGGTTCCGGCCCTTTCCCCCGCTCGTGGACGAAGTGGATGCCCGTTCCCTCCACGTCGGCCTTGTACTGCGAGAGCCCGTTCAGCCTCGCCTCCTGCTCCCTCCAGTCGAACCCGCCCTGCCAGTAGCTCACGAGCTCCTTGAGGTAGGCAAGGTTCGTCCCGTAGTCCCAGCCAGCGTCCTCGACCTCGTCGGTCCAGCGGGTGCGCGCTAGGCGCCCGCGCAGGTCGTCCAGGTCGTCTTGCGGCACTTCGATCCTGAACGGCCGGATGCCTGTGTCGTCCATCTCGGGTCGGTCCTCCTCGTCCTTCGGGTCCCTGACGTTGCTTGATCCTACCGGCAAAACAGGACAGAATTGGTCCTCGTTCGGTGCCGTCTATAAGATTTTCTGGAGGCGATTGACGTGTACGGTTCCCGGCCCACGACGAGGCTGCTCTCGATGATGGAGTTGTTGCAGGCGCGCGGGAGGATCGGCGTGCCGGAGCTTGCGAGGAGGCTTGAGGTCGGTCCGCGGACCGTGCGTCGCTACGCCTCTATGCTCCGGGAGATGGGCGTGCCCGTCGAGGCCGCGTTGGGCCGCCACGGGGGATACCGCCTGCGGCCCGGTCGCAGGCTGCCGCCGATGATGTTCACCGAGGAGGAGGCCCTGGGGCTGGCCCTGGGGCTCCTGGCCGCCCGGGACCTGGGCCTCTCGGGCGCGGCGCCGGCCGTCGAGGGGGCGATGGCGAAGCTTGAGAGGGTGATGCCCGACCCTCTGGGTGAACGGGTCAGGGCTTTGCAGGAGACCGTCTCGGTCGCCGTCGCGCGGTCGGGCACGGCGCCCGCCAGCGGCGGGGCGCTCCTCGCGCTCGCCGCCGCCGCTGGCGAGCGCAGGAGGGTGCGGCTGGTCTACCGCTCCGAGTGGTCGGGGGAGACCGAGCGGGAGTTCGACCCCTACGGCGTGGCGCACCGGGAGGGCCGCTGGTACGCCGCCGGCCACTGCCACCTGCGCGGCGGCCTCAGGCTCTTCCGGGTGGACAGGGTCGTGGAGGCGGAGGTCCTGGACGGCACGTTCGAGCGGCCCGCGGGTCTCGGCTCCCCGGAGCAGCTGGTGGACGCGGCGGCGAGCGCGCCGGGCGTCGGGTGGTCGGTCGAGGTGCTGCTGGAGATGGAGGTGGAAGACGCCCGCCGGCGGCTCCCGGCCATGGGGCTCGTCCTCGAAGAAGGGGAAGGCGGGACGCTCCTGCGATGCCAGGCCTGGGACCTGAGCTGGCTGGCGCGCGTGCTGGCCGGCCTCGACGGCGCCTTCGTCGTCCGGCGCCCGGCCGAGCTGCGGGAAGCATTGGAGCGGCGCGCCCGGGAGGTCTCCGTCCCCGCCCGCCGCGCTCTGGCCCCGAGGGGGTACTGCACTAACAAAGCGGGGGCGCCCCGGGGGTGGGGGCCGCCGCCTGCTACAGGATGGGGCGGAGGATCGGGCCGGGCTAGTCGTCGTCCTCGTCGTCGCCATTGTTGGCGCCCTGGCGGTTGCCGAAGGGGCCGAAGATGGCGTAGGTGACGGCCGACTCGTCGGGGGCGACGTCGGTGGGTTCGCTCGCGCTGCCGCGCTCGCCCTGCTGGTTGAGGTAGAGCACGCGACCGTCCGGGTCGAAGCAGCCGCCGCAGAACTCGGTGCCGTTGGTGATCGTCTGGGCGAAGTCGTAGATCTCGCCGTCCCTGGTGAGCCCGCGCACGAACTGCGGGTCGGGGCCGTCCTCCTGGAGGAAGATGTCCCCGGTCTGAGGCACGATCACGATGTTGTCGGGGTTCTGAAGCCTCGTCCCATCGTTCGACTCGAAGATGAGGGTGATGGTCTGCCGCTCCGGGTCGAACTCCCACACCTGCCCCTGGTTGGCGACGCCGCCCGCGGTGCAGTCGAAGTAGACCTTGCCGCCCCCGTCGTCGTCATCATCGTCGCCGCGGGAGGTCCAGATGCCCTCCTCGCGGTCGAAGTACGCAGCGCCCTTGTCCTGCGCCTGGACGCGCGTCGGGATGAACCCTCGCTGGCGGTCCCTGCGGTTGTCGGTGTCGTCGTCGTGGTCGGGGTCGTCGACCGTGACCCACTCGACGCGGTAGGGCTTGCCCACGACGCGCCCGACGTCCATGTTGGCGTGGAACTCGTCCCTCAGCTTGAGCGCCTGGAGACGCCCCCTGACGTTGGCGAAGCGGGGCTCCTGACCATCGCCGCCTTTTTCGTCATCGTCGCCGTCGAAACCCGTCGGGACGAAGCGGTAGAAGCAGGCGCCGAGTTGCGGCTTGCGGCGGGGCTGGCCGGGGGCCGTGGGGTCGGGCGAGATGTTGCGGTCCTCGGTCTCGTAGAGGATGCCGCCGAGGAACGCGACCGCCTCGTGCGAGAAGCGGCCGGCCGCCCGGATCGGCTCCGCCTCCACCGGACCGTTTGCGTAGGCGGGGACCTCGAAGTTGTAGCCGTGCTGCTTCGCCGCGACCTTCCCGTCCGAGCCGCCGGTGGGGCCCTTCACGACCTCTTCGCACGTGATCCAGGACCGCCCGACCATCCCGCCGGCGCAGTTCGTCGAGGTGCCGCCCAGGATGGCGAACTTGTCGTTGGGGGCCACCGGCAGCGGCACGCCGTCGGGGCCGCGGCGCACGATCAGCTTGGTGTTCCCGCCGATCGTGGACGGAAAGTCGTACGCCTTGTCTGGCGGCACGACCACCGGGATCTCACCCGGTCGCTCGCGGTTCTCGTGGTTGCGGATGAGGATGGTGGTGCGACCGGCCCCGTCGCGGTCGTCGTCGTCATCGTCGTCCCCGCCGGGCCCGGGGTACGCGCCCATGCCGTCGAAGATCCCCGGGGTGGGGCTACCGTCGCGCATCGGCCCGGTCTGGCGGTCGATGACGACGTAGTTGAACTCGGCGGGCAGCGCGAGATCCCCCTTCGGCACGAGCGGCCCGTAGCCGGTCGTGCGGGGCGCCGCCTGGCCCAGCGCCTCGCGCGCCCCGAGCGCGTGGAGCGGCCCACCGCTCAACAACATCGCCGCGGCGGCTCCGCCCCCCATGCCTAGAAAGGCCCGGCGGCTGATCGGCCCAGGCCTGCCCTTTACGTCCATGAATTCTCCCTCCGTATCTTCGCGGCGGGGATCGTCTCCCCACCTCCCGATGACCGGCGAGAAGTATAGGGAGACGCAAGGATGCATAGGTTAACTGTTCGAAAAATTTGCGTTAAATCTGCCGCCCGGGTCGCCGCCGCTCGTTGCCGCGCTTGAAGTTGCCCGTTGCGCGGGCCATCAAGAGCTGCGCCTCGCGGCCTTCGAGCGGCTCGATGCGGCCCGCGAACTTCGCGGCCTCTCTGCCCCGCAGGGTGGCGACGGCGCGGCCGTAGTGGGAGATCTCGACGGTCCCGTCCTTGCGCGTCGCGTACCCGAACGCCCCGTCGTCGACGCTTTTTCGCCGTTCGCTCACCCGGGCGTCCCGAGGTGCTCGTCGAGGAAGGCGGCTATCTTCGGGTAGGCGTCGAGGCGGTTCTTGAGCTTGGCGAGGCCGTGGCCCTCGTCCTCGTAGAGCAGGTACTCGACCGCGCCGCCGTTCTCGCGGACCCTGTCCACGATCTGCTCCGCCTCCCCGACCGGCACGCGGGGGTCGTTCTTGCCGTGGACGACCATGAGCGGGGCGGTTATGCGCTCCGCTTTGTGGATGGGGCTTATGGACCGGAGAAAGTCTCCGTCGTTCTCAAGAGATCCGTACTCCGGCTCGCGCAGTTTGCGCCGGTAGGATCCGGTGTTCTCCAGGAAGGTGACGAGGTTGGCGATCCCGACGATGTCCACCCCGGCGCTCCACAGGTCGGGGTACTCGGTGAGGGCGGCGAGCACCATGAACCCTCCGTAGGAGCCGCCCATCACCGCGATCTTCCCGTGCCCCCGCTCCCGCAGCCAGTACGCCGCGTGCGCCAAGTCCTTCACGGAGTCCATCCTGAGCCGCACGTTGTCCAGGTTCGTGTACGCCTTGCCGTACCCGGTCGAGCCGCGCACGTTGGGGGAGAAGACGGCGTAACCGCGCCCCAGCAGGTACTGCGTCACGGGCGCGAAGGCCGGCCGCGACTGGCCCTCCGGACCGCCGTGGACGTTGACGACGACGGGGGCGTTCGCTTCTTCGGGCTCGTAGAAGACGGCCGGTATCTCCAACCCGTCGAAGCTCGGGTAGCGGACGATCTCGGGCGCCACGAAGCTCCGGGACGGTATCCCCGCCGTGGAGGAACGCGTCAGCCGTCGGGCCTCGCCGTCCGGGAGGTCCAGGGTCCAGACGTCCGGGTTGCGCGCGGGGCCCACGAGCGTGAAGGCGAGCCTCGTCGCGTCCGGGGAGAAGGCGAGGCCGCCAACGATGCCGCGGGGAAGCTCCGGGTCCGGGCGGCGGCCCCCGCGCCCGTTGAAGAGCAGAAGCCGCGAGTAGCCCCCGACGTTGCGGGTCGCGGCGAGGTGGCGGCCGTCTTTCGAGAGCTCGACCTCCTCGACGTCGCGGTCGTCGGGGGTGAGGTACTCGAGGTCGAGCGTGGCGAGGTCCAGGCGGGCGAGCCGGACGAAGTCCCCGTCCCGGTCGGTGGCGAGATAGGCGCTCCTCCCGTCTGGTGTCACGTTGACGGAGCGGAACCGGGCGTCGCCCCCGTGGGGGGTGAGGAGGGTCGCTTTCCCGCTTTCGAGGTCCAGCCTGTAGAGGTCGTTGTTCACGTTGGAGTGGTGGCGGGAGACGACGAGGAACGAGCCGTCCGGGCCCCAGGCCGAGACGGTGTGGTAACCGGACGCCTCCCAGACGGTCTCGGGCTCCCCGTCGGGCAGGTTCTGGACGAAGACGTCGAAGTCCGTGCCGTTGCGGCGGGTCGCGGTGAAGGCGATGCGTCCGCCATCCGGGGCGAAGCCGCCAGGGTAGTGGATGGCGTCGGGGTCGCGGGTGAGGTCGCGCTCTTCCCCGTCCGCGAGCAGGAAGAGTTGCTGGCGTTCGTTGCCGCCGGCGTCCATGCCGAAGAGGATGTTGTTCTCCGTCGGCGAGTATTCGGCGCCGGAGACGCGTTCGTCGTGGAAGGTGAGCTGTTCGGGCCAGCCGCCTTCGGCCGCCACCTCCCAGACCTGGGGGACGCCCGTGATCTCGGTCAGGAAAGACACCCTACGCCCGTCGGGCGACCAACCAGCGCCCCAGGCGCTCCGGATCTTCAGATACCTGCCGAACTCGTGGCCCAACGCCCAACCCCTCCCTGGAATCCCGGAACCAGATTAAAGCACCCGCGCAAGCCCCGGGCGCCGGCCCCCCTGAACCGGCGCTATACTGCCCGGGAACCGAGAGGAGGACGAACCCCTGGTCTTCAGACGCTTGCGCGGCATCTTCGGCGGCGAGGCCGGCCCCGCCGCTCTACGGCCTCGACCCGGAGGAGCGCGACAGGATCGGCACCGAAACCGACCCCCTCCGCGACTTCGAGGCCGCCATGCAACGCAACGAGGAGGCCGAGCGCGCCGAACAGAACGGCGACCCCCGAAAAGCGATAGACCTCTACGAGCAGAGCGTCGCCGGGGGTTTCGTCGGCAGCCACCCCTACGAACGGCTCGCCGCCATCTACGAGCGCCGCCGCGACCACCCGAACGCCCTCCGCGTCTGCCAGGCCTACCTCGACCTCGCTGCCTCGGGCACGCTGCCCCGAGGCGCCCAACGCCGCGCCGACCGCAAGGTCCCGGAGTTCGAGGCCCGGACCGAACGTTACCGGCGCACTCCGTAGCCCCTGACCCCCGCTATCTAGGCCGATCTCCCACGATCCACACGCCCGGTCCGCCCCGAAAGGGCCCCACATGAAACCACAACATGTGGTGTTTACTGGAGATTAAACACCACATTCTGCCTATGTAACTGGTTCACAATAAGCAACAAGAAACTACTTGTGCCGACTTGTAACTCGCTTAAACACTAGTACCCTCTCGGGCTGTTGTGCAAGCAAAAAAGAGGGGGACTCTTTGAAGTCTTTTCTCAAGACGCTGCTGGTAGTTGGCGCGATGACTGTTGCGCTGGTTTCCATGCAAGACAGCGCTGCTGCAGACACGCAGTATGCGAGTTGGTACGGGCCCGGGTTCGAGGGGGCCGTTACGGCGAGTGGCGACATCTACAACTACGGGGATTACACGGCGGCTTCGCTGTACTACCCGATGGGGACGGAGTTGCTCGTGAGCTACGGCGGTTACTCTACTGTTGTGGTGGTCAACGACACGGGGCCTTACGTGGGGGGGCGTGAGATCGACCTTTCGCAGGCGGCGGCCGAAGAGATCGGGCTAACCTACGCCGGCACGGACTACGTGGACGTCGAGGTTCTCGGGTACTAACCCGGACCGCGAGGTTCGAACCCAAAGAAGCGGGGGGGGGGGGGGGGGGGCGGCCCCCCCCGCCGGGGGGGGGGGGGGGGTGGGGGGGGGGGGGGGGGGGGCGGGGCGGCCCGGGCGCCC
>CAXUFZ010000144.1:7627-9484 GCA_964250345.1 uncultured Rubrobacteraceae bacterium
CTCTCCGCACCCCGCCCCCCCCGGCCGCCCCCCCCCCGCCCCCCCCCCGCTTCTGCGTGTCCCGGACGTTTCGTCGGGACGTGCGGCGGCTAGCAATCCCCGACCGGGCCCCCCGCCAGCCGCGCCCCGAACGCCAGCAGCAGCGCCGTGAGGGCCAGCAGGGGAAGGCCGAAGGGCAGGTTCTGGAGGAGCAGCGCCGGCGGCGGGCCCGCCCCGAAGAACACCGACTCCAGGAAGAGGTGGACGACGAGGCGGACGAGGGCGACGCCCGCGAGGGCGCCCGCAACGAGGGAGGCGGCCACGAAGAATCGGCGGAGGGTGGCCGAACGCGAGCCGGGCAAGGCGCGTGGGTCGATCACGAACCCGGCGAGGAGCAAGGCCCCCGCCGACGGGAGGAGCAGGTACAGCAAGAACGTCAGGCCCAGGCTGAAGCCGGCGAGGTCGTCCGCGGCGGGGCCGTCCATCCGCACCCTTTCGAGGTAGAGGGGAATCAGGGCAACGGCGAACAGGGCGCAGGCCAGCAGGGCCAGGACCCCGGCGGCGACGAATCCCCGGCCGACAAATCTGCGCACGCTGTTCCTCTCTGCCGCGGACAGGGCGGTTCTTTGCACCGAGCATAACAAGCGCCCCCCGCGTCGGCCAGGTGGCGTCCGAACGGTTACCCGGAGGGGAGGCCTGGCATATAATCCGGGCCAGGAGGGTTCGAGACCGAAAGGGTGGCGGTGGAGGACGGGTTGCAGGGCGTCAGGTTCTTCGAGTTCCTGACGGAGGAGGAGCGGGAGGAGTTTGCCGAGGCTTCCGAGCCGGTCGTCTTCGAGGCGGGGGAGAGGATCATCGAGGAGGGCGCCGAGCCGGCGAGCCTGTACATCCTCACCTCGGGCAAGGTCCAGGTCAGGAAGAGGCTGGCCGGAGAGCGGGACCGGCTGCTGGCGGAGCTGGAGGCCGCCGGGGAGCCGACCGTCGTGGGGGAGAGGGGCCTGCTCGGCGAGAGCGGGGCCTCGGCGACGGTGGTCGCGGCCGACGAGGTTAGGGGGATACAGATCCCACGCCAGACCTTCCGCCAAATGGTCGACGAGGGCCGCCCCGCCGCCTTCAAGCTCTCCTACCGCATAGCCCGCACCCTGGCGAGGAGGCTCACGCGCCTGGACGAAGAGGTCGTCGAGGCCATAAGAGAGCTGGAGCGGCGCGGCGAGACCGACGTCGAGGCCTTCCGCGACAGGCTCATAACCGACTGGTCCGTCTAGGGGAGGTACGTCCATGCAAGAGACGCCAGACCTCGGAAACGTGCCGGCCTTCGCCCGCCTGAACGCCGACGAGCGGGCCGAGCTCGGGGAGCTGCTCGAACCGGCGAGCTTCATGTCGGGGGAGGTCATCTTCCGCGAGGGCGGTCCCGAAGAGAAGCTTTACGTCATCACCGAGGGGACGGTGGAGGTGAGCAAACGGGTCCTGCCCGGCCGCGACCAGAACCTCGCCACCGTCTCGGCGCCCACCGTCGTCGGGGAGATGGGTCTCCTCACCGAGCCCCGCGCCGCCGCCACCGTCGAGTGCGTGACCCCCGTCGAGGCCCACGGCATAGACCGCGACCGCCTCCTCGACATGCTCGACGCCGACTCCCCCGCCGCCAACAAGCTCGTCTACCAACTCGGCCGCACCCTGGCTGAACGCATGGCTCGGACAGACAAGACCGTCGCCGACGTCATAGCCCGCCTCGAAGACACCCGCGCCGGCGCCGGAGACATAGACGTCTTCCGCGACCAACTAGTCCGCGACTGGAGCTTCTAGCGGGCCGCGGAGCGGCCCGCACCACCCCCCCATCGCCGGCTTGTCAGCCCGCTGCCGCCCGAAAGGCCGACCCTC
>CAXUFZ010000145.1:0-9355 GCA_964250345.1 uncultured Rubrobacteraceae bacterium
CCCGGCGTCAAGGGGCGCAAGATTTGGGGCGACCCGCCCGCGGGCGCGGCCCCGCCCCCGGAGGCGCCCCCCCCCGTATACCGGGCGGGGCCTCTTCCGTTGGTGGCTTCGTTCTAACCGGCCGAGAAGTCGAACCCGTAGTAGCTGCCGTCGGTCCTCGCGACGGGGACGTCGCGGGTGTCGATCTTCTTGCCCTTGTCGTCGTAGAGGGCGGTGTAGTCGCTGGTCCAGCTATCCTTGTAGTCGACCTTGCCGTTCTTGTACCTCGTGTAGTACGTGACCCACTGGGAAGAGTCCTCTTCCACGTAGACCTTCTCGGAGGTCATCTCCACCTCTATGTTGTTCGGGACGCCGTAGACGTTAGCGTACATGTAGCCGTCGTTGGAGACGTACTCTTCGAGAAGGATGTAGCCCTCGGTATTGTTCCTGAACTTCATGTCCGTGTCGTCCGCAGTCGTCGTCGTGTCGCCGTACCAGATCGTCGAATCCATCCCGGGCCGGATGTAGGGCAACTGCGAGTCGTGCTCTGTGCGCTCCTTCACCGGCAGGCCGGCGTAGAGGACGGCGTTGTAGAGCGTCGAGGTGACCTGGCAAAGGCCGCCGCCCTCGGCGACTTCCTCCTCGCTGTCCACGATGACGTGCGCGTCGTTGTAGTTGATGTTCTGGACCTGCTGAACCATGGAGAAGGTCTCGCCCGGCGCCACGAACGTGCCGCTCACGGCGTTGGAGGCGAGCTCGAGGTTCTCCGCGCGCTCGGCGCCCTGGTCGGTGGTCGCGGTGTAGTTGGTCTTGTAGGAGCCGAGCAGCTTGGACGGCTTCTGGGCCTCGAGCTCCCGGGTGGTGTACTCGGGCTCCTTGACCGTGGTGGAGACCGCGTACTCGCGCCTGCCCTCGAAGAGGCCGTTCTCGACCGAGTCGAGGAGCTCGTTCCACTCGACGCTGCGGCCCTCGCGGCCGGCCAGGACGACCACGTTGCCGGCGTTGCCGAAGTCGTAGGAGGCCTCCTTCGGCTTGATCGTGAGGTCCGAGTAGACGTTCGCCAGGCGGTCGCTGAGGCGGTCGCGGTTGAGGCTGACGGCGACCTTGCCGTCGCCGGCGTTGACGTCGAGGCTCGAGCCTATGTCGGCGGGCGAGATGGTCCAGTTGCCCTCGTCGTGCTGGAAGACGAGCTGCTCGGAGACGGCCGCCCGGGCCTTGTCCGCCGCCGCCTCGGCCTCGGTCGTCGTGATGGCCGGGTCGAGCACCTCCCCCCGCAGCCCGGCCTCGCCGGTCATGCCGTCGATGGCCCCGTCTATGCTCGTCACCGTGTCGGCCACGTCGAGTTTGTAGCCGTCGCGGGAGTCGGCGACCTCGACCTCCGAGCCCGCGACCTCGACGGAGGCGTCCTGCGGCTGGGTGTTGACCTCGGAGGAGATCTGCTCTACCTCCGCCTGCACCCTCTGGGCGCGGTAGTCGATGTTGGGGTCTATCGTGATGCCGGGGAAGGCGGCCCGGAGCCGCTCGGAGAAGCGTTCGAGGACATTGCCCTCACGCCCCACGGCGTAGGCCTTCTGAACCGTGGCGTCCACGTGGAAGTTGACGCCGAGCTCGTCGGCGGTGCGCGTGAACTGCCCAGGCTCGCCGCTTACCTCGATCTCCTTGAGCGGGCCCAGTGCCCGGTCCCTGACGACGTCGCGCGCCTCGGCCGGCTCCATGCCGCCCAGGGAGACGTTGCCTACCTCGACGCCGCGGTGGACCCGGCCGTCGTTCATCCAATAGTCGGCGGCTACCAGCACGGCGACGAGGGCGCAGACGATGATGATCGGGCCGGCAAGCCCCAAGCGCCGGGACTTCCTGCGTCCCCCCGTGCTGCCGGAGCGGTAGTCGCCGTAGGAGCTTCCCCGCCCGCTTCGCCTGTCTCTCTTCTTGCGATCTATGAGGCTCAAGACCCGGCACCCTCCGCGAGCGATCTCCTGCACACCCTGACAAACCGGCGCTGCGCGCCTCCAGAGAGGTCCCCCCTCTCCTTCCCGGCGAAAACCCTCCCGAAAACGGGACGGGCATCGCCGAAAGAGCCTACCACGGGGAGTACCGCTACGCCACTGTTCCGAGCGTCCGTATGGAACGCCCCGGCACCACCGGAGGTACGGCGTCCGGGGTCCCGCCACAACATCTGGATCGGGTCACCCGGTGTCTTCGCCCTCGGCGCCGCCCCCGGGCTCCCCAAGCGTCACGGCGGGCGTGCCGAGCACCCCGCCCTGGCTGCGAATAAAGCGCCGCTCGGAGTCGTAGGCCTGGACCATGATCGCGAGCTCCAGCCGGTCGCGGTCCGGGGGAAGCGTGCCGGCCTCCTCCTGCCGCGCCAACTCCTCGCCCTCGACGCCCAACGCCTGCTCGATCTCCCCGATCCTGCGTCGCATCTTGAGCCTACCCCCCGGGGTCAACCGCAGGTAACTCTGCCCGTCTGGCCCCTCGAAGGGATAAACCCAGGCATTCCGCAGCCACGCCTGCAAGATGCTGTTCCTGATCTCGTCCTTGTTCTCAAGCTCCATAACGCTCCAACTTTCTCGCCCTACCGAAGAGACCTAACCCTAACCCGTCCGCCGGAGAAACTCCACCGCGCCCACCCGCGTATGATCTGAACCATGACCACAGAACACGAGAACGCCCCGTCCGCCGCCTGGACAACCCTGGCCGCGTCCCTCGACGGCTCCTTCTCCGCCCGCGCCCGCGGCCTCCTCAACCCCAAGATAACGCTCTTCGACGCCGGCGGCGAACCCTTCGGTCGCCTCGAACCCCACAGAACCAAAGGCGCGACCTTCACGACCGACGACGTAGACGCGAGCATCGAACGCGCGGACACCTCGCGCCAGGAGATGACCTCCGACGGCAAGCCCCTCCTGGCATCGCAGAACAAAGGTTCGGCGACGACCCTGGAGATCCAGGCCGCAGGCCAACCCTACGAAGCCAACCTCTCCCTCCTCCGCAACCGCGCCGCCGCCCGAACCCCCGACGGCCACACCGCCGCCCGCATCTCCGGCGGCCTCTCCAACCGCCGCCACGAGGCCACCTTCGACCCCGCCGACCCAAACGCCCTACCCATCGCCCTCTTCCTCCTCCACCGGCTGAACGTGCTCAGGAGCAGGGCGTACCGGACCCGGTAGTTCGGGGCCCGGGCGCGGTTCGGCACGCCCGTTCGCCGGGAGTCGGGAGTCGTGAAAACCCGAGGGCGTTTAGGATTTTTCGACTCCCGAAGCGCAGCGGAGCCCCGCGCCCCCCGACTCCGGGCGGGCCGCCCCGCGGCCCGCTAATACACCGGGCGGGCGGGGAGGTCTTGCGGTGTCGCGTAGACCGTGACCGTCGAGCCCTCGGGGGCCAGGGTCCCTACGGCGGGGTCCGTACCCCAGGTCACGCCGCGGGCGGCGAAACCTTCCTGGTAGTCGCGGACGAAGACGACGTCGAACCCGCTCGCGACAAGGGTCTGGCGGGCGTAGAAGTCGTAGTAGGCCGTAACGTCCGGCACGGGTATGAAGGCGGTCTGTTCGGACAGCGGGCTGGTCTCCGCCACGGGGGCGGGCTCTGCGGTATCCCCGGCGCTCTCGTCGGCGGGCACCTCTTCCTGGGCGGTGTTCGGGTCCTCAGGGGTTTGGGCCATCTCTTGCGCCGGCTCCTGGGCCGGTTCTTCGGGTGCCGCGGGGGCGTCCGCCTCTTCGACGGGGTTGATCCGGTTCATGGCCTCTGCGACGGGGTTCGTCGAGAGGCCGACGGAACCGGGGGCGAGGCCGGAGGCGAAGGCGGCGCCCCCCCCGAGAAGGAGGAGCAGCGCGAGGACGGAGGCGAGGACGAGGCCGCCGCGGCGCCGGCCGGGCTCGCGTTTCTTCGCCTCCGTCGCGCGGGCGGCCGGGTTCGTTTCGAGATCCACGTCGTCGAGCATCGCGGCGGCCGAGGCGTAGCGGTGGCGCGGGTCTTTCGCCAGCGCCTTCATGATGACCTCTTCCATCTCGGGCGAGATCTTCTTGTTCAGGCGCCTGGGCGGGGTGGGCGTCTCGCGCATGTGCTGGCGGGCGAGGCTCTTGACGTCGCCGCTGAACGGCGGCCGGCCCGTGAGGCAGTGGTAGAGCAGGACACCTACGGAGTAGATGTCGCTCTCGGCCCTCGCCTCGCCGCCGCGGAGTTGCTCGGGGGACATGTAGCGGGCGCTGCCCACGATCTCGCCCGGCTCGCCCCCCGCCTCGTCGTCCTCCTCGATGATGCGCGCGATCCCGAAGTCCGCCACCTTGATGGTCCCCTCGGGCGTCAACAGGATGTTCGAGGGTTTGATGTCGCGGTGGATGATCCCGCGCCGGTGCGCGTAGGAGAGCGCCCGCAAGAGCTGCTCGGCCATCCTCCTCACGAACCCCTCGTTCAAACGCCCCTTGCTGCCCCCGCCGAGCAGGCTCCCGAGGTCCCGCCCGGCGACGCACTCGACCACGATGAAGGGCAACTCGCCGTCCTGGGAGATATCGTAGACCTTGACGATGTTCTCGTGGTCGAGGGAGGCCATGGCGCGCGCCTCCTGGCGGAAGCGGCGCCGGAACGAGGGCGTCTCGGCGTAGTGGCGGTGGAGCGTTTTCAGCGCGACGGTACGCCCGAGGATGGCGTCCTCCGCCTTGTAGACGACCGCCATCCCCCCGGACCCGAGCGTGCTCTGCACCTTGTAACGTCCCGAAAGGACCGTTCCTACCGAGGTTTCCAGCGTCCTACCACCTTCGACCGTACACGCCTCTAAATGCGAACAATTATAGCCCCCCGCAACGCCCCGTATACGCGATTTGGAGGACGACCCCGACGTTACCCAACATGGTCCGGCGTGTCAAATCCCGGGCCCACATTTTGTACCCCGTCCCGACCCCGGCGGGCCGAAGATGGTCCATAATGGCCGGGTTTTCGGTCAGACGAGCCCCGGGAGGCCCATGAAGACGAGCTTCGACCAGTACCTGCGCTACGGCGAGCTCGCGCAAACCCTGCGCGCGCTCGCCGACGAGTACCCTGGGCTCTGCCGGGTCGAGTCTGTTGGCCGGAGCTTCGAGGGGCGCGAGATCTGGCTAGCAGAACTCACCAACGCCTCGACCGGTCCCGCCCCCGAGAAACCGGCCTTCTGGACCGACGGCAACACGCACGCCGGCGAGGTAACGGGCTCGATGGCGGCGCTGTACCTCATAGAACACCTGCTGGAGAACTACGGTTCGGACGAACTCGTCACCCGCCTCCTCGACGAGCAGGCCTTCTACGTCCTCCCCCGCCTCTCCCCCGACGGCGCCGAACGCTACCTCACGACGCCCCACACCCTCCGGGCCACCCTCCGCCCCTGGCCCGAACCCGAGCCCGGCCTCCAGCCCGACGACGTCGACGGCGACGGCCACATCCTCCAGATGCGCGTCGAAGACGCATACGGTGAGTGGCGCGTCTCCGACGGCGATGACCGCCTCCTCGTCCCCCGCGCCCCGGACGAGGCGGGCGGCACGTACTACCGCCTGTACAAAGAAGGAACCTTTCGGGACTACGACGGGTTCGAGCGCAAGATAGCGCCGCCCCTCCACGGCCTCGACATGAACCGCCAGTACCCGTACCGCTGGCGCGAGGACGCCGACCAGCGCGGCGCCGGCCCGTACCCCCTCTCAGAGCCCGAGAGCCGGGCCCACGTGGACGCCCTGCTCGCGCGCCGGAACGTCTTCTCCATCCACACGTACCACACGTTCTGCGGCGCGATCCTGCGGCCCTACTCCGACCGCGACGACGACCAGATGTCCGAGCCGGACCTCGCCGTCTTCGAGGCCATAGGCGGGAGGGGGACGGAGATCACCGGCTACCCCAACATCTCCGTCTACCACGACTTCCGCTACGACAAAAAAGAGTTCATAACCGGCGCCTTCGACGACTGGGCCTACGACTACTACGGCGTCTTCGCCTTCACCATCGAGTTCTGGTCCCTCCCCGCCGCCGCCGGCGTCGAGGTCAAAGACTTCATCCCCTTCTTCCGCGACCCGCCCGAAGAGGCTTCCCTCAAGATGCTCGCCTGGAACGACACCGAGCTCGACGGCGAAGGCTTCTCTTCCTGGAAACCCTTCGACCACCCGCAGCTCGGCCCCGTCGAGATCGGCGGCTGGAAAACCAAGTTCACCTACCAGAACCCGCCGCCCAAGTACCTCGAAGCCGAGTGCGAGAAGCTGACCCGCTTCGCCCTCTCCCACGCCTCGACGGCCCCGCGCCTGAAGGCCGACCTGAAAACGGAACAACTCTCCCCCGGCCTCCGCCGCCTGGAGCTCACCGTCGAGAACACCGGCTACCTCCCAACCAACGTGACCCGCGTCGCCGCCGACAAGAAGCTCGTCAAGCCCGTAAAGGCGACGTTGGCGTTGCCCGAAGGCGCGGAGCTCGTCTCCGGCGAGCGGGAGACGGACCTCGGCCACCTCGCCGGGCGCTCCGCGCTCGAAGGCGGCGGATGGAAAGGCCCGGCATTCTTCCAGGGCCTACCGTCGGACAACGCCAGGCGTTGCGCGTGGGTGGTGCGGGGCGACGGGCCGGTAGGGGTCGAGGTGTGGAGCGAGAAGGCGGGGACGGTGAGGTTGGAAGGTTAGATTTCAAGTATGTCTCGTGCATACGTGACGGTTCACCGACACAAATGTTTCTTTAAACATTTCATTTAACACGACACGCGCAGGTTTGGAGTATAATTTTCGGCAAGTGTCTCAACTGCGAGTTGAGGGTGCCGTGCCAAGTGCGGGGAACGGGATGGGAAGAGGGAGCGGCGAGATGAGTGCCGGTTTTGTCATCGATCCTATAGAAATTAAGGAGCTGTCCGCGACTCGGACGGTCGAAGCCTCGCGTATGCGCGAACTAGCACAGACGGCTGAAAGGCTGGCCGTCGCTGTCGAGACGAACTGGGAGAAGCTCGAGGATCAACACCGCGCGCAACTCGCGGCGCTCATGTACAGCGTCTTGGAGCCGAACCCGGGTTTGGCGGGCAAGGCGCGCGCACTGCGTTCGGCCTTCAGGTACGCTCTCATTAGGTTCCGCGAAGACCAGGATGCACTCTTCGACTTCGCTATAGCACAGCGTCGCCTGATCAATGCTATCCTTAGCGCCGTCGAAAGGGAAAATCCCGAGTACCAGAAGACGTTAGCGGAGGCTGTGGAAAGCTCTCTGTCCGAGGTTCGGGAAGGTAAGCCCGAGATCTTGACGGACGAGAACGCAGGTGACTGGCTCCGACGTATATCAGACGAAGCCCTTAAGTAACTTCGAGGCGAGCTACAAGAAGCTTGTCAAGAAGCACTACCGCAAGAACCGCCAAGCACGCAAAGAGTTCGTGGAACTAGTGGAACAATTTCTCGGCTTGATGCGCTCTGACCCCAAGCCTCCCGGCGACATCGGCCATCCCGAGCCTTGGCCTCGAGGAACCGCGCAAGAGGGATTCGAATTGTGGAAGATACACTTCGGCATGCCGAGCATCCGGGGGGCCGCTGGCGAAGGGCGTCTCGTTTATCTCATAGACGAGGAGGAACGGGTGGTGTACCCCTTGTGGATCTATACACACGACGAGTTCGACAAGCGACCTCCGGACAGAGAGATGGGTCGTTTGCTCAGAGGCATCCTTCGCGAAGGCTGAAATACCCGTTCGGTAGATCCCTGGGGCGGCAGGAACGTCTTCCGTCTTGTCCCGCGCCTGTTTCACGGCTTGTTGTTCCGCCGAACAACGAGCTGACACTCGAAACTCAGCTTATTTCCTCCACCCACGCGGCGGTCCAGCCGGTCTCGGAGCGGACGTAGGCGCCGCGCCAGGAGACGCCTTTGAGGCGGTCGAAGAGGCGGGCGGCCTCGCGGGGGTCTTCGAGGCCTATCTCGGCGCCGAGAGCTTCGACCTCGCTGCGCGGGACGTGGGCCGGGGTCTCCTCGAACCTTTGTTTGAGGGCTTCGCGCATCCGGATCTGCTGCCGCCTGTCCGGCGTCCGGTGCCTTCCCTCCCTGATGGTCATGGCCGACCTCCTGTGCCGGGTACTACCAACAACCAGTCTGTAGCCTGCTTTACCGCAAGGCTGTCGTACAAAACACGCTAACCGCCTTCGAGCATCCCCAGAACCGCCCCGACCGGTCGCTCGCCCTGGTAGGACCCGATGACCTCCGAGTCTTCGTCTACCACGACGATGGCGGCGGCGCGGCCGGTGTTGCGGACGCCGTAGTCGCGGCCGACGCGCCCGCCCCAGTCCGGCAGGATCACGAGGTATTCCGCCGGGTCCACATCGGAAGGCAACTCCCGCGTCGCCTGCTCGTAGGCGCTCCCCAGGACGAGCCCGACCGTCATCCAGTACACCGGCGGGACGATGGAGAGGTCTATGACGCTGGCTACGAGGACTTCTTTGGGGTCGGGGAAGCGTTCCCTGATGGCGCGGTTGAGCTGGCGGGCCGTGGGGGCGGTCCCTTGCAGGTGAAAGATGAGGACGACCTTGCGCCCCGCCTGGTCCCGCAGCCTTACCCGCCGTCCGGAGCCCGCCGCGAGAAGGTCGAAGTCCGGCGCCCGTTCGCCGTTGTCTAGTTTGGCTTCCATGCTAGGCCTTCTTGCGGCGTCCGCCCTTGAGGAGGGAGTAGCCGACGGGGACGACGAGGAGGGTGAGGAAGGTCGATGTGACGAGGCCGCCCACGACGGGGATGGCGAGGCTGGAGGAGATCAGGGCGCTCCCGCCCCCGCCGAAGCCGAACGCGAGCGGTATGAGGGCGAAGACGGTCGCGAGCGCCGTCATCAGGATGGGCCTGAGGCGTGCCCTCCCGGCCTCGTAGATGGCGCCGTCGACCGTCTCGTGGCGGTCGCGGGCGTTCTGGGCGAAGTCCACGAGCAGGATGGCGTTCGAGACGACGATGCCTATGAGAAGCAGGACGCCGAGCAGGGCCGGCAGGCTCAGGGCCGTGCCGGTCACGAGGAGCGCCCCGAAGGCGCCGGCCGTGGTGAGCGGGACGGCGAGCAGGATGATGAGCGGGGTCACCAGCGAGCCGAAGAAGACGACCAGGATCAGGTACACCAGGACGAGCGCGACCGCGATCGAGAGGATCAAATTCCTGAAGCTCTCCTCGATGTCCTCGCTCTCCCCCCCGACGGCCGCCGTGACGCCCTGGGGCAAGTCCAGCGTCGGCAACGCGGCGTTGACCTCGCCGGAGACGGAGCTCGTGTCCTCGGAGGTGATGGTCCCCGTGACGGTCACGGCCCGGTCGCCGTCGTCGCGGCTGATGGCCGACGGCGCCTCGACCTCCCGCACCTCGGCGACGTCGCCGACGGTCTGGTCCGGGCCGAGGGGGAGCCCCCAGACCTCCTCGATGGAGTCCACTGAGCCCACGGAGAGCCCTACGG
>CAXUFZ010000146.1:0-4077 GCA_964250345.1 uncultured Rubrobacteraceae bacterium
TCTCCTGCCTCTCGCGTTGCTGTTCGTAGGAGGCTTCGACGCGGGCCTGCCACCTGAGCAGGTCGTCGCGGAGACCCTCTATCTTCTTTTCGGGTTGATCCTCGACCAGGTTGTTCCGTTCCAGCGGGTCTTCCGAGAGGTCGTAATACTCCTCGCCCCGGTTGCCGTAGGAGTAGATGTACTTCTGGTCCCCGTCGATGCTCGCCAGGCATGTCTGCTCGTGGTAGCAGCTAGCCATCAGCGTCCGGTCCTCGGGCGGCGAGAGGGCGGAGGCCCCCGGGTAATCGCCGCCCCGCACCTCGTAGCCGAGCATGTCGGCCAGCGTCGGCAGGGTGTCGAGCTCGTTCACGTTCTTCTCGACGCGCCGCGGCTCGGGGTTCTGGGGGTCGTGGATGAGGAAGGGGATGTGCAGGCCCTCCTCGTAGATCGTGTTGTCGTGCTGCTCGAGGCCGTGCTCGCCGAAGCCCTCGCCGTGGTCGCCCAGGATCACGAAGATCGTGTCCTCGTACAGGCCGAGGTCCTTGTACTGCTGGACGAGGTTCTTGAGGAAGAAGTCCTGGTAGCGGACGGTGTTGAGGTAGCGGTTGAGCCCCGGGCGCTCCGGGTCGTCCGAGAACTCCTTCGTGCCGTAGCGCTCGGGTACCACGTACTGGTGGTGGGCCGTCACGGTCAGGTAGGTCGTCAGGACCGGCCCGTCGTCGGCGTTCTCCTCCAGCCAATCGCGGCTCGGCCCGAGCATGATGTCGTCCTCGTAGCCGAAGTAGTTGGTCCGCTGGAAGCCCGTCTTGTCCATGCCCTCCGTCGCCCGGAAAAAGTCGTACCCGAAGTTCTCCACAAGCTCGGGACGGTTCTCGAAGGTCTTGGTGGCCGACTGGAAGAAGGCGGACTCGTAGCCCTGCTCCCCCAGGAGGTCCGGCAGACACCTTCCCGGAAGGATGCCCGGCTCGGACTCCGTCTTGTTGGTGTCCAGGGGCGGCGGCACCCCGCAGGCCGTCGCCACCAGCGCCTTGGAGGTGTGGGGGACCACCGCGTGGGCGCGGTCGGCCATCAGGCTCTGCTTCGAGAGCTCGTCCAGAAAGGGCGTGGTGGCAAGGTCTTTGTTGTATGGCGTGGTCGAGCGGGCGCGGGTGGACTCCAGGAAAATCAGGGCGACGTTCCGCTTCTCGGTCTCCGGCGTCGCGGCCAGGCTCGTGTCCGTCGGAAGGGTTTTCGGGTCTACCGACGCCTCGACCTCCGGGTTGGCGACCTGGTTGACGACCATGTTCGCCACCGGGTCCCTGGCGAAGGCGTTGCCGGCGTTGGTCACGCTCGGCACCACGGAGAGCGAGAACAGCACCAGCGCCGCGAGGCCCACGGTCAGCGGCCCCCGGCCCGGTCCTCCGCCTTCTTTCCGCGTCGGCGGGCCCCAGTCGCCTGTGGCTAGGCGGGTCAGGATGGCGGGGCCGGCCAGGGCGTAGAAGAGCCCGACGGAGACCCCCGCCCAGTGCAGGGTCGTCGTCTCGGAGGCTATGGCGCCCTGGATCTCCCCGAGCGACGAGAGCGAGGCGAGCACGAAGCTCAGATCCAGCGTGGACCCGGTGCTCTCGTAGAAGAAGTGCGCGGCTGTCGAGAGCGCCACGACGAGCACCACGGAGAGATGGAACAGCACCAAGACGACCGGCCTCAGCCACCCGCGACGCACCACCGCGAAGATCCCCACCCAGAGGGCGGCGAAACCGAGGTTGAAGAGCAGGTCCGAGCGGATCTGGTCCAGAAACCCGAGAAAGCCGGGCGAGCCCGGGCGGGTGACGATGCGGATGACTTTCAGCGCGACGTTGAAGACGAAGAGCGGCACGAGCAGGCTCGCGAGGTAGATCCAATCCCCCCGCGGTAGAAGCCCCCCGAGACGCGCCGCGACGCCCGTTATGCCGCGTTTCTTAGCCATAAACGCGACCGAGTTTAACAGAGTTTTCACCCACGCCCGGTCCCTCCGCCGCCTCCCGTTGGTCTCCCGCCGACCGCCGCGATTGACCGGCGCCGCGGCGGGTAATATTGTACGGTCAGTATGGGTGACGTGGAAAGGGAACCCGTCCAAACGGCAGGCGCCAGCCCCGGGCTCGAACCGGAGCCCATCCGGGATGCCTCTACGCCCGCCGAACGCTTGCAAAGCTAGGGAGAGGAGAACCATGGCCGAAGAGACCGAGGTCCGCACCTACGAACCCCCGAAGGACTTCGCCGAAAGGGCGAACGTCAAAGACGCTTCCGTCTACGAGGAGGCGGAGAAGGACCCGGAGGGCTTCTGGGCCGAGAGGGCCCGCGAGCTCCACTGGTTCAAGGAGTGGGACAAGGTCCTCGACTGGGACCCGCCCGAGGCCCAGTGGTTCGTCGGGGGCAAGCTCAACGTGGCATACAACTGCCTCGACTACCAGGTCGAGCAGGGCCGGGGCGACAAGACCGCCATCCTCTGGGAGTCCGACGAGCCGGGCGAGGGCAAGACCTATACCTACTCCGAGCTCACGGCCGAGGTGAAGAAGTTCGCCAACGTGCTCAAGGGTCTGGGGGTGGGGAAGGGGGATCCGGTCGCGATCTACATGCCCATGATCCCGCAGCTCCCCATAGCGATGCTGGCCTGCGCCCGCGTCGGCGCCCCCCACTCGGTCGTCTTCGGCGCCTTCTCGGCCGACTCCCTGCGCGACCGCATTAACGACTGCGAAGCGAAGGTCCTCGTGACGGCCGACGGCGGCCCCCGTGGCGGCAAGACGACCTCCCACAAGGAGAACGCCGACGAGGCTCTGGAGGATACGCCCTCCATCGAGAGCGTCGTCGTCGCGAAGCGCAGCGGCGAGGACGTGCCCATGACGGAGGGCCGCGACCACTGGTGGGACGACCTCGCCGCCGAGGCCGACGACGAGTGCCCGGCCGAGGAGATGGACTCCGAGGACATCCTCTACATCCTCTACTCCTCGGGGTCCACGGGCAAGCCCAAGGGCATCGTTCACACCACCGGCGGCTACCTCACCCAGGTCAAGATGACGACGAAGTGGGTCCTCGACGTCAAGGACGAGGACGTCTTCTGGTGCCAGGCGGATATCGGGTGGGTAACGGGGCACTCGTACCTCGTCTACGGGCCCCTGAGCAACGGGGCGACCACCGTGCAGTTCGAGGGGACGCCGAGTTATCCGGGGCCCGATCGTCACTGGGACCTGATCGAACGCCACGGCGTGACCATCTACTACTCGGCGCCGACCGTGATCCGGGCCTTCATGAAGCAGGGCACGGGGCCGCTTGAGGGGCACGATCTCTCCACCTTGCGCCTCCTCGGGACCGTGGGCGAGCCGATCAACCCCAGGGCCTGGGAGTGGTTCAGCGAGAACGTCGGCGGCGGCCGGTGCCCGGTCGTCGACACGTGGTGGCAGACGGAGACGGGCGGCATCATGATAGCCCCCCTCCCCGGCATCACCCCTACCAAGCCGGGGAAGGCGACCCGTCCCCTGCCGGGCATCTCGGTGGACATCTACGACGATGAGGACAACCCCATAGAGGGCGCGGGCAAGGGTAACCTCGTGGTGAGCCGGCCGTGGCCGGGCATGCTGCGCACCATCTACAAGGACCCCGAGCGCTACCGCAAGACCTACTGGGAGCGCCTCGGCGACAGGTACTTCGTGGAGGACGGCGCCGAGCGCGACGAGGACGGCTACTACACCATCACCGGCAGGATCGACGACGTGATGAACGTCTCCGGCCACCGCATCGGCACGATGGAGGTCGAGAGCGCGCTCGTCTCCCACCAGGCCGTCGCCGAGTCCGCCGTCATCGGGCGCAACGACGAGGACAAGGGCCAGGCCATCGTCGCCTACGTCATCCTCGAAGGCGACCGCGAGGGCTCCGACGAGCTGATACAGGAGCTCAACCAGCAGGTCAGGAAGGCCATAGGCCCCCACGCGAAACCCGAGGAGATCATCTTCACCCCCGACCTCCCGAAGACGCGCAGCGGCAAGATCATGCGCCGCGTCCTTCGCGGCGTCGCCGCGGGCGAACAGGACCACGGCGACCCCTCGACCCTGGCCGACCCCACCGTCGTCGACGACCTGAAGGCGG
>CAXUFZ010000146.1:4087-9338 GCA_964250345.1 uncultured Rubrobacteraceae bacterium
CCGCCGAAGCCCCGGAAAGCGGGGCGGGGGACCATCCCGGTTCCCCGCCCCGCTTTGTGTCGCTGTCCGGGGCCTGCCTTCGGGAAACTTTCGGGCCGTCCCCGCGTACGCGGGTGTAGTAAAATATTGGCATCAACAGACAGGTTCAGGAGGACCACGTTGCTACTTTTCTACATCGCGATGTTTGCGGGCATGGCCATCTCGGGCGTCGTCGCGCTCTGGCTGAAGAGGACTTACGCCAAGTACTCGAAGCAGCGGAGCTACAGCGGCATGTCCGGGTCGCAGGTCGCCCGCGCGATCCTCGACCGTAACGGCCTCAACAACGTGCCGGTCGAGCCGGTGGCCGGCCAGCTCACGGACCACTACGACCCGCGCACCAAGGTCGTCCGGTTGTCCGAGGGCAACTTCCGCAGCGACTCCATCGCCGCGGCCAGCGTCGCCGCCCACGAGGTCGGGCACGCCATCCAGGACGCCTCCGGCTACGTGCCGATGAAGCTGCGCTCCGGGATCGTCCCGATCGTCAACTTCAGCAGCCAGCTCTTCATGCCGCTGCTGTTCGGCGGTTTCATCCTGGGCGGCTTCAGCGGCTCGGGGATCGGGACGCTGCTCATCCAGGTCGCCGCGATCCTCTTCCTGGCCGTGTTCGCCTTCCAGGTGGTCACCCTGCCGGTCGAGGTGAACGCCTCCACCCGGGCCTACGGCCAGCTCACGCGCTACGGGTTCCTCTCCAGCCGGGAGGCCTCCGGCACGAAGCGGGTGCTCTCGGCGGCGGCCATGACGTACATAGCGGCGGCCGTGGGATCGTTGCTGATCCTGCTCGCCCTCTTCCTCGGGAGCCAGGACTAACACCGAAACGAATCGCCTAGCCGGGGCGGGGCCTTCGGGTCCCGCCTTTTTTCTTGCCCACGGTCGCGGGCGACGTGCCGAAACAGGTTGTAGAATATTCGCGTTGTGGAAGACGTACGCCGCATAACGAAGAGGCGCCGCAAGCTGCGGACGGTCGGGGAGCCCCACCCGTGGGAGCCGAGGCACATGCGCCTGCGCGGGACGCGGTTCGCCGAGTCCGTCGGAAAACCCGAGGCCCGGCGCAACGTGACGCTCGGCGTGATCCAACACCTCTGGCGCTCGCCGGTCCCCTTCGTCGGCTTCTACCCGCCGGAGGGCGCGAAGGTCACCGAGAACCGTGTCTACGTGCCCGGCTCTCTCCGCCAGGTGGACGACACGGACTACCTGGCCGGCGTCGAGGCCCACAAGCGGACCTACGCCGAAGACCTCAGGGACGGCATGGTCTCCTCGGGCAACCTCCCCGGCTACTTCGAGGCGCCGACGGACGAGGGATGGCGCATCGCCCTGGACCTCGTCGAGGGACGCCTGGAGTTGGCGGACGCGTGGGGGATGAGCTCCGAGGCGCGGGTGACCGGAGACCTGGCGCCGTTCGTGTGGGCTTACCGCAAGACGGGCTTCTGTATCGTCACGATCTACGACAAAGACATCGCCGCCCTGCGCGACGACCTCCTCTTCGTCGCCAAACGCCAGGGCGTCGAACTGCGGTGGCGCCGCACCGCGGCGTGAACGTTTCCAAGAACAATTCTTGAAAAAGTACACCAAAAGATGCATCGGGGTGTCGCGGGCGGGTATGATGTTCGTATATAATGATGCCGCCCGGCATGGAGTGTCGGGTGCAGGGGGTTCGTTAGAGAGGTAGAAGAGGCAGATGCTTACCAGCCACAACACCGGAGCTTTCGCCACCACCACGGCTCCTGACGGGTTCGATCTCCAGGACTTCGAGGACGCGGGCCTCAGGACCGTGGAGCGGCGCTTTTCGCCCAAAGACACCATCTTCGCGCCGGGCGACGCCGACGACCAGCTCTACTTCCTCCTCTCCGGCACGGTGCGGCTCTACAAGATCTACGGCGACTTCAAGGAGGCCACGACCGCCCTCCTCAAGGACGGCGGCATCTTCGGGAAGCTCAACCTCGTCGAGGGCCGCTGGCAGAATGTGTTCGCAGAGGCCGTCACCGAGTCCAGGGTCGCCAGCATCCAGAAATCTTCCCTGGAGCGCGTTATTCAGAGGGACCCCGCCTTCGCCCTCAGGCTCTTCACCTCCTTCTCCGAGAGGCTCCGGCAGTCCGACGAGGTCATAGAGAGCCTGCTGCACCGCGAAGTCTCGACCCGGCTGGCGACGCTCCTCACCAACCTGGGCGACCGCTTCGGGCACCAGAACGGGACCGGCCTGCTCATAGACGTGCGGCTCACGCACCAGGACCTCGCCAACATGATCGCCTCCACCAGGGAGGCCGTCTCCAAGGTTATGAGCGAGTTCCAGCGCGAGGGCGTCATCGAGAACCGCAACCGCCGCATCGCCATCCTCGACCGGACCACCCTCGCCGAGCACGCCTCCAGGATCTCCGGCCTCAGCATAGACGGCCAAGCGTCGCTTTAGCGCCGGCGGAGCCGGCGCGCACGCTTCGCCCTTGCGGGCTGCGTTTGTCAGCACTTTCCGGCTAGCGCCTCCACTTTCAGCACGCTGCGGCTTCGCCTCCGCTTTCGGCACGCCGCCTGACGGCGGCTTTCAGCTTTGACCCTTCGGTGACACAACTTAAATCGCGAGACGTACTGTCTCGGAGGCCGGCACCGTCTCCTCACCGCGCATCATTCGGGCCATGAATTGCCTACGCCTGACGGTACGCTGCTTTGCGTGTGCCGATGCCTCCGCCGGGCCCCGCCATAAAGGGTTTAGCTCAAAGCGACCGGAGGGAGCGTGCCGAGAGCGGAGGCCATAAGCCGCAGCGTGCTGAAAGCCTGCGGCAGCAGGCGTGCTGCGCCCCGAAACCTTTTTGGGGCGCTGGCGTATACTTCTGGCATGGGACACGCGACGGCTGTGGCGGTAGGGGGTTGGCGGACCAGGCTCAAGGGCCTGTCGGTCCGGCGTGCCGACCTCGACGACAAGGAGTTGGTGACGCGGACGCTTGAGGGCGACCTGCGTTCTTATGAGGTGTTGGTGGGTCGTTACGAGCGGCTCGTCGGGCGCGTGCTGTATTCGTACGCGCGGCGGGAGGTCTCGGTGGAGGACCTGGTCCAGGAGACCTTTTTGCGGGCCTACGACCGGCTGGAGACGTACAAGCCGGAGTACAGGTTCAAGACCTGGCTGCTCGCCATCGCCAACAACCTGGGCGTGGATACTCTGCGGCGGCGCAAGGAGACCGTCGAGTTCAACCCGGAGATCCACGCGCCGGTCTCCAGCGGGCCCGAATCCGAGGCGGTGACGGCGGACCGCGCGCGCGGCGTGCAGGCCGCCATCGCTACCTTGCCCGAGATCTACGGCGTTCCGCTCGTCTTGCGCTACACGGAAGGTTTGAGCTACGCGGAGATCTCCGAGGTCCTCTCCATAACCGTGCCGGCCGTCAAGAGCCGCCTCTTCCGCGCCCGCAACATGCTGGCCGGGAGGCTCGAGGAGGCGGGAGAGCGGGCATGAACCGGTCCGGCGGTCCCCGCTGCGACCCGGAAGGGGTCTTCGAACTCGCCGACGGGGACATCTCCCCCGGGCGGGAACTCGAAGTCCGAACACATCTAGACCACTGTCCCGCCTGCAAGGAACTCTACGAAGAAGAGTTGAGCCTGAACGTCTGCCTCGGCGGGCTGGAGATGGGCGAGCCTTCCTCGGTGTGCCGGGAGGTCGCGATGTCGCTGCCGACCCGGACGGTGGGGGCGCGGATCTTGTGGGTCGGGCTGGCCGGGATCCTGCTGCTCACCACCGTGATCGCCCTCGGGCTGAACGGGACGAACCCGGCGGCCTTCGCGGTCGAGGCGCTCGGGACGTTCTGGGGCTTCGTCTCCGGGCTCTCCGACGCCACCGAGGCCCTGCTGGTCGCGGCCGGGTCGTGGCTTCTCCTGGCCCTCGGCGTGGGCGCGGTCGTCGACCTGCTCATAGCCGGGGCGGTCTTCTCGGTCTCGCGCCGGCGCACGCGCGAGGCATGAGCGTCTCCGTACCCCCGCGTCGGATCGACGCCAGACCCCTTGTAGCGATCTCCGTGGCCCTGATGGGCCTCGCCGTACTCCTGCCGGCTCCCCCGGCCTACGCCGGCGAGCGCAGCGTTTTTCGGGACGTGGTGGTGGAATCGAACGGGTACGCGGACAAGGTCTCCACCATCTTTGGTGACGTTCGGGTGCGCGGTCCCGTGGCCGGCGACGTGCATTCGGCGAGGGGCGACGTCGAGATAGAGGGGCGGTGCGGCGGCGACGTGAACGCCGGCTTCGGCGACGTGACGGTACGGGAGCCGGTCGAAGGGGATGTCGACGCCGGCTTCGGCGACGTGTACGTGCACTCCCGCGTGGGGGGGGTCGTGGACGCGGACCACGGGGACGTCTACCTGAGACCGGGCGCGGAGTTGGCGGCCCGCCCCCGCGTGGGCAACGGCCAGGTCTACATGAACGACGGCGCGGAGGTGTACGGGCCGAAGGGCGCGGGCATGATGTCGGACTTCGGGTCCGGCAAGGACCGGGACTTCTTCGGCTTTGTCGGGTGGTTCTTCGCCGCCGCCGGGTTCGCGGCGTGCGCGGTGCTGGCCGCGGTGATCTCGCCCAAGGCCCTCTCCGCCGCCGCGCGCCGGGCCGAGGAGGCGCCCGGACGCTCGCTCTTCTTCGGGCTGGCCTCCATACCGGCGGTCCTCCTGCTCTCCGTCGTGCTCGCGGTCTCCGTGGTCGGCGTGCCGCTCCTGCTGCTCCTCGCGCCCGCCTACCTCGCGCTGGTCTTCTACGGCGCGCTGGTCGCCGCCTTCTTCGTCGGCCGCAAGGTCGTCCTGGCGACCGGCCATTACCGCTCGGGGAACGCCCTGGCCGCCGCCGTCGGGGCCCTGCTCGTCTCCGCGGCCACCGTGATACCGTTCCTCGGCGACCTCCTGCTCTTCGCGCTCGCCTCCCTGGGCACCGGCGCGGCCATCCTGGCCCTCATCTCCCGCCGCCGCGTCCCGCGAACCCCATACCCCTCCTACGAGGCCTACGTCCACGACCGCCGCGACGCGTAGCGGGCGGATAGGAAGCCGCCGGTGGAACCCGCGACGTCCCTGGTCGCCACGTCCTCCGTCCCCATCCAGGAGAACCCGGAACACGACGCGCCGCTCGTCACCGAGCTGGTGCTCGGGGAGAGCCTTGAGGTCGTGGCCGCGCGCGACGGATGGCTCCGGGTCGTCGTCCCCGGCCACGCCAACCACCTCGACCAGCGCGGCTACCCGGGCTGGACGAGGCCCGACGC
>CAXUFZ010000147.1:0-9320 GCA_964250345.1 uncultured Rubrobacteraceae bacterium
ACCCCGCCCCCTCCACCGCCAACCCGTTCATCAAGCCGACCTGGGCCATCTTGCCCAGCGAGTATGCGGTCAAGCCGGGCCTCGCCGACTCCATAAACATGGCCCGTCCCGACGTCGTAAGCACGATCCGTCCGTAGCGCCGCGCCTTCATGTGCGAAAACGCGGCCTGCGCGAGCCAGAACGGCGCCGTGACGCTCACGCCCAGTACGCGGTCGAAGGTGGCCTGATCCACCTCTTCGACCGGCGTAAAAACCACCAAGCCGGCGTTGTGGACGAGCACGTCGAGCCGTCCGAAGTTCTCTATAGCCGCGTCCACCACCCTTCGGCAGGCGTCCCGGCTGTCCAGGTTCTCGTAGCACGCGACGGCCGTGCCCCCGGCGGTCCGGATCTCCTCCACGACGCCGTCCGCCACGGAAGCATCGCCGCCCGTGCCGTCCTGCCCGACCCCGGCGTCATGGACCACCACGGCGGCTCCACGCTCCGCCAGCAAACGGGCGTAGGCCGCCCCCAACCCGCGCCCGCTCCCCGTAACCACGGCGACCCGGTTGTCGAAGCGGATCATCACGTCCTACCCAACCGGCGGCGCAAGCACCCGCGATGTCTCACCAACCCAAACCTGCAGCCTAGATGACCGGCGTCTCGCGGTAGGGGCCGAGGACCTCCTGCATGGCCGACGATATCTCCCCGACCGTCGCGTAGGCCCGCACGGCCCCGATGATCGGGTACATCGTGTTCTCCTCGCCCCGGCACGCCTCCTTCAACTCTTCAAGGCGCTGTGCTACGAGATCGTTGTTCCGGTTCTCTTTCAGCTTCTTGAGGCGCCGGAGCTGCCTCTCGGAGATCTCGGGGTCCACGCGGTGGGTCTCGACGTCCTGCTCGTCCTCGGGCTCGTGGACGTTGACGTTGACGATCTTACGGGTGCCGTCTTCGAGCTCGCGCTGGTAGCGGGCGGAGGCCTCGGCGATCTCGCGCATCGGGAAGCCCGCCTCGATGGCCCCGATCATGCCCCCCATCCCGTCGATCTGGCGGAAGTAGTCGTAGGCCTGCTTCTCCAGCTCATCCGTCAACGCCTCGACGAAGTACGAGCCGCCCAAAGGGTCTATGGTGTTCGCCACCCCGGTCTCAAGCGCCGCTATCTGCTGCGTGCGCACCGCGATCCTTACAGCCTCCTCGGTCGGCAGCGCGAGCGCCTCGTCCAGCGAGTTGGTGTGCAGGCTCTGCGTCCCGCCGAGGATCGCGGCCAGCGCCTCGAACGCCGTCCTCGCGACGTTGTTGTAGGGCTCTTGCGCCGTGAGCGAGACGCCCGCGGTCTGGGTGTGGAAGCGCATCCGCAAAGACCGCTCGTCTTTGGCGCCGTACTTCTCCTTGAGGACCGTCGCCCAGATGCGCCTCGCAGCGCGGAACTTGGCTATCTCCTCGAAGAAGTCTATGTGCGAGTTGAAGAAGAACGAGAAGCGCGGCGCGAAGTCGTCCACGTCGAGGCCCGCCTCGATGCCGGCCTCCACGTAGGCGAAGCCGTCGGCGAGGGTGAAGGCGAGCTCTTGGGCCGCCGTGCTGCCCGCCTCGCGGATGTGGTAGCCGGAGATGGAGACCGTGTTCCACTTGGGCATGTGCTCCGTCGAGTAGACGAGCATGTCGCGGAAGACGCGCATGGAGGGGCGGGGCGGGAAGAGCCACTCCTTCTGGGCGATGTACTCCTTGAGGATGTCGTTCTGGTTGGTGCCGGCCAGTTCCCCAGGGGCAACGCCCTGCTTCTCGGCGGCAACGACGTACATCGCGAGCAGCACCATCGCGGGGGCGTTGATGGTCATGGAGGTCGAGATCCCGCCCATCGGGATGCCGTCGAAGAGCCGCTCCACGTCTTCGAGCGAGTCCACCGCCACACCCTCGGTCCCGACTTCTCCCAAAGACAGGGGCGAGTCGGAGTCCAGGCCCATGAGGGTGGGCATGTCGAAGGCGACGGAGAGGCCCTGCTGGCCGTGCTCCAGCAGGTACTTGAAGCGCTTGTTGGTCTCTTCCGGGTCGCCGAAGCCGGCGAACTGGCGGACGGTCCACAGGCGGCCCCGGTACATGTTCGGATAGACGCCGCGGGTGTACGGGTACTCGCCGGGGTAGCCGAGCTTCTCGTCGTGGTCGCCCCCGATGTCGTCGGGTGTGTAGAGCGGTTCGATCGGCACGCCGGACATGGTCGAGAACTCGGCGTCGCGCTCGGAGCCTTTCGAATAGGCGTCTTCCCAGCGATCTCTGGCGCTCTTCCTGGTGTCCAAGGCGCGCTCCTCCGTTCTCTGGTCCCTGCGGAAAACTGTAGCATAAGCAAGTCAGACACCGGGAACTCGATACTTTATCCACGGGAGCTGACTGAAGTGTAGAGTCCGAAACGGCATGTTATTCTTGTCTGATCTCGAAGAGTCTGCCAAAGAAGCGCATGCGGTTCGTCACATGGAATCTCAACAGATCCGGCGCGGAACGCGCCCGTCGTCAGATTAGCTTCCTGAATACCGTTGATTGGGATGTCGTCGTCTTACAAGAAGTTTCAAGGCGCGCTTGGGGCGTAATCGCTGATAGCGGCCTAGCCGAGAGCAATTTCTATGCTTTGGAAGGGTTCGAGGTTACGCCAGCAGGCAAGTACACCCACGGCGTCGCCTTGTTGGCGCGCAACGGGTTCCGTCTCTCAAGACCACGGCTGATCCCCGGTCTTCCGAAAGCCGAACGTGCGCTCGCTGCAGAGATTACGGTGGACGACGAGCTCGTAACCGTCGCCGGTTGGCACGCTCCCAACGCCGCAGGGGAAGGAGTCGTGACCAAGATGCAAGGGTATCGCGGCATCGTCAACTGGATCAATACGATTAGCGGACCAATCGTCCTGGGCTTTGATAGCAATCATTGGAGCCTATCGGTTGATCTGGAACCCCCTCACGTACCCAGCAGCAAAGATCGGTGGCTCCTTGAAAACCAATTCTTCGGTAACAACGCGCTTCACAGGTTGCGCGACGTGTACCTCGACCATCTCCGAGAACATCCAGCACAATACGAAAGGATCAAAAAGCGACGGCCCAACGGACCGCTAGCAGTCTCCTACGTCCGGAACGGCACAGAAGATCGCTTCGATTATATCTTCGTCTCTGATGAGGTCAGGGTATCGAGATGTTCCTACGATTATGAAGCCGCGAAGGCGGCTGGCAGCGACCACGGAATCGTGGTCGCTGACCTCGTCTTGCGCACCTAAAATACCCGGGCCTCACACTACCCGACCACCGGCCGTGTCTTCTCTACGCCGGCCGGCTCTTCCAGAGATTCGTTCTGCTCGCGCAGGATGGCACGGGAGATGACGAGGCGTTGGATCTCGCTGGTCCCCTCGTAGATCTCCGTGACCCGGGCGTCCCTGTAGTACCGCTCCACCGGGCTCTCGTCCTTCATGTACCCGTACCCGCCGAGAACCTGCAAAGCGTCGTTCGTCACCTCGTTGGCGACCTGCGAGGCGTATAGCTTGGCCCGCGCGCCCGCCTCCGTCACGCGCATCCCCTGGTCCCTCATCCACGCCGCCTCGTGCACCAGCAACCTCGCAGCCCGGATCTTCGTCTGCATGTCCGCGAGCTTGAACGCTATTGCCTGATGCTCCCCGATGGGCTTCTTGAACGTCGTGCGCCGCGCCGCGTAGCCCGCCGCGTACCGGAAGGCTGCCTCGGCGATCCCGACGGCCTGGGCGGCTATCCCGATCCTACCGGGGTCCAGCGTTCCCAACGCCACGCCAAGTCCCTTGCCTTCTTCTCCGAGGCGATCCTCCTCCGGGACGAAAACGTCGTCCAACAACACGTCGTCGGTGGTCGCGGAGATGACGCCCATCTTCCTCGCGTGCTTGCCGAACGAGATGCCGTCGGCGTCCATCGGGACGATAAAGGCCGTGACACCTTTCGGGGCACGGGCGAAGAGGATCGTGGTTCCGGCGATGCGGCCGTTGGTGATCCATTGCTTGTGGCCGCTGATCCTGTACCCACCGTCCACCCTCTCCGCGGCCGTCTCTATAGCGGCGGCGTCCGAACCCGTCGAAGGCTCGGTAAGCGCGAAGGAGCCGATCCGTTCGCCCCGCGCGAGCGGCGGGACCCACTTAGCCTTCTGATCCTCCGTCCCGAACATCAGGATCGGCAGCGTACCCGCGCTCGTGTGCACCGCGAGCGTTACCCCGACGCCGGCATCGGCGCGGCTGAGTTCTTCGATCAGGAGGCAGTAGGAGAGAAAGTCCGAGCCCGCCCCGCCGTACTCCTCCGGCACGCACAGGCCCATGAAACCCATCTCGGAGAGTTTCTCCAACGTATCGAACGGAACCCGGTCTTCCAGGTCCAGTTCCGCGGCGTGGGGCGCGACCTCGCCGTCGGCGAACTCCCGCGCCCGATCCTTGATCTCCCGCTGCTCGTCTGAAAACTCGAACCGCATAAACACTCCTTTAACCTGCGTCCCACCGCCCCGGAGTATAGTGGGCGCGGCCATGCAGCGGGTTTCCCTGGGCGGGGCCTGGGCTAGAATGGGCGCGGTGGAAGGTTGACGCGACGGGGAGCGTGGCGATGCTTGCCAAGGACGAGCTTCTGGACAGGGTGACGGATCGGGTTAGGGATCAGATGCCCGAGGACCGGGCGCCGCTGGCGGAGGAGTTCGCCCGGCGGTTCTACGCCTGGGTCCCGCGCGAGGACCTGGAGGGCCGCTCCCCGATAGATCTCTACGGCGCGGCGATGGCGCAGTTCGGTTTTGCCCGGAGGAGGGAGCCGGGCGAGGCGAAGGTGCGGGTGTACAACCCGGTCTTCGAGGAGCACGGGTGGCAGTCCACGCACACGGTCCTGGAGATCGTCACGGACGACATGCCCTTCCTGGTGGACTCGACGCGCATGGAGGTCAACACCCGCCTCTTCGGCATCCACCTGATGCTCCACCCGATCATGAAGGTCCGCCGCGGCGACGGGGGAAGGCTGCTGGAGGTGCTGCCGGGGGACGCGGATGACGAAGACGCCGTCTCCGAGTCGATCATCCACGTCGAGGTGGACCGCCAGACGGAGCCGGAAGCGCTCGAAGAGCTGCGGGCCTGCACCGAGCGCGTGCTCCAGCAGGTCCGGGCGGCGGTCGAGGACTGGCCCGCGATGTTGGAGAGAGTCTCAGAGGCTGTCGCGAGCTTCGAGGAGGGACCGCCGCCCATGGGCGAGGAAGACCTCGACGAGGCGCGGGCTTTCCTCGACTGGATCTCGTCGGACAACTTCACCTTCCTGGGCTACCGCGAGTACGACCTGACGACGGAGAACGGCGAGGATGCCCTTATGACCGTCGAAGGCACGGGCCTCGGCATCCTCCGGGAATCGGGCCGCCGCCCGGCCTCCCGCTCCTTCTCCCGGCTGCCGCCCGAGGTCCGAAAGCTCGCCCGCCGCCCCAACCTCCTCAACCTGACGAAGGCGAACTCCCGCTCGACGGTCCACCGGCCCTCGTACATGGACTACGTCGGCATCAAGCGGTTCGACGCGAACGGGGAGCCGGTTGGGGAGCGACGGTTCCTGGGGCTCTACACGTTCACGGCGTACAGCATGAGCGTCTTCGACATCCCCATCGTGCGGCGCAAGGCGCGGTACGTGCTGGAACGGTCCGGCTTTCCGCGGGGGAGCCACAACGAGAAGGACCTCGTGGAGATCCTGGAGACCTATCCCCGCGACGAGCTGTTCCAGATGGCGAAGGAGGAGCTCTACGACATCGCGCTCGGCATCCTCCACCTCCAGGAGCGCCAGCGCGTGAAGCTCTTCTTGCGCCGCGACACCTACGGGCGCTTCTTCTCGTGCCTCGTCTACGTGCCCCGCGACCGCTACGACACAGACGTGCGTCGCAGGATGCAGGACATCCTGCAGGACGCCCTCGGCGGCACGGGTTCGGCGTTCGACGTGAGGCTCTCGGAGTCGGTGCTGGCGCGGCTGCACTTTACCGTGTACGTGGACCCCGCGGGGGAGCCGCGGCAGAGCACGGAGGACATCGAAGAGCGGCTCGCGGAGACGACGCGGTCGTGGTCGGACAACCTCTACGAAGCGCTGGTCGAGGGCCTCGGCGAGGAGGCCGGCACCGAGCTCTTCCACAAGTACCGCGACGCCTTCCCAGCCGGCTACCGGGCGGGCTTTCTTGCGCGGACCGCCGTCTCGGACATACGGAAGATAGAGGGTCTGTCGTCCGAAGAGGATCTCGGCATGAGCCTGTACCATCCCATCGAGGAGCCGGAGGAGTTCCTCGGGTTCAAGCTGTTCCGGGAGGGCGAGCAGATCTCCCTCTCCTCCATCCTGCCCCTGCTGGAAGACATGGGCGTCGAGGTCGTCGACGAGCGACCCCACAAGGTGGAGCCCCTGAACTCACCGCCGGTCTGGATCTACGACTTCGGCCTCGTGGACGAGTCCCGCGGCGAGTTCCAGACGGGCGAGGTCCGCGGGATCTTCCAGGACGCCTTCGCCCGCGCCTACCGCGCCACGGTCGAGAACGACGGCTTCAACCGCCTCGTCCTCCGCGCCCGCCTGACCTGGCGCCAGGTAACCATCCTCCGCGCCTACTGCAAGTACCTCCGCCAGGCCGGGACCACCTTCTCCCAGGCCTACATGGAAGACACCCTCTTCGCCAACCCCCACATAGCAAAGCTCCTGGTGGACCTTTTCGAAATCCGCTTCGATCCGAAGAACAAGGGCGCCGCGGAACAAGAGATAGAACGCCTGGGGGAAGAGATAGAAGAAGCCCTGGACGAGGTGGTCAGCCTCGACGAGGACCGCATCATGAGGAACTTTCTCGCCGTCGCGCTGGCGACGGTGCGCACGAACTACTACCAGACGGACGACGCGGGGGAGCCCAAGGCGTACCTCTCGTTCAAGCTGGACCCGCGGGAGGTCCCGCTGCTCCCGCTGCCGCGCCCGCGGTTCGAGATCTTCGTCTACAGCCCCCGCGCGGAGGGCGTCCACCTGCGCGGCGGCGAGGTCGCCCGCGGCGGCATCCGCTGGTCCGACCGCAGGGAAGATTTCCGCACCGAAGTCCTCGGCCTCATGAAGGCCCAGACGGTCAAGAACGCCGTCATCGTCCCCGTCGGCGCCAAGGGCGGCTTCGTCGTCAAACGCCCGCCGACCGAAGGCGGCCGCGAGGCCCTCCAAGACGAGGTCGTCGCCTGCTACCGCACCCTTATCTGCGGCATGTTGGACCTCACGGACAACCTCGTGGACGGCGAGGTCGTCCCCCCCCCCGACGTCGTCCGCTACGACGGAGACGACCCCTACCTCGTCGTCGCCGCGGACAAGGGCACGGCGACCTTCTCGGACATCGCCAACGGCATCTCGGCCGAGTACGGCTTCTGGCTCGGCGACGCGTTCGCCTCGGGCGGCTCCGTCGGCTACGACCACAAGGCGATGGGCATAACCGCCAAGGGCGCCTGGGAGTCCGTCAAGCGCCACTTCCGCGAGCTCGGCAAGAACATTCAGGAAGAGGACTTCACCGTCGTCGGCATAGGCGACATGTCCGGGGACGTCTTCGGCAACGGGATGCTCCTGAGCCGGCACACGAAGCTCGTCGCCGCCTTCAACCACCTCCACATATTCCTCGACCCGGACCCCGACCCTGAAACGAGCTTCGCCGAGCGCGAGCGTCTGTTCGGGCTCCCCCGCTCGACGTGGGCGGACTACGACGCGGGCCTCATCTCCGAGGGCGGCGGCGTCTTCCCCAGGTCGGCCAAATCTATCCCGCTGTCCCCGCAGGTAAAGGAGATGTTGGGCACGGACGCGGAGTCGCTGACGCCGAACGAGCTCGTCCACGGTTTGCTGAAAGCGGAGGTGGACCTGCTCTTCAACGGCGGCATCGGCACCTACGTCAAGGCGGGCGACGAGAGCCACGCCGACGTCGGGGATAGGACGAACGACTCTTTGAGGGTGGACGGCAAAGATTTGCGGTGCCGGGTCGTCGGGGAAGGTGGGAACCTCGGGTTCACGCAGGCCGGAAGGATCGAGTACGCGTTGAACGGCGGCAGGGTCTACATGGACGCCGTGGACAACTCGGCCGGCGTGGATTGCTCCGACCACGAGGTGAACATCAAGGTCCTGCTCGACAACATCGTAGAGAGCGGCGACCTGACGGAGAAGCAGCGCAACGAGCTCCTCGCCGAGATGACGGACGAGGTCGGGGAGCTGGTCCTGCGGGACAACTACGATCAGACGCTGGCTATAAGCAACGCCCAGGCCCTCGCCCACGCGATGGTGGACGTCCACGCCCGCTACATCCGGCACCTGGAGCAGTCCGGCGCGTTGAACCGCGGGCTGGAGGTTCTGCCGTCCGACGAGACGCTGTCGGAGCGCCGGTCGGAGGGCGGGGGGTTGACCGCCCCCGAGTTCTCCGTGTTGGTGTCGTACTCCAAGATCACGCTCTACAGGCAGCTCCTCGACTCCGACCTTCCCGAAGACCCTTACCTCTCCGCAGAGCTCGGGCGCTACTTCCCGGCGCCTTTGCGCGAGCGTTTCGGCGACCGGATGGAGGGGCACCGGCTGCGGCGCGAGATCGTGGCGACCCGCGTCGCCAACGAGCTGGTGAACCGGGGCGGCCCGTCGTTCGCCTTCCGGCTGGGCGAGGAGACGGGGGCCGGGCCGGCGGACATCTCGCGCGCCTTCGCCGCGGCCGTCGAGGTCTTCGGCCTGCGCGAGGCCTGGGGGGAGATAGAGCGCCTGGACAACGCCGTCGGTGCCGGGACGCAGACGGGGATGTTCCTGGAGTGGCGGCGTCTGGCCGAGCGCTCGACGCGCTGGCTGCTTCGCAACCGCCGGCCGCCGTTGGACGTGTCTTCGGCGGTCTCGTACTTCCGGGAAGAGGCGCCGGAGCTCGCGGGCAGCATCCACCGCTTCATGATCGACGGCGAGAGGAAGATGGTGGACGAGACGGCCGCGCGCCTCGCCGAGGGGGGCGTGCCCGAAGGCCTCGCCCGGCGCGTCTCCACCTTCGGCGCGATGTTCAGCGCGCTCGACGTCGTGGACGTCGCCGTCGCCGCCAGGGAGAACCCCGCCGCCGCAGCCGGGGTCTACTTCGCGCTCGGCGACAAGCTCAGGCTCCACTGGCTCCGCCACCACGTCGAGGCCCTGCCCCGCGACGACCGCTGGCGCGCCCTCGCCCGCGCCGCCCTCCGCGACGACGCCTACGGCCTCCAGGCCGCCCTCACCGCCGCCGTGCTCGCGGATACCCCCGACGACGACCCCGCCCCCCCACGCGCCGAACCCAGGATCTCCGCGCACGAAGCCTCCACCCACCCCGCCCACCCGATCCAATCCCACAAAAACGCCCGCCGCACCATA
>CAXUFZ010000148.1:0-4862 GCA_964250345.1 uncultured Rubrobacteraceae bacterium
CCTGCATGATGCCTGCATGGGCAGCTAGGCGGCTCTGAAGACCCTAGCCAGTGCCACATCCAAGTATTCTCCTTGGGTGTGAGCTGACACCTGTAAGTGCCGCCAGGTGGCCGTGAAGGGCGTGGAGGCGGCGGACCTCGCCGGGCGGCTCGGTCCGGACGTGGTCCTCATGGACCTCAGGATGCCGGGGACCGACGGGGTGGCCGCCACCGCCCGCATCCGCAAGGAGAAGCCGGGGACGAACGTGCTCGTGCTCACCACGTCCGATTCCGGCGCGGACATCCTGCGGGCCGTCGAGGCCGGGGCGACGGGGTACGTGCTCAAGGACGCGCCGCGCGAGGAGCTCTACGGGGCCATCCGGGCCGCGGCCGAGGGGAAGCCTTTGCTCGCCCCCGACGTCGCCGCGCACATCGTGGAGCGGGTGCGGTGGCCCTCCGAGGAGAGCCTCAGCGGGCGGGAGGTCGAGGTCTTGGAGCTCGTGGCGCGGGGGAAGGGAAACAAGGAGATCGCGCGCTCGCTCTGGATCAGTGAGGCCACCGTCAAGTCCCACCTCCTGCACATCTACGACAAGCTCGGCGCCGCCGACCGCGCCTCGGCCGTAGCCGCCGCCATGAAACGCGGCATTCTACGTTTGTAGAAGTTTCGGAAGGTAGAACACGTCCCCGCCCTCTCCCGCAGGCGCAGAAAACTTACCTCCGGGACCGGGACCTACTGACGGAGCATCCGGTGGGCGCACAGGCCGCCGGCTACCAGCAGGAGACCCGAACCCAAAGCCAGTAGCGAGGCGCCCCCCGTGTCGGGCAGGACCGTCAGGTTCTCTGCGGCGGGGTTCTCCGCGGAAGTTGTACCCGCGGAAGCTGTACCCGCGGATGCGGCGCTCGTCGAAGCGGACCCCGGCGAGGCTGACGGAGTCGAGCCGGTCGAGGCCGATGCTTCCGCGGGTTGCGCCTTCTCACCGGTCATCGCGTCGTTCACCGATTCGGCGCCGTTCGTGACGTTGTTCGAGAACGCCGGGGGGATGTCCCCGGTATCGTTCGCCCCGGCGACGTTGGAGCTTTCGGTTGCATATTGGGAGGCGTCCGGGGAGGCGGATGCGCTCGTGGAAGCGGAGGCCGAGGCGCTCTGCGCCATCGCCTGGGTTGGGAGCGCCGTCATCACGAGCGCCAGCAACAACGCCAGGGCGAGGGAGGCCGCCGCGACCCCGGTCGGAAGATGCTCTCTCATGGGGCGATCCTCCTTACCATCAGGCCGAGCGTTACGAGGAGGACGCCCGAGATCAAGGTCGCGAACGGGGAACCGCCCGTCTCGGGTAACTCCGTAATCGAGGCCGGCCCTTCCTCCGAAGCGACCCCGGCGGCCTCCGGGACCCCGGCCGGAATGCTACCGGTTGCGGCGACGCCGGTCTCGGGGTTGCCCGTTCCGGTGCTTCCGGTTGCGGTGTCCCCCGCAACATCCCCAGACGCGATACCGGCGGGCGCGGAGCCGGATGCTGATGCGCCGGATGCCGGTACGCTAGAAGCCGACGCGTCGGATGCTAGATCGCCGGTGGCGGCGGATTTTGTGGAGGAAGAGCCTGCCAACGCGTCGTTTACGGCGTCGGTTCCCTGGCCGACGTTGTTGGCAGTGGCGGGCGGCATGTCACAGACGCTTTGCGTCTGTTGCTGCCCGGGATCCGAGCCGGTGGGACAGAAGCCGCCGGACACGTACTGCACGTCTGACGCGCCCTGCGCCAGCGCCGGGGTACAGAGCATGAAGAGCGTTGCCAGCGATGCGAGCGTCAGTTTGAGCAGCCGCAATGCTTTCTCCCTGGTTTCGCAGCATTAGCTACGGCGTTGCTTTGGGCTTGTCCGTCGGGAACTATAGCGGGCCCCGTTGGGCGGCGCTACCCGTGACGTTCGAGGGCCAGGGAGATCAGGCGGTCTAGGAGTTCCTCGTAGGGGAGGCCGCTCGCGGCCCAGAGCTCGGCGTAGACGCTCGTCGGGGTGAAGCCGGGGATGGTGTTGATCTCGTTCAGGAGCAACCGGCCCGTGCCGCGCTCGACGAAGAAGTCTATCCGGGCCATGCCCGCGGCGTCCACGGCCCCGTAGGCGGTCCGGGCGACGCGTTCGATCTCCCCGGCCGTCTCCTCCGGGACCTTCGCCGGGACGCCGAGCTCCATGCCGCCCTCGATGTACTTGGCTTCATAGTCGTAGAAGCCGTCGTTCTGCAGCAGGATCTCCCCGGCGACCGAGACCTCAGGGTCCTCGTTGCCGAGCACCGCGACTTCTACCTCCCTGGCCTCCACGCCCTCCTCCACGATGATGCGCCGGTCGAGGGCGGACGCCGCGTCGAGGGCCGCGTTTAGTTCGTCCGCGTTCGTGGCCTTTCCGATGCCCACGCTGGAGCCCATGTTGGCGGGTTTGACGAAGCAGGGGTAGCCGACGGCGGCCTCGATCTCCCGGACCTTCCCGCCGGGGTCTTTCTCCCAGCCTTTGCGGGTGAGGCCGAACCATTCGACCTGGGGTAGGTTGTGGTGGGCAAAGATCTTCTTCATGGTGATCTTGTCCATCCCGACGGCGCTGCCGAGCACCCCGCTGCCGACGTAAGGAACGCCGGCGAGCTCCAACATGCCCTGGATGGTCCCGTCCTCTCCGTATGGGCCGTGCAAGACCGGGAAGACCACGTCCACGGAGCCGAGCCCGGACGGGAGCTTCTCGTCGACGGCGGCCGGGGGGCCGGAGATTTCGAGGGTGGAGCCGTCCGGGAGCTCTTTGTGGCCGGGTTCTAGCTCGCGCATGGGGTCGCTCGAGGAGATCCAACGCCCCGACCTCGTTATCCCCACCGGCACGACCTCGTGGCGCCCGCCCCTTTCGAGGGCCCTCGTTATGGCGCGCGCGGAAGCGAGCGAGACGTCGTGCTCCTCGCTGCGTCCCCCGAAGACGACCATCACCCGAACCAAACCGCCGCTCCTCTCCTCTCCAGCGGGTCCAATCCTAGCAGAGCCCCCGCGGGCCTTTTAAGCGGCTTCGGGCTCCAGCCCGAGCACGTCGGCCCGCTCCCTGAGGGCCGCGGCGACGAACTCTATGTGCTCGTTGAGGTCCACCCCGAGGTCTTCGGCTCCGCGCACGATGTCGTCCCGGTTGACGGCGGCGGCGAAGCTCTTCTGCTTCATCTTCTTGCGGACGCTCCTGGCTTTCATGTTCTCCAGCCGCTCCGGCCGCATCAGCGCGCACGCCACGACGAAGCCGGAGAGCTCGTCCACCGCGTAGAGCGTCCTGGACATGAGCGTGTCGCGCGGCACGTCGAGGTAGTCGGCGTGCCCCTTGATGGCGTGCAGCACATCCTCCGGGTAGCCGCGCCGCTCCAATTCCCGGACGCCGACCATCGGGTGCTCGTCGGGGGTCGGGTGCTTCTCGTAGTCCATGTCGTGCAGCAGGCCGGTCACGGCCCACTTCTCCTCGTCCTCACCGAACTTCTTGGCGTAGGCCCGCATCGCGGCCTCGACCGCGAGCATGTGCTTGCGGAGAGAGTCGCCCTCCGTCCACTCGCGCATAAGATCGTAAGCGGCTTCCCTGTTCAAGGCTTATCCTCCTCTGTACGAGACGTTCATGGTGGCGCCCGGGGAGTTGGTCTGTTGGACGGAGCGGGTGGTGTCGCCGGTGATCAGGACGACCTTGAGCGCGCCCCGGTTCTGGTCCCTCTTCTCTATGCGGCACGCGAGCGCCGACCCGTCCAGGTCGAAGGTGAAGCGCTTGGGGACCCTGCCGCCCACGCTCACGACATCCTCCCGGCCGCCGACGGTGCAGAGGCCGGAGAAGGTCGTGTCGGGGCCGCCTTCGAGCCGGAGGATGGCCTCCGGTCGGCCGCCCGGCTCCTCGCCGAGCGTGATCTCCGGCGGCTCCTCCGGCGTCGTCGCGGACCCAGAGACGGTCGTGGGACTTGCTGCACCACCGGAACCAGAGCCTCCCCGCGAATTGCCGCCGTCGCCCGTGGCGTTACCGTTCGTCTCGCCCGAGCAGGCCCCGGTGAGGAGCAGGATCGCGAGCAGCGCGACGACGGGCGCGACGGCATGGTTCTTGAAGGATCTACGGCTCCCCACGGGCGCCCATTCTATCCGACGGTGCCGGCGCGTTCCGGGCGCTCCCCGTCGGCCAGATCCCGCGCCCGCGTCAGGACGGCGTCGAGCATGGGCGGCGTGAGGACGCCGGTGAAGGTGTTCTGCTGCGACGGGTGGTAGCAGCCGAGGAGCGTCACGTCGCCCGTCCCCGCCTCCGCGCCGTGGCCGAACTTCGGCTTCGGGCGGACGCCCATCAGGCGCAGCGCGGCGTCCCAGGCGAAGGCGCCGAGGCAGACCACGACTTTGGCGCTTAGCAAGTCCAGCTCGCGGGCGGCGTAGGGGAGGCAGGCGTCGCGTTCGGTGGGGGTCGGCTTGTTCTGCGGCGGGGCGCATCGGACGGCCGCCGAGATCCAGAGCCCCGACAGCCGCGCATCCCCGATCCTGCGCGAGACGGCGCTGTCGGAGAACCCCGCGCGGTACAGCCCGGCGAACAGAAAGTCCCCCGACCGGTCACCGGTAAAGTACCGCCCCGTCCGGTTCGCCCCGTGCGCCGCCGGCGCGAGCCCCAGCACGACGACTCCCGCCTCCGGGTCCCCGAACCCGGGCACTGGACGCCCCCAGTACTCCTCGTCCGCGAAGGCGGCCCTCTTCTCCCGCGCCACCCGCTCCCGCCACTCGACGAGTCGCGGGCAGGTGCGGCAGGAGGAGATCTCGCGCTCCAGCGCGGCGAGCGAATCGCCGTTCAACGCGCCACGCGCCGATGATCGGTCCCGCCACCCAAACGGTTACCGGCCCACCAACCTTCTGTGGGGGCGGGTTTCAAACC
>CAXUFZ010000148.1:4872-7267 GCA_964250345.1 uncultured Rubrobacteraceae bacterium
GCGGCGGCCGGCCTCGCCCACCCGCACCCCCCCCCCCCACCTTTGGGGGGGGGGGGGTCACACCCCCCCCCGCGCCCAGAGAACCTCCGCACGAGACCCGCGCCACCGACAGCCGAGGGGAGAAAACCCCTCACGCGCCGAAACGGTTGAGCTTCAGGGCGTGGCCCATGAGGTAGCCCATGATCTCCTCGGCCGGGAACGTCCCGAGGGTGCCGCCGGCGCAGGCCCGCTCGCCGAAGGCGTTGGCCGTCGGAAGCGTGTACGGGGAGCCGACCAAAACCGGGACGCCGTGCCACGAGTGGCTCTTCATCTTCGCCGGCGTGGCGTGGTCGCCGGTTATGGCTACGGCGTCGGGGCCGAGTTCGAGGAGGCCGGGGATCTGGGCGTCCACCTCCTCGATGACCGAGGCTTTGCGTCCGAAGTCCCCATCCTCCCCGGCGGCGTCGGTCGGCTTGATGTGGAGGAAGAAGAAGTCGTGGTCGTCCCAGTTCTCTTTCAGGGTCTCGAACTCGCCGGCGATGCCCTCGCCTTCCTGGAGGAGATCCATCCCGGCGAGGCGGGCGAGGCCCTTGTACATCGGGTAGCTGGCGATGGCGGCGGCGTCGAGCTTGTAGGCCTCATCGAAGGAGGTGAGGGCCGGGTGCATCCCGAAACCCCGCAGGAGGACGGTGTTGGCGGGGTGCTGGTCCTTGAGGATCTCGTTGGCCTTCTCGACGAAGGCGTTGGCGAGCGCGGCGCTCTTTTTGGCCTCCTGGGAGTCGTCCTGGGTCTCGACGGGCAGCGGCTCCAGGCCCACCCTTTGCGGGTCGGTGTCGGAGAGGTCGCCGGAGAGGCCCCCGGCGCGGAAGACGACGACGGCCCGGTACTCTTTCTCGTGGGTTATGAAGATTTCGGCGTCGTCCATCTTTATGTTCTCGTTCAGGAGCGCGACGAGTTCCTCGCCTTTCTCGGAGGGGATGCGGCCGGCGCGGCGGTCGGAGATTTTGCCCGAGTCGTCGAGGGTGGCGAAGTTTATGCGGGCGGCGAGGTCGCTCTTTTGCAGGTCGAAGCCGACGCCGAGGGCGGAGAGGACGCCGCGGCCGACCTGGAAACGCAGGGGATCGTAGCCGAAGAGGCCGAGGTGGCCGGGGCCGGATCCGGGGCTCACGCCGGCGGCGACGGGGCGCGAGAGCCCGAGGTCCGAGCGGGCGGCCAGGGCGTCGAGGTTCGGAGTGTCGGCCGCTTCGAGTTCCGTGTTGCCCCCCTGGTCCATCGGGAGGCCGCCCAGGCCGTCCACGACGAGCAGGACGATCTTGGAGTCCGTCTTTACCGACAGCTCGCGCATGAGTTCCAGGTCCAAAACGGCGTCCTCCTCTTCGTATCCGGCGGCCCCGGCAGTCTACCAAACGGCTTTTCCCTGATTCTGCCGGTCCGGATCTCGCCGTTGAGAACGCGGGCGCGGGACGTATGATCCCCTTGCGAAACGTTACGCCTGAGGGGAAGGGAGCGCGCGTGTTTCTGGGTCTGAGGACCGCCATCTACCACGTCGAGGACCTCGAACGGTCGAAGGAGTGGTACGGCGCCGTCCTGGGCTTCGCGCCCTACTTCGACGAGCCCTTCTACGTCGGCTTCGACGTCGGGGGCTTCGAGCTGGGCCTGCAGCCGGACGAGCCCGGCATCCCGCGCTCGTCGACCGGCGTCACCGCCTACTGGGGCGTGGAGGACGCCGCCGCCGCGCACGCGCGGCTCCTGGAATTGGGGGCCAAAGAGTACGGCGGAGTCCGGGACGTCGGCGGCGACATCCTGGTCGCGACCGTCGTCGACCCATTCGACAACGTCTTCGGCATCATAGAGAACCCGGGCTTCTCGCCCGAGACCGCGTGACCCCGCGGGACCGGCCCGCCACGCCCGTCTTCTGCTAGGCTTCGCGGGGGTAGGAAGACGCTTCCACGGACGCGCGGGGGACCGATGAAGATAGAAACGACAGACCTGAACTTCCTGGGCACCGAGAAGGTCATAGCCTCGTTTCTGCTCCTGGGCGGGGGCTCCGCGGCGATCGTCGAAACGGGGCCCACGACCTGCCTCGAACGCCTGATGGGCGGCCTGGAGGAACGGGGCGTCTCCCCGCGTGACGTCCGGCAGGTCTTCCTGACGCACATCCACCTGGACCACGCGGGCGCTTCCGGGCATCTGGCGGAGCTGCTGCCGAACGCGACGTTCTACGTGCACGAGGTCGGCTACCAGCACCTCGCGGACCCGTCGAAGCTCGTCAAGAGCGCGACGCGCATCTACGGCGACCGGATGGAGGATCTCTGGGGCGAGGCGCGGCCCGTGCCGGAGGACCGGCTCGTCGTGGTGGGGGACGGGGAGGAGGTCGGGGCGGGGGGGGGGGGGGGCGGGGCCCCCCCCCCCCCCC
>CAXUFZ010000148.1:7277-7788 GCA_964250345.1 uncultured Rubrobacteraceae bacterium
CGGCCGCCGACGAGCTCTTCACCGGCTACTACGACCACCACCTCGCCTACCTGGAGCCCGATTCGGGGACGCTCTTCGCCGGGGACGTGGCGGGCATTCGCCTCCCGGGGCAGTCCTACGTCCGGCCGCCGACGCCGCCGCCGGAGATAGACGTCGAGGCGTGGGTGCGGAGCATCGAGAGGATCCGTCAGGTCGAGCCGAACGTCCTCTGCCCGACCCACTTCGGCTCCTACGACGACGTGGACCGCCACCTCTCCGAGCTGGAGCAGCGCCTCCAGGACTGGCTGCTCTTCGTCGAGGGCCAGGTCGACGAGGGCGCAGAACGAGAGGAGATCGTCGAGGAGCTCCGGGCCAAGGGCGACGCCGAGATGCTCGCCGAGGGCGCCGCCCCCGAAGAGTCCGAGCACTACGACCTCGCCGGCAACTACGAGATGCTGACCGCTGGGATCTTGCGTTATGTGGAGAAGCGTGGGGGCGGGGGCGGGGGGGCCGCGTGGGCGGGGCGGGCGGC
>CAXUFZ010000148.1:7798-9264 GCA_964250345.1 uncultured Rubrobacteraceae bacterium
CGCTCCGGCCTCGCGGCCTACGCTTGTCAGCACGTTCCGGCTTCGCCTCCACTCTCAGTCCGGCGCTTCGCGCCTTGTCAGCATGCTCCGGCTTACGCCTCCGCTTTCAGCTAGATCCTTGTTGTCGCGGCCCGGGGCCGGAGGCCTTGACCGAACCGAAGACCCGGCAACCCGCTCGCGGCCGACGAAACGCCACCCGGAAGTCACGGTCGACCCCGCTGAACCACGCCAGAGAGGGTTTGGCTGAAAGGCGCGAAGCGCCGTGCTGAAAGCAGCCGGAGGCTGCGTGCCGAAAGCGAGTACCGAAGGCACGAAGCGTTGCCGAGAGCGGAGCCCATAGGGCGCAGCGTGCTATCATGCTGGCGTGATCATCTGGAGCGGGGGCGCAGGTTCGCCTGCGGGTAGGACACGCAACAGGCCTGGGTGAGAGCATGAGCGACGTACACGGAACTCCGCAGGCCGAGCCGGACATCGGTCGCAGGCTGGAACAGGCCCGCGAGGCGAGGGGCCTGTCGCTCCGGCGGGTCGAGGAGATCACCAAGATCCGGGCCCGGTACATCCAGGCACTGGAGCGGGAGAACTTCGACGTTCTCCCCGCAGTCTACGTCCTCGGTTCTCTGAAGACCTACGCGGACTTTCTCGGCCTGGACGGCACGGCCCTCTCGCGCGAGCTCAAGAGGAGCCTGGAACCAGACGAACCCGAGGCCGCGGTCGCCGCGCATCCGGACGAGACGGATGACGAGCACGAGGCCGCCCCGGCACTGTCCATAGGCTTCGACCACCTGTTCGTCGGCATGGGCGTCGTCATCGTCTCCGTGCTGGCGCTTATGACGCTCGTCTCGGTCGCCGCGCGGTACGAGGAGCCGAAGGTCTCCCAGATGGACGAGCCGTCGGTGCAGGACGTACCCCCCGAGATGGCCCTGGCCGGCAACGTGGAACCCGAGCCGCCAAGCCCAGAACCCCGGGCCCCGGAATCTCGGACCACCAAAGATAAAGGCGAAGAGCAAGAGGAGACTAAGCCAGACGAGAAAGAGAAGCCCGAGCCGCCGAAAGAAGACGGGGAAGAGGACGACGAGAAACCCGAAGAGGCGTCCCTGTTCGGCGACGTAGAGTTCGTCCCGATGTCACCATCCCCGTCCCAAAATGCCGCTTCCGCCAGCGCCTCCGCTTCCGCCAGCGCGTCCGCGTCTTCTACGCCACTGGCCTCCGCGCCGCCGGCATCCTCTTCCCCGTCTTCCGCGCCGCCGGCGAACGCGTCTGCTACGCCCGATACCCCGTCGCCCGCCGCGACCGCGCCGCCCGCCGCGAGCGACCGGTCCGCCGCCGCGCCTCCGGCCTCGACCCCAGCGAGCGTACGGCCGACGCGGCCGGCGGAGACGTCCGAGGCGGGGTCCGGGCCGGTCGCCGGGCCCCCGCGCGGCGGCGGCACGTCTCGGGGGGCGGGGGGGGTGGTCAGCCCGCCAGCC
>CAXUFZ010000149.1:0-9246 GCA_964250345.1 uncultured Rubrobacteraceae bacterium
CCGGCGGGTGCGGCGATTCGGCTGGACGCGGCTTGCGTATCTGCTCTTCGTCCTGACCGCTCTTATGGTCCTGTTCCGAATGGACGACTCCGGCGTCGAAGCCCTCTCCCTCTCCGCCGAGACGCCCGAGGAGCCCCGGGAGACCCCGGACCTCGGGCGTTTGACGGAGGGCGCGATCTCCTCCCTCGAAGACGCCCGCGGGGAGATCGGCGGCCCCGACGCGCCGGAGATCGCCGAGCCGCGCGTACCACCCGTGGCGGCCATCGAAGAAGAGACGGCCGATCCAGTGGGGCAAAGGGCCATACCCGCCGCGGAGTCCCCCGGCGAGCGGGAGACGGCCGGCTCGGACACCGCGCCGCCGGTCTTTTACCGACCGTCGCGGTCGGGCGTCGCGCCCGGTACGCGGTCGGGCTCCGGCCCGGTGTGCGGCGACCTCGGGGGGTTCCCGGAGAGCAGCAAGGTCGTGTTCCCCCTCGAACGCGAGTACTTCTTCTCCTACGAAGACACCTGGGGGGCGGCGCGTCCGCAGGGCGGCCACGAGGGGACGGACCTGATGACCCCGGCCGGCGTCCCCGAGTACGCCGTCACCGACGGGACGGTGGTCCCGGTCGCCGGGTCGAACGGCGACGGCTGGAACACGCTCGGCGGCTACGCCGTCATGGTCCGGGCGGACTACTCCATCGGCCCCGTAAAGAAGGGCGACCTCTTCTACTACGCGCACCTGGAGCGCCAGAGCCCGCTGCCCGTAGGGACCAGGGTCAGGGCCGGGCAGGTCATAGGCTACGCCGGGGACACCGGGCAGGGGCCAGAGGTCACGCGCGGGCTCTTCCCGCCGCACCTGCATCTCGGCTGGTACGACGGGACCGGTGGCAGGAGCGACGCGGACTCCGGCGCCATGAACCCGTACCCGCTGCTCGAGTGGATCCGGACCAACGGCGGCGCCGTCACCGGCGGCTCCGACGCCCGCTTCTGCGAGGCCCTCGGCCCACCCCCGTCCAACTGGCCCGACCAGGACAACCCCGGCATCCGCCCCGACCTGGACACCGGCTCCGACGACCCGAGACCGAGCCCCGTGGTAGAGAAAGACATCAAGAAAGACACCGACGAAGCGGAAGCAAAGAAAACCGGGCGTCCGTCTCGATCCGACAAACCCCAGAAAGAGAAGCGGGACAGCGATCAGAAGAAGCCCGCGGATGCGGATCAGAGCCACGCCCAGAGACCCGAGAAGCCGGAGCGTCCGGACGGCAAACCCTCAAAGCCCCGCCGGCAGGCGGCAGATCACGACCGGCCGAACCCGCCCGCCGACAATCCGCCGCCATCGCCCGGATCGTCGCAACAGCCCGACGAGAACGAGACGAACCCACCGTGCGATCCCGAGTCGTCGGACAACGGCGCGACAGGCTCGCAGTACGACTGCGCCACGGGCGCCTCGCCAAACCCCCACGACGAACCCCCGACCCGACCGCCAGGCGAAAGACGCGAACCGGAAACCAAACCGGGCCCGGACGACAAGCCCTCCGAATAGACGCACCGCCGTAAGGGAAAACTCGCGGAATCTTCCCGCGGACCGAACACCGGATCTCTACGGCCCGGCTAGTTGGCGGGCGATCTATCGCGAGCCGAGGACCCTATCGCGTTCTTCGCCGGTGACGACGGTGCTTTGGGCGCAGTCGACGCAGGTCGCGTGGAGGTTCTCGGGGTGGTCTTTGAGGTAGACGAAGGCTAGTTTCTTCGGGACGAGGTAGAGGATGTGCTGCGTCTCGCGGTCGCAGCGGTCGCAGCGGCGCTGTTCGCGGGCGAGCTCTTGGGGGATCTTGCTGAGGCTTGGGATCCTGTCTGTTCGGAAGACGCTCATCGCCGTTTGAATTGTACCCCGCCCAGGAATATACTTTCGCGGCTGGCACTCTAGCCTGTAGAGTGCCGAACGCGATCAGGAATCGCGTGAAGGAGTAGTCTAGCAGAGGAGATCAGGCTTTGGCGCATAAAGAGCTAAGGTTCAACACCGAGGCGCGACGGGCGCTGGAGGCGGGCGTAAACAAGCTCGCCGAGGCGGTCAAGATCACGCTCGGTCCCAAGGGCCAGTACGTGGTGCTCGACAAGAAGTTCGGCTCGCCGACGATCACCAACGACGGCGTGACCATCGCCCGCGAGATCGAGCTCGAGGACATCTTCGAGAACCAGGGCGCCCAGCTCGTCAAGGAAGTCGCCACCAAGACCAACGACGTCGCGGGCGACGGCACGACGACGGCGACGGTGCTCGCGCAGACCATCGTGCGCGAGGGCCTCAAGAACGTGGCCGCGGGCGCTAACCCGGTTATCTTGCGGGCCGGCATCGACAAGGCCGTGGGTGCCGCCGTCGAGGCCGTGCAGGGCCAGTCGCAGGAGATCAGCGGCCGGGACGAGATCTCCCGCGTCGGCGCCATCTCCGCCCGTTCGGACGAGATCGGCAACGTCATCGCCGACGCGATCGACAAGGTCGGCAAGGACGGCGTCGTCAACGTCGAGGAGGGCCAGACCTTCGGGATGGACCTCGAGTTCACCGAGGGCATGCAGTTCGACAAGGGTTACCTGAGCCCGTACTTCGTGACGGATCAGGAGAGGATGGAGGCTGTCCTCGACGACCCGTACATCCTCATCGCCAACCAGAAGATCGGCAACGTCCAGGACGTGCTCCCGATCCTCAACCAGGTGATGCAGTCGAACCGCCCGCTCCTCATCGTCTCCGAAGACGTCGAGGGCGAAGCGCTCGCCACCCTCATCGTCAACAAGCTGCGCGGCACCTTCAACGCCGCCGCCGTCAAGGCCCCCGGCTTCGGCGATAGGCGCAAGAGGATGCTCGAGGACATCGCCATCCTTACCGGCGGCGAGGTCATCACCGAGGAGCTCGGCCTCAAGCTGGAGAACACCCAGCTCAACCAGCTCGGCAGCGCCCGCCGCGTCGTCATCACCAAGGACAACACGGTGATCGTCGACGGCGCCGGCGACGTGGAGGCCATCAAGGGCCGGATCAACCAGATCCGCTCCGAGATTGAGTCCACCGACTCGGACTTCGACCGCGAGAAGCTGCAGGAGCGCCTCGCCAAGCTGGCCGGCGGCGTCGCCGTCATCAAGGTCGGTGCCGCGACCGAGACGGAGCTCAAGGAGCGCAAGCACCGCGTCGAGGACGCGCTCTCCGCGACCCGGGCTGCCCTCGAAGAGGGCATCGTACCGGGCGGTGGCGTGGCGCTGCTCAAGGCGCAGGCCCCGGTCGGTGAGCTGGTAGAGACGCTCGACGGCGACGAGAGGACCGGTGCCCGCATCGTCCATCGCGCGCTGGAGGAGCCGATCCGCCAGATCGCCTACAACGCCGGCGCCGACGGCTCGATAGTCGTCGACAAGGTCCGCACCCAGGGCAACGGCATCGGCTACAACGCCCTCAGCGGCGAGTACGAGGACCTGGTCCAGGCCGGCGTCATCGACCCGGCGATGGTCACGCGTTCGGCGCTCCAGAACGCGGCCTCCATCGGCTCGCTCATCGTCACCACCGACGTCGTCGTCGCGGAGCCCGAGGAGGATGCTCCCGCGATGCCTGCCGGCGGCATGGGCGGCATGATGTAAAGTTCCCCCAACGGGAACTTTCGGCGGCGCTCCTTTGGGGGCGCCGCTTTTTTCGTGCCTCATTCGTTGTGCGCCCGCCGGATCCTGCCGCATAATGCAATCCGATCTGCTTTTGGCGCACGCCCGGTTTATCGGGCATGGGGAGGAGTTTCGGGTGTTCTGTACCAGTTGTGGTGCGCGCAACGACGAGGCGGCGACGCGGTGCGCGAATTGCGGAGAGACGTTGCGTCGGGTCGAGACTTCGGGCGGGGACGTTTCTCCGCCCCCGAACCACGGTCTCTCCTCCGCGTCGTCCGGGGCCTCGACGGAGACCGTCCCGAACGTGAAGAACTATCTCGTCCAGGCGGTGGTGTTGACGATAGTGTGTTTCGTGCTCGCCCCCTTCACCCTTTTCTTTCCGTTCATCGGGGTCATTACGGGCATCGTTGCCATCGTTTACGCCGCGCAGGTCAACGGAAAGGTGGCCGGGAGGAACTACGCGGGGGCGGCGGAGTCGTCCCGCCTGGCGAAGATATGGTGTTGGATCACCTTCGCGTTCGTGCTGATCGAGGTGGCCATCCTCCTCCTCTTGGTGTTCCTCGTGTTCCTGGCGGCCCTGCTGTAGAAGAACCCCCCCGCGTAACCCGCAGAGTTTCACCCGGGTCTTAGAGGGTATATAGTGCGGCTAGTCGGTGACGGAGCGAGCGGCGAAGGGAGGAGAGATAGGCAGGCAGCTTGCCGTTTTGGTCGTCGTGCTGGCGGTCGGCCTTCTGGTCGTGCTCTTGTTGCCGTACATTTTTTAGCGCAGGTACTCGTAGGGGAGGTGAGGATATGCGGGGCGGGCTTATACCGATACTTGTGGTTGTTATCTTGGTGATCGTGGCCATACTGCTGCTACAGCGGCTTCTCGCGTAGCTAATACTACGCGCAACGTAGGTTCGAGGAGGTCTTATGAACACCAACAGCATCATCACTATCGTCGTGGTGGTAATTCTCGTAATCGTGGTGCTAGCTCTCTTGGGCATCGTCTAAACCGATCCCGCTCTAGCTTGACCGCCGCGCCGGTCGCGGTGTAGCATAAACTGGATTTGCAGCGGTCAGCCGAAAAGATCACAGGAGCCCACGGGGGACGCACCCCGTGGGCTTTGTCGTACCCGCTCGTGGAGAGCCGAAGGGAGCCCCGACATGGACGTTGAGATAGGTAGAGGAAAGACCGCCCGCCGGGCCTACGGCCTCGACGAGATCGCCATAGTGCCGAGCCGCCGGACCCGGGACCCGGAGGACATAGACATCTCCTGGTCCCTCGGCGACCTGCGCCTGGACGTGCCGTGCCTGGCCTCCGCCATGGACGCGGCGGTCGACCCCGCGACGGCCGGCATCATCGGCGACCTCGGCGGCCTCGCCGTCTTGAACCTCGAAGGGCTCCAGACCCGCTACGAGGACCCGGGCCCGGTCTTCGAGGAGATAGCGAGCCTGCCGGACACCAAGGCCACCCGCGTCATGCAGGAGCTCTACTCCGAGCCCATAAAGGAAGAACTCATCTTCCGCCGCGTCCAGGAGATAAAGGACCGCGGCGTCATAGCCGCCGCCTCCCTGACGCCCCAGCGCGTCGAGCGCTACCACCGCGCCGCCATCGAGGCCGGCCTCGACGTCCTCGTCATCCAGGGCACGGTCGTCTCCGCCGAGCACGTCTCTCAGCAGGTCGAACCCCTGAACCTCATGGAGTTCGTCCCCTCCCTGAACGTCCCCGTGGTCGTCGGCGGCTGCGCGAGCTACTCGACGGCGCTCCACCTCATGCGCACCGGCGCCGTTGGCGTCCTCGTCGGCGTGGGCCCAGGCCGCATCTGCACCACCCGCGGCGTCATAGGCGTCGGGGTCCCGCAGGCGACCGCCGTCGCCGACGCCGCGGCGGCCCGGATGCGCCACTACCTGGAGACCGGCGAGTACGTCAACGTGATAGCCGACGGCGGGATGCGGACGGGAGGCGAGATCGCCAAGGCCATAACCTGCGGCGCCGACGCCGTCATGCTCGGCAGCGCCTTCGCCAAGGCCGAGGAGGCCCCGGGCCGCGGCTACTCGTGGGGCATGGCGACCTTCCACCCGACCCTCCCGCGCGGCACGCGTATCCAGACCAAAACGACGGGCAGCCTCGAAGACATCCTCGTCGGCCCCGCCCGCGAGAACGACGGGACCCTCAACCTCATGGGCGCCCTCCGCATGAGCATGGCGACCACCGGCTACCAGAACATAAAAGAGTTCCAGAAGGCCGAGGTAATGTACGCCCCGTCGCTAAACACCGAGGGCAAGACCGAGCAGCGCTCCCAGCGCGTCGGCATGGGGTAGGTCGGCGCTGCGCGCCTCCCGGTGAGTAGGGAATAGTGAGTAGGGAGTAGAGGACTACGGAGGTAGACAGACGGGGATGACGGGTCGAGAGGATCATCGGTTGGCGATTGTGGGTAAGGCATCGGATTTCGGGGCGGGCGGCTCTGAAGCGGCGCTACCCTCTACCCTCTACTCTCTACTCCCGGGAGCGAAGCGACCATGATCCTCGTCCTCGACTTCGGCGGGCAGTACTCGCAGCTCATCGCGCGGCGGGTGCGCGAGTGCCGGGTGTTCTCGGAGATGATTCCCTACGACACGCCGGTCGAGGAGATAAGGGCCAGAGAGCCGGAAGGGATCATCCTCTCCGGCGGCCCGAACAGCGTTTATGAAGACGGGGCGCCGCGCGTCGACGACGCGCTCTTCGAGCTGGACGTGCCGATGCTTGGGATCTGCTACGGGATGCAGCTCATGGCGCTCGACCTCGGCGGGGAGGTGGGGGCGGTCCAGATCCGGGAGTACGGTCGCTCGGACCTGCGGGTCAAGAGCCACGGGGGGCTCTTCGCCGGCACGGCCGACGAGCAGAAGGCGTGGACCAGCCACGGCGACGCCGTCTTCGCCGCCCCCGACGGCTTCGAGGTCACGGCGGAGACGCCGTCCGTCCCGATCATCGCCTTCGAAAACCCGGAGACGGGGCGCTTCGGCGTGCAGTTCCATCCCGAGGTCCGGCACACGGAGTACGGGATGGAGATCCTGAAGAACTTCCTCTTCGAGGCCTGCGGCTGCAAACCCGACTGGACGCCCGTCAACATCATCACCGACGCGGTGGAGAGGATTCGGGCGCAGGTAGGCGACCGCAGGGCCATCTGCGGCCTCTCCGGCGGCGTGGACTCCTCGACCGCGGCCATGCTCGTCCACCGGGCCATCGGGGACAACCTGACGTGCGTGTTCGTGGACCACGGTTTGCTGCGGCAGAACGAGGCCGAGCAGGTCGTCGAGACCTTCGGCCAGAACTCCGACGTGCCCCTGATCCACGTGGACTCCAAAGGACGTTTCCTGGACAAGCTCGCGGGCGTCACCGACCCGGAGGCGAAGCGAAAGATCATCGGCGAGGAGTTCATCCGCACCTTCGAAGAAGAAGCCACGGAGATAGAAGACGCCACCTTCCTCGTCCAGGGCACTCTATACAGTGACGTCATAGAGAGCGGGACCCGCGACGCGGCCAGGATCAAGAGCCACCACAACGTCGGCGGCCTGCCGGAGGTGATGGACCTCGACCTCGTGGAACCCTTGCGCAACCTGTTCAAAGACGAGGTCCGCGTCGTGGCGGCCGAGCTCGGGATGCCCGAGCGGCTCGTCTGGCGCCAGCCGTTCCCGGGCCCCGGCCTCGCCATCCGGGTCATAGGCGACGTGACCGCCGAAAGGCTCGAAATCCTGCGCCGGGCCGACTTCGTGTTGCAGGACGAGATCCGTGCTGCCGGCCTCTACCGCGACCTCTGGCAGAGCTTCGCCGTGCTGCCCGCCATTCACTCCGTCGGCGTCATGGGCGACGCGCGCACCTACGCGTACCCGGTGGTAATAAGGGCCGTCACCTCCGACGACGCCATGACCGCCGACTGGGCGAGGCTCCCCTACGACCTGCTCGAAAAGATAAGCAACCGCATCATCAACGAGGTCCCGGGCGTGAACCGCGTCGCCCTCGACATAACCAGCAAGCCCCCCGGCACCATCGAGTGGGAGTAGGGTCCGGGGTTCTCGCGGCCCCGAGGCGCGGCGTTTAACGCAGGTTTAGCGGTCCTTTAATCCAACTTTAGCGGTGTTTGCGCGATCTCTGACATACGCGGCTCGCGGCTGCCGTAAGCTGTCCCCGTCGAGCAGGCGTTCGCGCGCCGGGCAACCGCGCCGTCGGGAGGGAAGATGCTGGGTATCGTTCACGGGGGCAAGCCGAAGCGCTCGCGGCGCGTGGCAGTCGCGTTTGGGGGCTTGTTCTTGGGGCTGGCAAGCCTGGTCTGCCTTCTCCCGGGGCGGGGCGAAGCACAGGGGGCGTCGGCATCCGCGTCGGCGTCCGCGGCGTCGTCCGGGGAGGCCAAGAACGTCATCTTTATGATGGGGGACGGCATGGGGCCGGCCCACCGCGACGCGATCCAGCTCGCCAGCGTCGGCCCGTACGGCCGGCTCGCCATGGACCGGCTGCCGGTCGCGGGGTCGGTCGGCACCAACGCGGTCGAGTCCACGGAGCCCGAGACCTTCGTCACGGACTCCGCGGCCGGGGCGACCGCCTTCGCCACGGGCGTCAAGACGTTCAACGGCGCGGTGGGCGTGGACCCCGACGGGAACACCCTGCCGACCGTCCTGGAGCAGGCCAAGGCGGCGGGCAAATCGGTGGGCCTCGTGACCACGAGCCAGGTCACGGACGCCTCGCCGGCCGCCTTCGCCGCGCACGTCGAGGACCGGGACGAGCAGAGCGAGATCGCGCGCCAGTACCTCGAAGAGAGCCGGCCCGACGTGATCCTGGGCGGCGGCGAAGACTTCTGGTACCCGGAAGGCAACGAGGGCGCTTTCCCGGACGACGAAGAAGACGAGGAGATCAGCCAGAGCGACCGGGGCAACCTCGTCGCGCAGGCCGAGGGCCAGGGCTACGAGTATGTGACGAACGCCGACGATCTCGCCGCCGCCTCCGGCCCGAAACTCCTCGGCCTCTTCGCCAACGAGGAGATGTTCCAGCAGGCCCCCGAGGGCGAGGGCGCCGAGTACGACCCGACCGTATCCCTCCTGCAGATGACCGAGAAGGCGATAGAGGTCCTCTCCCGCGACCCCGACGGCTTCTTCCTCTTCGTCGAGGAGGAGGGCATAGACGAGATGTCCCACTTCAACAACTCGAAGCTTACCCTCGAGGCCGGCCAGGCCCTCGACGCCGCCGTCACAGTCGCCGATGACTTCGCTGAGTTCGACGGAGAGACCCTCCTGACCGTCACCGCCGACCACGAGTGCGGCGGCCTCACCGCCGAGGCCACCGACGACCCCGAGTACCCCGACGAGTCCGGCGGCAACCAGGGCGACGAGAACGCCAACCTCTCGGTCGAGGATGGACCCTTCCCCGCCGCCGACTCCAGCTACGACTTCGTCATGGACTGGACCACCACCGGCCACACGGGCGTCGACGTCCCCCTGACCGCCACCGGCCCCGGCTCCGAGGCCCTCACCGGCTTCTACGAGAACACCGCCGTCTACGACGTCATGGCCGAAAGCCTCGGCGTCGCCGGCCTCGAACCGACCTACACGAGCGCCGCGACCAGCGCGTCCGCCACCGCCACCGCGAGCGCGGGGAGTGCCTCCGCCGTGCCCGACACG
>CAXUFZ010000150.1:0-1062 GCA_964250345.1 uncultured Rubrobacteraceae bacterium
GGGTCGTGGCGGTCGCCCGCGGCGGTGAGGAACTGGCGTTCTACCTGCCGTCGACCACGCCGGAGGGCGAGGAACCTCTAGTTCTCGGGGACATCTCCTTCGGCGGCTGGGGGTTTCGGGTTTCGGAGGCCGAACGGTTCGAGCCCGAGGCGGCGCGGCCTGGGGTGGCCTTTCTCGACGCTTCGGGGGGGCCTTACGTCGTGCGGGCGGCGCGGGAGGGGGATATCATCCGACCGTTGGGCCTCGGCGGGACGAAGAAGCTGTTGCGGGCGATGATGGACCGGAAGGTCCCCGCGGACGTCAGGCGGCGGACGCCGGTGGTGGTCGGTCCCGGCGGGGAGGTGGCCTGGATCCCGTTCGGCGAGACCGGGGAGCCCTTCAAGGTGGACGGGGAGACGCGAAAGATACTAAGGGTGGAGGTGGCGAGAAACCCGTGGAGATGACGAGTATGATGCCCGACGTGAGAGAGGTCCTCATACCTTCGGCGGAGATCCAGGAGAAAGTCCGCGCGATGGGCGCGCGCATCACCGAGGACTACGCGGGGGAGAGGCTGCTCCTCGTGGGCGTCCTGCGCGGCGCCGTCGTCGTGATGAGCGACCTCATGCGCAGCATAGACCTCCCCTGCGAACTGGACTTCATGGACATAAGCTCCTACGGCTCGGGGACCTCCTCCAGCGGTGTCGTCCGCATCCTCAAAGACCTCGAAGAGGACCTGACCGGCCGCCACGTGCTCATCGTGGAGGACATCGTGGACACCGGGCTCACCCTCTCGTACCTCAGGCGGTCATTGCTCGCGCGCAAGCCGGCGTCGCTCGAGATCTGCGCGCTCCTCACCAAGCCCTCGCGGCGCAGGGTCGAGATCGACGTCAAATACCTCGGCTTCGAGGTGCCCGACGAGTTCGTCGTCGGCTACGGCCTGGACTTCGGCGGCGCCTACCGCAACCTGCCGGACATCTGCGTCCTCAAGGAAGAAGTGTTCGGGTAAACCCCCGGGAGTCGGAAAACCGCAGCACTTGCCCTTAACGACTGCCGACTCCCGAAGCGAGCCGAAGGCGAGCGCCT
>CAXUFZ010000150.1:1072-9244 GCA_964250345.1 uncultured Rubrobacteraceae bacterium
CAAAACCCGACACATTTCCACATGCCCCCCCGCCCCCCCCCCCCCCCCCCCCCCCCCCCCCGCCTCCCGACTCCCGGGGGTTCCCACAGAACGTCGCTCCCATAGCAGAGCGGGGTAGTATAATCCCCGTGTCCTAGACGCATTTCAGGGAAGGTAAACAGGTTTTGGGCAGAATCCTTAGAAGCGGCGGTCTGCTGTATTTCATCATTCTTATCGTGTTGGCCGTCGTGCTCGTGAACATGTTGAGCCGGGGGAACCCGGACGTCGAACAGCTCGACTCGCAGGAGTGGCGCGCGGCCGTTCAGGAGGAACGCCTCGTCACCAACGAGCCCGAGGACAGCGAAGACCGGCTAACGGTCTTCGACGAGGACCAGACGGTTCGGGGTCTGTTGGAGCAGGGCCAGGGCGCGCCGGTCCAGTTCGAGCACTCCTACACCCAGCTCACCGACGTCGCCTCCCAGCTCGACGAGGCAGACATCGCCTACGAAGTCGACCCGCAGAACACCGGCTTCTGGCTGACGCTGCTCGGGACGCTCGCGCCCATCCTGCTGATCGTGCTGTTCTTTATCCTGTTCATGAGCTCGATGCAGGGCGGCGGCAACCGGGTTATGAGCTTCGGCAAGAGCCGGGCGCGCAAGATGACCAAGGACCAGCCCAAGGTCACGTTCTCCGACGTCGCCGGCGCCAACGAGGCCGTCCAGGAGCTCACCGAGATCAAGGAGTTCCTCGAAGCCCCCCAGAAGTTCCAGAAGCTCGGCGCCAGGATACCCAAGGGCGCGCTTCTGGTAGGCCCTCCCGGAACGGGCAAGACGCTGCTCGCGCGGGCCGTGGCCGGCGAGGCCGGCGTGCCGTTCTTCAGCATCTCCGGCTCGGACTTTGTCGAGATGTTCGTCGGCGTCGGTGCTTCGAGGGTTCGCGACCTGTTCGAGCAGGCCAAGCAGAACTCGCCGTGCATCATCTTCATGGATGAGATCGACGCGGTCGGCAGGCAGCGTGGGGCCGGCCTCGGCGGCGGGCACGACGAGCGGGAGCAGACGCTCAACCAGTTGCTCGTCGAGATGGACGGCTTCGACTCCAAAAGCGGGATCATCATGCTCGCGGCGACCAACCGCGCGGACATCCTCGACCCGGCGCTTCTCAGGCCTGGGCGATTCGACCGGCAGATCGTGGTCGACAGGCCCGACCTTCCGGGGCGCGAGAAGATCTTGCAGGTCCACACCCGCGGCAAGCCGCTCGGCGACGACATCAGCATAGACACGCTCGCCCGCAGCACGCCGGGCTTCACCGGCGCCGACCTCGCCAACCTGGTCAACGAGGCGGCGTTGCTCGCGGCCAGGCACGACAAGGACCAGGTCGAGATGGAAGAGATGGAAGAGGCCATAGACCGGGTCATAGCCGGGCCCGAGCGCAAGACCCGGCTCATCTCCGAGAAGGAGAAGGAGATCACGGCCTACCACGAGGCCGGGCACGCCGTCGTCGGTGCGCTGATGCCCAAGGCCGACCCGGTGCACAAGATCTCCATCATCCCCCGCGGCCAGGCGCTCGGCGTCACCATGAGCCTGCCGACAGAGGACCGCTTCATGATGAGCCGCGGCGAGCTCATGGCCCAGCTCGCGATGATGCTCGGCGGACGCGCGGCCGAGAGGGTGACGTTCGACGAGATCACCACCGGCGCCTCCAACGACCTCGAGCGCGTCACCCAGACGGCGCGCCAGATGGTCACGCGCTACGGCATGAGCGAGAAGCTAGGTCCCATGGCATTGGGGCATCAGCAGGGTCAGGTCTTTATGGGACGGGACTTCAACAACCAGCCCGACTACTCCGACGAGATCGCGTTCCAGATCGACAAGGAGATCCGGCGCATCGTCGACGAGTCCTACGACACGGCCGAAGACCTCCTCATCCGCAACCGCGAGCTGGTCAACAAGCTCTCGGCCGACCTGATCGAGTACGAGACCGTGGACTCCCAGCACCTCAAGCGCCTGGTCGAGGAGTACGCCGTCGACAATATCTCCCCCAACGGCGCCGTCCCCGACGCCGACGGCCGCTACCGGGGCAGCTACCAGGACTGATATGAGCCGCAACTCAGCGGCCGAAAGCATCGAAGGGACCGGGAACCCGCTTCGGGGCCCCGGTCCCTTCATCTTCGGCATCCTCAATGTGACCCCAGACTCTTTCTCCGACGGCGGCGACTTCCTCGACCCCGAAACTGCCGCCCGCCACGCCGCCGCCATGCTCGACGAAGGCGCGGACGCCATAGACGTCGGCGGCGAATCGACCCGGCCCGGCTCCGAGCCCGTCCCGGAAGACGAGGAGCGGCGCCGGGTCGTCCCGGTCATACGCAAGATCCTGGAGGCCCGGCCGGAAGCCGTGATCTCCGCGGACACCTACCGCGCCGCGACCGCCGAGGCGGCCCTTGAAGCCGGCGCGAGCATCGTCAACGACGTGACCGCCCTCCGCGGTGACCCGCGCATGACCGCGCTGGTGGCCGAAGCCGATTGTCCGGTCATCCTGATGCACATGCTCGGGGAGCCGAAGACGATGCAGGAGGAGCCGCGCTACGACGACGTGGTGCGGGAGGTGAGAGACTTCCTATCGGAGCGGGCGGAGCACGCCATCTCGGCCGGGGTGAGGTCGGAGAACGTGATCCTCGACCCGGGCGTCGGATTCGGCAAGACGCTGGAGCACAACCTCGCTCTGCTTCACCGTCTGGATGCTATCGTGGACCTCGGTCTTCCCCTTCTCGTGGGGGCTTCGCGCAAGAGGTTTCTGGGCGGCATCACCGGGGCGGAGGAGGCGAAGGATCGGGTCTTCGGCACGGTGACGACGACGGTGCTCGCCTACGAGAAGGGCGCGACCCTCTTCCGCGTCCACGACGTCCGGGCCAACAAAGACGCGCTCGCCGTGGCCGGGGCGATTCTGGGCGCCGAAACCAATCTGTAGTCGCTTCGTAGCGGTTGGGGCAAAAGTCGTTGCCGGGGGCGTCTAGGAGGTCGGGATGTTCGAGCGGTTCACGGAGCGGGCTCGCAAGGTGATCGTGCAGGGCCAGCGGGAGGCCGAGCGGCTTCGTCACAACCACATCGGTACGGAGCATCTGCTGCTGGGACTTTTGCTGGAGAAAGATGGCGTAGCGGCGCAGTCGCTGTTCGCGGCCGGCGTCACCCTGGACGGGGCCCGGGAGCAGGTAGAAAGCATCGTCGGTTTCGGCGAAGAGCGCTCGGGGCAGGCACCCTTCACCGCGCGTTCGAAGAGGGTTTTGGAACACTCGCTCAAAGAAGCCCTGGATCTGGGTCACAACTACATCGGCACCGAGCACCTCCTGTTGGGGTTATTGCGCGAGCCCGAAGGCGTCGCCGTGGTAGCGATCTCGAACCTGGGGGCAGATCCCGAAGCCGCGCGTCGGGAGGTTATGCGGCGGATCGGAGGTACGGGACGACCACGGAGAGCCTCGGGTCCGCTGGAGAGAACGCGTGAGGTGTTGCGGAGGTCTTTCGGTCGTTACCCACGGGAAGGACGCTCACCGTCCTTCGAACGGTTCACGGAGCGGGCCCGCAGGGTCGTGGTGCTGGCGCAGGACGAGGCCCGCCGCTTCAACCACAACTACATCGGCACGGAACACCTGCTGTTGGGCTCTCTCCGAGAGGAAGAAGGCGTGGGCGCCCCGGCGCTGCAAGCGCTCGGCGTAACCCTTGATGGGGCGCGCGAGCAGTTGGAGAGCGTCATCGGCTACGGCGAGGAAGGTATGGACTCCCAGGCGCCGTTCACCCCCCGCACGCAGAAGGTGCTTCAGATGGCCGAGATGGAGGCGCGGCAGCTCGACGACCCCTACGTCAGCAGCGAGCACATCTTGCTCGGGCTGGTGCGCGAGGGCCAGGGCGTCGCGGCCCGCATACTCTCGAACCTCGACGTGGACCCGGACAAGGTCAGGCGCGAGGTCGTCAGGAGACTTCCCGACGGGCGGACGGAGAGGGACCCGTTCGACGAGGTCGAGCGGGAGATGGAAGCGGAGGAGCAGGGCAGGAGGCTGTTCCGGGGACGTGTGGCCGGCATTCGGGCGGAGTTGGACCTTCCGCGCCCGATTTCTGTGATGGTCGATGCGGATTACTCCTACCGGGTCCCTCTCGGGTTCGCCGGCGTAGAGCCGGGCGACATCGCAGATTTGATAAGCAACGAGCTGTTGGAGGCCGAAGCCCTAAGCCTCGAAGCCGCCGTAACGATGCTGGGCGAGCGCTTGCTGGTCGCGTTGGATGAGGTATTGGAGGTCACCGTGACGATCTCCGGTCAGCCCGACGCGGTCGGATCGCCCACCTTCTCCGTGTCCGCAACCTTCCGCCGGTGACCCGCGCCTTCCTGAGCCTGGGCAGTAACCTGGGCGACAGGATCGAGTACCTGCGCTCGGCGGTGGACGCCCTCGGACGCGGCCCTTCCCTCACGGTCCGCGCCGTCTCGAAGGTCTACGAGACGGCCCCGGTCGAGGTCGAGGGGGAGCAGCCGGACTACCTGAACTGCGTGGTCGAGGTGGGGTGCGGTCTTTCGTCGATAGAGTTGCTGCGCTACTGCCAGGGCGTCGAGGCGGCGCTGGGACGGGAGCGCAAAGGCGAGAAGGCGCCGCGCACCGTGGACGTAGACGTGTTGCTGTTCGGGGACGAGGTCGTGGACGAGTCCGACTTCGAGGTTCCGCACCCGGGGGTCACGCGGGCGTTCAACCTGCGGGGACTCGCCGACCTGGACACGGGTCTGTATGTTCCGGGCCGCGGTCCGGTGGGAACTCTGCTAGACGGGACGGACTTGGGCGGCGTCGCGGGGTACAGAGAGGGGATCTGAGTTGTTGATGGCGGTGGACGTCGGGAACACGCAGACGGTGCTCGGGCTCTTCGAGGGCGAGGAGGTCCGGGGCCAGTGGCGCCTCGCCACCGAGGCCCACCGGACCGCCGACGAGCTCGCCGTGGTCTTCTCCGGGCTGCTCCGGCTGGAGGGGTTGCGCCTCGGAGAGGTGAGCGCCGTCATCGTCTCCAGCGTCGTGCCGGCGCTCACCAGCTCTTACAGGGACCTGACGGCGCGGGTCTTCGACGTCCCCTTCTACGGGGTCACGTCCGATATAGAGACCGGTCTCCAGAACCGGTACGACGACCCGAACGCCGTGGGGGCCGACAGGATCGTCAACGCCGTGGCGACGGGCCGGCACTATGGCTTCCCCGCGATCATCGTGGACATCGGCACGGCCACGACCGTCGAGGCCGTGGACGCGGAGAACAACTACCTCGGCGGCGCCATCCTGACCGGCCTCCAGGTCTCCCTCGACGCGCTCGTCGCCCGCACGGCCAAGCTCCCGAGCGTGGACCTCGAAGAAGGACCACGCAAAGTCATCGCCACCAACACCCCAGACTCCCTCCGCAGCGGCTTCATCTACGGCTACGCCGGCGCCCTCGACGCCCTCATCCGCCGCTCCCGCGACGAGATGGCCGCCCCAAACACCCGCGTCGTAGCCACCGGCGGCCCCGCTGGCGTCATAGTCCCCTACTGCGAAGAGATACAGATCTTCGACCCCGACCTCACGCTCAAAGGACTCCGCATGCTCTACGAGATGAACTCGTAGTCGCCGCTGCGCGGCTCCAGCACGCTGCGGCCTTCGGCCTCCACTTTCAGCACGCCCGCTTCGCGGGCTTTCAGCACGGCGCTTCGCGCCTTTCGGCACGCTCCGGCTGCGCCTCCGCTTTCAGCCAAACCCCTTCTAGCTTGACGTCGTGGGGACAGCATGGCCTCCCTGACGGCGCGTTCGCCACCCCGGGCCGCGCCGACAGGGTTCTAGCTGAAAGGCCCCGGAGGGGCCGCGCTGAGAGCGAGGGCCGCGAGGCCCGAGGCGTTGCTGAAAGCGGAGCCCTTAGGGCGGAGCGTGCTGAAAGCGACCGTGGGGAGCGTGTTGAAAGCTGTCAACAACCGGCGTCCTCAGACGGTGAACAATTCGCGTTGACAGCTTTCTGGCCCGCCCGTATAATCTCGCGGCTTATGACGGACAGGAATCAGGAACTGGTCACCCCGGAGGGTCTGGAGAAGCTCCAGCAGGAGATTTCGCACCTTACCGAGGTTCGACGCAAGGAGATCGCCGACCGCATCCGCCAGGCGCGGGAGTTCGGCGACATCTCCGAGAACTCCGAGTACGACGATGCCAAGAACGAGCAGTACCTGCTGGAGCGCCGGATCGGGGAGCTTCAGCGCCGGGTGCGGAGTGCCAAGGTCGTGGACCCGTCGGAGGCCGGCGGCGACTCCGTGGACCTCGGGACGCGGGTCACCCTGCGGGTCGTGGACGGCGGGCAGGAGCGGGTCTTCCAGATCGTGGGGGCCAACGAGTCCGACCCGGGGAGCGGGAAACTGTCGCACGCCTCTCCGGTCGGCCGCGCCGTCCTCAGGCGCCGGGTCGGCGAGAAAGTCACGGTCGCCACGCCCCGCGGCTCGACGGAGTACGAGATCGTCAACGTCGAGGCCGCCAGCTAGACCGCCGCCAGAGGCGTCGCCTCTTTTCGAACCCCGGACCCGACATATCTGGAGCGCTCCATGACCGACACCGGCACACGCACACCCGTTCCCGTACCGGAGTGGGCCCGCAAGACGGCCGACGCTCTGGGCGACGGACCGCACGTGGTGGTCACGGGGATCAGCCCTTCCGGCGTCATCCACAACCTGCGCGAGGTCCTCGTGGCCGAGGCCGTGGCGAACGCGCTGCGCGAACGCGGCGCCGAGGTGCGCTTCATCTTCCACGCGGACACGATCGACCCGCTGCGCAAGATCGCGCCAGGCATCCCCCAAAGCTACGAGCGGTACATGGGCCACAGCCTCTCCCGCGTCCCCGACCCCGAGGGCTGCCACGAGTCCTACGCGGAGCACTTCCTCGTCCCCTTCGAGGAGGCGCTGCACGAGATGGACATGGACATCGAGGTCCTCCGCTCGCACGAGCTCTACGAGGCCGGCGTCTACACGGACGTCACGCGCGAGGCCATCGAACGCACGGACGACCTGCGCGGCATCCTCCAGGACGTCAGCGGCCGGCAGATGCCCGAGCACTGGTCTCCGTACCTGCCGCGCCGGACCTCCGGCAGGCTGACCGGGGCCCGCGTGCTGGAGCATCTGCCTGGGGAGAGCAGCGTCGTGTTCGCCGACGGCGACGGTTTCGAGGAGGCGGCGGACTACTCGAAGGGCGAGGGCAAGCTCCAGTGGCGCGTCGAGCTCGCGGCGCGGTGGAAGGCGCTCGGCGTCACCTTCGAGCCGTTCGGCAAGGACCACACCAGCCGCGGCGGCTCCACAGATACGGCTGACCGCATGGCCCGGGAGGTCTTTCACTACCCCGTGCCGGGACGCTACGAGTACGAGTGGAACTACATAAAGGGTAAGGGCGCCATGAGCTCCTCCAAGGGCATAGTGCTGTTGCCGAAGGACCTGCTGAGGATCATGCCGCCCGACGCGCTGCGGCGCCTGTTCCTCGGCCGCGACCCCGCCCGCGCCATCGAGATCGACCTCGAAGGCGGCTTCCCCCGCTTTATGGACGAGTTCAACGCCGAAACCGGCGGCACCGACGTGCCGTTCGCCCACCTCGCCGTCGTCGCCCAGACCGTCGGCGGGAACGTCGAAGCCGCGGCGGAGATGCTGCGGCGCGGCGGCTACGAGGAGGCGGCGGGTGATCCCGCGAAGCTCGCCGAGGACTTGTACTACGCCCGCAATTGGGCGAAGGAGTGGGCGCCGGAGAACATGCGGGTCGGGCTGCTCGACCCGGAACGCTCCAACGAGGTCGCGGCCGGGCTCGACGAGGAGCAGCGGGCGTACCTGCGCGACGTCTCCGGGAAGCTCGAACCGGGGATGGACGGGGAGGCCGTGCAGGATCTGCTGTACTCGACGGCCGTCGGGCGGGATCTCAAGCCCAAGCGGGCGTTCGCGGCCGTCTACGGGGTGCTGCTCGGTAAGAAGAGCGGGCCGAAGGCCGGGCCGTTCATCGCCGGGTTGCCGCAAGACGAGGTGAAGAAGAGGTTTTTGGGCCCATAGGTGTTTAGGTTCTGAGGAAAGAGAGGCGGACGAGGTTTCGATTTCGCGTACTTAAAGCCTCGTACCCCCAAAACCTAAAAGCCTCCATGTGAGCCGGTACACCGAACGGGCGGGGGAGCGGGAGTAAGCTCTGCCGAAGCG
>CAXUFZ010000151.1:0-8969 GCA_964250345.1 uncultured Rubrobacteraceae bacterium
GGGTGGTGGTGGGGGGATCACCTTCGTCGCGGCGGAGGAGCCCCCGATCCTCAAGCCGGTCATTCGGGGCTTCGAGGAGTCGCGTTCCGGCATGACGGTCTCTTACAGCAGCTACCCCTTCGACCAGCTCAACAGCGTGCTCCAGTCCCGGCTGGGTTCGGAGGACACCAGCTTCACCTGTTACGCGGTGGACCAGCCGCGCGTTCCGGCATTCGCGGCCAGGGGCTACCTGCTCGACCTCTCGGACCAGGTGGACGGCGTGGAGGGCAAGGTCCTGCGCACGGCCTACGAGGCGTCGAGCTACCAGGGCAAGCTGTTCTCGCTGCCGATCTGGACCTCCGAGCAGGTCCTTTACTACAACACGGCCCTTCTGGAGAAGGCGGGCATCGAGCCGCCCGGCACGGATCCCCAAAGCCGGTGGACCTGGGAGGAGACGTTCTCCGCGGCCAAAGAGGCGCAGAACGCGGGCGCCAAGTGGGGGCTCGTCTTCCAGCAGGTCAACCGCTACTACCAGCTCCAGCCGCTACCAGAGTCCTTAGGTGGCGGTCCGGGCCTCGGCGGTCCCGACCTGCTCCAGCCGGACGTCACGAACGACGCGTGGGTCGAGGCCTTTGAGTGGTACGCCAGCACCTTCTCCGAGAAGTTGTCGCCGCGCGGCGTGCCGCCCGAGCAGACCTCCGCGCTCTTCACGGCCGGCGACGTCGCCTTCTATGTGGGCATACCCTCCGACCCGGCCTTCGAGGAGGCCAAGAGGAAGGGACAGATCGACTGGGGCGTTGGGGCGCACCCGTACTTCGAGGGCGGCGACGCCGTCACGCCGACCGACTCGTGGTCGTGGGGGATCAACCCGTTCGTGGAGGATCCGTCGTCGGCGCTCGAATGGCTTCGGTACGTGGCGCTGACGGAGAAGGGGGCCTCGCAGGGATCTCAGGAGGTGCCGGTCCCCCCGACCGAGAACGCGGCCTTCCAGGGTTATCTGGACGACCTGGGCACCAACCCGACGCAACCGGACGGGGTGGCCGACCTGGTCGATTACGAGCTGGAGAACACGGCGGTGCACAGGCCGCGTACCATCGGCTACGTGCAGTTCGAGGAGGTCCTGAACACGGCGTTCGACGACATCTCGACCGGCGCGGACGTGGCGTCCACGCTGGAGCGGGCCTCCGGCGAGCTCCGGCGGGAGCTCGAACCGTTGCGTCAGGCGCTCGAGCAGCAGAGTTAGACGGGGGGGACCAGGTCCGTGTCGGCCGCGAAGACGACTCAGAGGCGACGGACCCGGCGCCCGGCGGGATCTTTCGACCGGGGAGAGGTGCTCGCCGCGTTGCTGTTTCTGGCCCCGGCGCTCGCCGCGCTGTGCTTGTTCAGGATCGTGCCGGCGGTTTCGGCGCTGGTGACGAGTTTCAAGAGCGCCGTGGTCCTCGTCGGGGTCTCCAGCTCTTTCGCGGGGCTGGACAACTACAAGACGTTGCTCACCTCGCCCGAGTTTTGGGGGTCGATCAAGACCACCCTGCTGTTCGTCGGCATCGTCGTCCCCGCCCAGACCGCCGCGGCCCTCGCGCTCGCGATCCTTCTGACCCAAAAGATACCCCTGGCGCGGGCCTGGCGGCTTTTCCTGTTCCTGCCCTTCTCCGTACCGTTGGGGATCTCACCCCTCATCTGGGGGGCAGCCCTGCGCCCGGACGGCATCGTGAACGCGGCCCTGGTCGCGGTGGGGATCGGCGCGCAGCCCTTCTTCACTTCGCCGGCCCAGGCTCTACCGTCAATCATGCTGGTCGTCTCGTGGATCGGGATCGGGTACTGGATGGTCTTCCTGATAGCCGGCCTGCAGGACATCCCGAACACCTACCTGGAGGCCGCCGCCATCGACGGGGCCAACTGGTGGCGCAGGTTCTTCCACATCGTGCTGCCGCTCATGCGCCGGCCGCTGGCCTTCGTCCTGGTCGCCAATACGGTGGCGAACTTCATACTCTTCGCGCCGATCCAGGCGCTCACGGGAGGGGGGCCGCGGCGGTCCACGAACCTGATCATGTTCGACACCTACCAGAACGCGTTCGTCGTCGGAGACCGGGCCACGGCCTCGGCCCAAGTGGTGATACTGCTGCTCATCATGCTTTCGGTGGTCGTGCTGCAGTTCCGGCTCTTGTCCAGCGAAGGGAGGGCCTGAGCGCCGTGGTCGGCCGGGGAGGAGGCCTGGGATCGCTGCTCGGGCGTTCGGCGCTCACCGGGCTCGCCGCCGTCGTGGCCCTGCTCTTCTTTCTGCCGTTCTTCTGGATGGTGGGCAGCGCCTTCCGGCCGGGGGAGGAGATCTTCGCCTTCCTCTCGCCGCTCTCCCCCTACTCCCTGATCCCCAAAACCGTGACCCTGGAGAACTTCTCCGGGCTGTTCGGCGGGCAGCTCGGCAGGAACGTCTTCAACTCCATTTTGGCGGCGGTGCTGACCGTGACGTTCGGGCTCGTGATCTGCTCCACGGCGGCCTTCGCGTTGAGCGTCCTGCGCTTCCCTTTCCGGTCGGCGGTCTTCGCGGTGGTCGTCGTGAGCTTCATGATCCCCTTCGACGCCATAGCCATACCGCTCTCGGACACGTTCCGCGCGTTCGGCCTGCAGAACACCTACGCCGGCCTGGTGCTGCCCGCGATAGGGGACGGGCTCGCCATCTTCGTCCTGCGGCAGTTCTTTCTGGGCATCCCCGCAGAGATGAGGGAGGCGGCCCGGGTCGACGGCGCGGGGTGGTGGACGATCTTCTGGCGCATCTACGCGCCCCTCTCCAGGCCCGCCCTCATCGCGGCCGGCCTCATGCTCTTCCTGGGGCAGTGGCAGGCCTTCCTGTGGCCGCTCCTGATCATCACGGAGCCGAGCATGCAGGTGGCCCCGGTCGCGCTGTCGCAGTTCGTGGGGCAGTTCGAGTCCAACTTCGGGCCGATGTTCGCGGGGGCCACCGTGGTCTCGGTGATACCGGCGGTGATCCTCCTCTCCCTCCAACCCTACTTTGTCCGTTCGGTGTCCAGCCAGGGACTGAAGGAGTAGCCATGCAAGAGACGCAGCGGATAATCTTCGACACGGACATGGGCACGGACGTGGACGACTGCCTGGCCCTCGCGCTCATCCTGTCCTCGCCCGAGGTCTCCCTCGAGGGCGTGACCTGCGTCTATGGCGACGTAGACTTGAGGGCGCGCATGGTGCTCAAGCTGCTGCAATTGCACGGACACCCTCCTGTCCCGGTGACCGTCGGCGCGCGCGAGCCCATGCTCGGGCGCCGTCCCGTCTTCTGGCCGGGGCACGAGGGAGTGGGCCTTCTGGAGCCCGGGGACGAAGAGCTCGTCCCGGACGCGGAGCACGCCGCGGACTTTATCGTGCGCATGGTCTCCGAGAACCCGGGCCAGATCCACCTGGTCGCCGTCGGACCGCTGACGAACGTCGCCCTGGCCTTCTTGAAGGAGCCGCGCCTCCCGCAACAGCTTGCCCACCTGACGATCATGGCGGGCGCGATCAGGGGCGACTCCGGCTTCGACCTCCCCTACGTGGAGCACAACGTGGCTTGCGACCCCGAGGCCGCCCACGTGGTCCTCTCGGCCGGAGCCCCCACGACGCTGGTCCCGCTCGACGTCACGACGAAAGTCGAGATAACGCGGGACGGGGTAGACCGCGTGCGGGCTGGCGGCACCGCCTTTCACGAGGCCGTGGCGAGGCAGGTCGAACTGTACCCGCGCTTCGCGGAGGAGGGCCGCACCTTCCTGCACGACCCGCTGGCCGTAGGAGCGTTGCTGGCCCCGGAGACGTTGAGCACGAGGTCCCTGCATGTTGACGTCGAGCTCGAAGGACGATACGCCGCCGGGGCCACGCTGGTCCGCATACCGGACGAAGACGAACGGTCGGGGACGCAGGTGGCCCTGGGAGTGGAGGCCGAGGCCTTCGAAGAGTTCTTTCTGAAGCGCCTGGAGGGAGCGCCGGCCTCCGCCCCGCACGGGTAACGCCGGCGTGGGAATATTGCTTCCCTACCGGCACCGCGGCGACTGTCGCTAATGCCGTAGTACGCGCCGGCCTACGTTTGACGTGGCGAGAACCGTGGGCGCCGACGTACTACCTGTCGGAGAGGCCGGGGATCTGGCCGTTGCGGAAGGCGTCCACGAAGAGACGGTGGTCGGTGCGGGCGGTCTCCGAGTAGCGGGCGGCGAAGTCCACCATCTCCCGGACGAACTCGTCCTCCTTGCCGCTAAGGGCCTCGACGATCTCGTCCTCGGTCTGGAAGCCGACGATGGACTCGTCGGAGTCCTTGTCGGCCACGCAGTGGACCTTGGCGGTGGCGCGGCCGAGGTAGTCGAGGACGGGGGAGATCTGCTCTGGCTCTGTCAGGTCGGACCAGTCGAGGTCCTCGACGTAGGGGGAGAGCTCGGAGACGACGAAGCCTATGCCGTCGATGCTGGTGTGGCCGAGCCAGGGGTCGGCGTGGGCCTGGAGCGCCCGCTGGGAGACGGCCGTGCGGTGACCGTGATCCTCGAAGTGTTTCGTGATGCGCTCGTCGTGGACGACCCGGCTGGGTGCCGCGACGTTGCCCTGCTTCATCGAGAGTATGACGTCGTTCTCCAGCGCCTGGGTCGGGCCCTCGACGAGGATGTTGTAGGCGGGGAGGCCCGCCGAGCCGATGCCGAACCCCTGCCGGCCGACGATGTCTTTCACCTCGTAGGTCAGGCTGCGGTAGCGCTTGGCGTCCGGGATGGTCTTGAGGTAGGCCTCGTAGGCGGTGCGGACCTTGGCATGTTCTTCTTCGTCGAGGTCGCGGACTCCGGGGCCGCGGCGGAAGCGGCGCTCGAAGTCCTCGTCCACCAGGGTGGTCTTTTCGAGGAGGTCCACGCGGGTGTTGAGGCGGGTCTCCAGCAGGATCTCCCGGATCTCGCCGTCCGTCGTGTCGAGCCGCAGGGCGTACTCGTGGTCGCGGTCGGAGTCCACGAAGTAGCGGACCTGCTCGATGTAGGCCCGGACGTAGGTCTCGACGAGCTCGCCTATATCCTGGTCCGAGATGGCCTTGGTCCAGGCGAGGAGGGCGACGCTGGCGACCATGCGTTTTATGTCCCAGGTGAAGTGGCCGAGGTAGGCCTCGTCGAAGTCGTTGACGTCGAAGACGAATACCCCGTCGCCGTCCATGTAGGTGCCGAAGTTCTCGGCGTGGAGGTCGCCCTGGATCCAGACGCGCCCCGTCCGCTCATCCGCCCAGCGATCCTCCTCCCGCTCCACGTCCGCGTAGAACAGGCACGCGCTCCCCCGATAAAACGCGAAAGGCCCCGCCGCCATCTTCCTGAACTTCTGCCGGAACGCGTCGGGGGCCGCGTCCATCAACCCCGAGAAAGCGTCCACCAGCACGTCCACGATCTCCGCCCGACGCTCGTCGGAGGATTCACCCTGCCGCCCCTGCTCCACGGTCCCGGTCACGAAGCTCCTCTCTCAAGAAAACACCGACTCCTCACCCGACCATCATGCCACCGGGCCGGGAATGGCGCATAGGTTCGGAGCGCTCCCGACGTCTGTCTTTACGGTTTTGTTGGCCTGGGCGCAGAACGGATTCGTGATACGGTATTTCTCGTGGTTTGGTCGTGATTCTATCGAAGGGATGGTCTTATCGTGGCGTATCTGCGCGTAGAGAACGAGAACGGTTCGCCGGTCATGCTGTACTACGAGGACCACGGCTCGGGCAGCCCGGTGGTCTTGATCCACGGCTGGCCGCTCTCGGGCCGGTCCTGGGAGAAGCAGGTCCCGGCGCTAGTGGACGCCGGGCATCGCGTCATCACCTACGACCGGCGCGGTTTCGGGGACTCCTCCCAGCCGTGGGGCGGCTACGACTACGACACCTTCGCCGCGGACCTCGACGCGCTGCTGAACCATCTAGATCTGAGCGGGGTCACCCTGGTCGGTTTCTCGATGGGTGGCGGCGAGGTCGCGCGCTACATAAGCAGGTACGGTTCCGGGCGTATTTCGAAGGCCGTGCTGGCCGCCGCCGTGCCGCCGTACCTCTACGTTAGCGACGACAACCCCGACGGCGGGTTGGACAACGCGACGATACAGCAGTTCGAGGATGGGGTGAAGGGCGACCGCGTCGCGTTCCTCGACGGGTTCTTGACCCAGTTCTTCACCGCGGGCGACGACCTCCTGGTCAGCGAGACCAACCGGGTCTACCACCGGGACATCGCCTCCTTCGCCTCGCCGAAGGGGACGCTAGACTGCATCGCGGCGTTCGGGCGCACCGACTTCCGCGACGACCTCACCAAAATCGACGTCCCGACGCTCGTCCTACACGGCGATTCCGACGCGATAGTCCCGTTCGAGGTCAGCGGCGAGCGCTCGCACGAGGCCATCTCCGGAAGCACGCTGGCCCTGATCGAGGGTGGGCCCCACGGCCTCAACGCCACCCACGCCGATCAGTTCAACCGCGCCCTCCTCGACTTCCTGGGCTAGATCCGCCGGAGGCGAGCGTCGTCTGGCGACTAGAACGACCCGCGAGGTCCGCAACGTGACCCAGGCTATGACCCTACCCAGCTACCCAGGAGGACGATCGCTGCTATGACGAAGACCTGGTTCATCACCGGAGCGTCCAGAGGATTTGGGCGGGAGTGGGCGGAAGCCGCCCTCGAACGCGGGGACAACGTTGCGGCCACGGCCCGCGACCCCCGGACCCTCGACGCGCTCAAGGACGAGTACGATGACGCCTTCCTGCCGATCCGGCTCGACGTCACCGACCGCGACGCCGACTTCGACGCGGTAAAGAGCGCCGCCGAGCACTTCGGCCAGCTCGACGTCGTGGTCAACAACGCCGGCTATGGGCACTTCGGCATGGTCGAGGAGTTGGGCGAGGGCGAGATCCGCGACCAGATGGAGACGAACTTTTTCGGGGCGCTGTGGGTGACGCAGGCGGCGCTGCCGGTCTTGCGCGAGCAGGGCTCGGGGCACGTCGTCCAGGTGTCGAGCATCGGCGGCATCAGCGCGTTCCCGACGGTCGGCGCCTACCACGCGTCGAAGTGGGCGCTGGAGGGTTTCTCGCAGTCGCTCTCGCGGGAGGTCGCCGGCTTCGGCATAAACGTTACCCTGATCGAGCCCGGCGGCTTTTCGACGGACTGGTCCGGCCCCTCGGCGAGGCACAGCGGGGAGAACCCGGCCTACGCGGAGGTCCGCGAGGCGGCGAGGAACCGCCCGTCGGCCTCGAACCCCGGCGACCCGAAAGCGACGCGGGCCGCGATCCTCAAGGTGGTGGACGCGGAGGAGCCGCCGCTACGGGTCTTTTTCGGCGAGGCGCCGCTGGGAATCGCGACGGAGGACTACGAGTCGCGCCTGGCGGAGTGGAACGAGTGGCAACCCGTGGCCATCGAGGCCCACGGAGGATAGCGACCCGGACGTCCCAGAGCCGTCGAACGCCGCCCGGTCATGCGGGCGGCGTTCGTCGTCCCTGGACGTTCCAGCGTCAGAGACGGCGCGAGGGTATCGGGAGCAGCGCGCTGAAGCTTGCTCCCTTCACGGTAGCCGGCAGGCGATTACTCCGGGTCTCTGCCTATCGGCAGGTGGAGAGCATCTGCTTGAGGGCGGATTTTTCGGCGGAGGTCACCGAGAGGGACCAGTAATGCTTTATGTTGATCCACTTTTTGGAGTACGCGCAGTGGTAGGCCTGCCGCGGCGGCTTCCAGGCCTCCGGGCCTTTGTCGCCTTTGGAGGCGTTGGCGTTGTCTTCTACCGAGAGCAGGTCTGGCGGGACGTTGGCGAAACGCTCCCTCTTGCCCGTCGTCCACGAGGCGGCGCCGCTCCTCCAGGCGTTGGCGAGCGGCACGACGTGATCCACGTCCACGTCGGATGGCTGGTAGTAGGTGTTGCCGGTGTAGGGATCGAACCAACGACCGCCCCCGACGGCGCAACCGTCGCCCACGACCTCCTCTCGGCCGTCCCTGATGAGCGCCGCGTCCCTCGCGTCGCAGGAGCCGGGGTCGGGCGTGCCGGCGGGCAGGGTCCAGCCGTACTCTTGGGCGTCGCTCCAGTGGGGAAATTTCTCGCGGGCGTAACCGTCCATCGAACCTGCGGGCCTCACGCGCAGCTCGGCGAGCTTCTCGGCGGACGTGGCGGCCCGCGCCGCGTCCTGAGAGACCGCGAGCCCGAAGGCCAGAACGGCCATGGCCGCGACGAGCGCCAGCACGACGGCCAACGTGTTGCCAACGTACCTCTTTCGCATCCCCGCCTCCGCTCCCAAACCCGACAACTCCCTCCCGCCGCCGTCCCGGTCTTCTCCGTCCGAACGGCTACCGGTTAGCGGTGCGTAGCATACCCGCCGACGCGGGAGCACGCGGTATCGCGCTTTACACAACGTCGCGAGTCGTCCGGCGCCTCCTCTTTAGCCGGACGTAATCTCGCCGCGGCGCTCCCGTCCGCGGAGCACTTCGGCTCGCTCCTTTCTCGAAAACCCGCGCCGCCGGGCCGGCGGCTTAAGCGGAAGGCCCGAACGGTCGATAAGAACGCCGGGATAGAAGAGATCGTCCACGCAACGAGGAGGACCGCGGACCATGACGACCCACGCGAAGATCAAGCGTACCAAGTACCTAGCCATCTCCCTGACGGCGCTCTTTGTGCTGGTGGTGTGTCTCATCGTAACCAGACCCGCCGGCGCGTCGGACACGCGGCCCACCGTCGCCGGCCTCATCTCGGCGGCCGTGGAGATCTCGCCGTCCGTCGCCCGGGGGGGGGCCGGGGGCCAGATGGGGCCGCGCGGCGGCGTGGGTTCGCTCGCGGCCGTGGCCCCGTTGACGATGGCCGCGGCGCTCGTGGTGCTCGGCCCCACGTTGCGCGCGGTCAACGACCCCCGGCCGATCGCGGCGCTCCTGTCGGCGATCGGCATCGCGGGCATGGACCGGCTTGTCCGCTTCAACGTCCTCGCCAAATCGGGCCGCGCGGTCGAGGCGGCCGGCGACGTGGACGTGCTCCTGCTCGACAAAACGGGCACGATC
>CAXUFZ010000152.1:0-8024 GCA_964250345.1 uncultured Rubrobacteraceae bacterium
ATTCTCGGGCGGCCGGGAAGGTCCAGCCCCAAAGGCTAAAACTGGACTCGGTGGACCGGTGGCTTAAACGGGCCGGGCGGGCGGGGGTGTCGGTCCTGAAGACCTTCATGATCTCGGTCCAGGCCTCCTCCTGGAGGCCGCCCTGCCAGTGCCACCAGTTGTGCCCGCCCCGCGGGTAGCTCTCGTAGGTGTGACGTATCTTGGCCTTCGCGAGGGCGTCGTCGAAATCCTCGTTGGTCTCCCAGCAGATGACCTCGAGGCCCAGCCCGCCTGGATCGTTGTCGTTCGGAGCCGGACCCCCGGGTTGCCCCTCTCCGGTCCTGAACCAAACCCGCACGCCGCGCAGGTTGCGCGCGAGGTCCGTGGGGTTGTGTCCCCTGAAGCGCACCTCCTCGGTCGGTCGCTGACCCCACACCCCTTCGGGGATAAAGGGTTCGAGCTGGGGCGCGCGGTTGTTGAGTGCCCCCGAGAAGCTGAAGGCCCCGGCGAACAGGTCGGGGTGGCGGGCGGCGTAGCTCATGGCCCCGAAACCGCCCATCGAGAGACCGGCCACCACGCGTCCGTCGCGGTCCTCGCGCACCTTGAAATTTTCTTCCATGTAGGGGATCAACTGCGCGATGTGGTAGGTCTCCCACTCGGGCGGTCCGAACTGCCCCTCGTTGTACCAGTCGCTGTACCAGCCTTGTTGGTCGGGGACGCCGTTTATGTTCCCGCGCCCGCCGTCGGGCATCACGATCACCACGTCCTTGTCGGCGGTGAACTCTTCGAGCTTGACGGGCCAGCCGTCCTGGTTCTCCGTCCAGGCGTCGTACCGGTCGCCCGCGCCGCCGAGCAGGTAGATGACGGGGTAACTCCGGCGGGACTGCCGGTAACCCTCGGGTAGGAGTACGCGGACCCTCGTCTCCGTGAGCGGCGGGTCGAGGTTGGGGGCGTCGAAGGTCACCTCGAGCAGCCGGTCGCTCAGCCGCTCCGTGGAGACCTCCTCGAGCTCCCCCGCGCCGTAGTCTGGTGCGGGATCCGCGGACCAGGCCGCCGACGTCCACGCGAAAAGCGAAAACGCGACCGCCGCCGTCGCGGCGCTCAACCTTAAGGCATTCTTGCCCATCTCTTACCTCACTCCTGTCAGTAGCTGGCTAACTTTTTCGGTACGCCGTAGCACAAGCATCCGGTGACTTCACGCCGTCTCCGCCGGCTGGACGCTCCCGCGTCCGGCATACAGGCCCAATGTTTTTCCTGCGGTGTTCGATGCGCTCCAGGGCCAACGCGTCGGCGGCGACGTTCGTGGGGATGCCATCGCGCTTGGAGACGTCGATGATACGCCTCGCGGAGTCGTAGATCCGCACGACCCGCTCGGTCGCGCGGCGTTCGTCGTAGCCTTCCCGCCCGACGGAGATGTTTATTAGGCCGCCGGCGTTTATGACGTAGTCGGGGGCGTAGAGGATGCCGCGGTCCGCGAGCGCCTGCCCGTGGCGCGGCTCCTGGAGCACGTTGTTCGCGGCGCCCGCGATGATGGAGCATTGAAAGTGCGGCAAGGTGCCGTCGTCGACGACCGCACCCATGGCGCACGGCGCGAGCACGTCGCAGCTCGCGGAGAGGATCTCGTCGATGCCCAAAGCCTCGGCCCCGGTCTCCCGCACCACCCGCTCGACGTTCTCGTCCACGATGTCGGCGACGAGGAGTTTGGCCCCGGCCTCGTCGAGCAGGCGGCACAGTTGGTGGCCGACGTGCCCCAGACCCTGCACCGCGACCGTGCGACCTTTAAGAGAAGTCGTGCCGAAGAGCTCTTCGACGCAGGCGCGCATGCCCTGTAAGACGCCCAAAGCCGTGAAGGGCGAAGGATCCCCCGACCCGCCCCGGGCCGGGCTCACACCTGCGACGTGGGAGGTTTCCAGCCGGACACGATCCATGTCCTCCGTCGAGGTGCCGACGTCCTCGGCCGCGACGTAGCGCCCGCCGAGCGTCTCGACGTATCGGCCGAAGGAGCGGAAGAGCGCCTCGGACTTGTCCTCGCGCGGGTCCCCGATGATGACCGACTTCCCGCCGCCAAAGTCGAGGCCGCTCACCGCGGCCTTGTAGGTCATGCCGCGCGCCAAACGCAGGGCGTCCACGATGGCTTCCTCTTCGCTCTCGTAGGGCCACATCCGGCAACCGCCGAGGGCCGGACCCAGGGTGGTGTCGTGGACGGCGATGACGGCCCTCAAGCCCGTCGAGTGATCGTGGCAGAGTACGAGCTGCTCGTGCCGGTACTCCGCGAGCTTATCGAATATCCGCATGCCTTCCATCTCTCCTCCTGGCTTCAAGCAACTCCCGAGGGATTTGCGCCCCCAACGAAGACCCTTCTTACGGCCCCAAGCCCACGGGGATGGCCTCCCTCACGTACTCGACGGCGCGTTTCGTCGGTGTTCCCGGGGTGAAGATCTCGCCGACCCCAAGTTCTTTGAGCTTCGAGACGTCGCCTTTCGGGATCGTGCCCCCGACGAAGACGAGGACGTCTTCGGCCCCGTTCTCCCTGAGCCCCTCCACTATCTTCGGCACCAGCGTCATGTGGGCGCCCGAGAGGATGGAGACGCCTATCGCGTCGGCGTCCTCCTGGACGGCGGTCTCGACTATCTGCTCCGGGGTCTGGTGGAGGCCGGTGTAGACGACCTCCATCCCGGCGTCGCGCAGCGCCCTCGCTATTATCTTGGCGCCGCGGTCGTGGCCGTCGAGCCCGACCTTCGCCACCACCACCCTGATCGTATGCGGCACAGCTACCCTTCTTTTGACCCGTGAGCCGCGGGCCCGACGGGCCCACTGGTCCAGGTGCCAAAGACGCTTACAACCATGGCGTCTCGCGGTAGGAGCCGAAGACCTCCTGCATGGCCGACGATATCTCCCCGACCGTCGCGTAGGCCCGCACGGCCCCGATGGTCGGATACATGACGTTCTCACCCTCGCGGCAGGCCTTCTTTATCTCCTCCAGCGCCTCCTCGACGCGGCCGTTGTCGCGCCCCGCCTTGAGGGCTTTGAGGCTCTCGACCTGCTCCCGCTCGGCCTCCTGACTGGCCGTGTGCAGCTCGACGTCCTGCTCGTCCTTTGGCTCGTAGACGTTGACGTTGACGATGTGGCGTTCCTGGGCCTCGACCTCCCGCTGGTAGCGAGCGCTGGCCTCGGCGATCTCGCGCATCTGCAAGCCGTCCTCTATCGCCGAGACCGCCCCCCCAAGCTCCTCTATCTGCCGAAAATACTCGTAAGCCTGCCGCTCCAACTCATCCGTCAAAGCCTCGACGAAGTACGAGCCGCCCAGGGGGTCTATCGTGTTCGCCACCCCGGTCTCAAGCGCCGCTATCTGCTGCGTCCTGACGGCGATGCGCACCGCCTCCTCGCTCGGCAGCGCGAGCGCCTCGTCGAAGGAGTTGGTGTGCAAACTCTGCGTCCCGCCGAGGATCGCGGCCAAAGCCTCGAAGGCGGTCCTCGCCACGTTGTTGTAGGGCTCCTGGGCCGTGAGCGAGACGCCCGCGGTCTGGGCGTGGAAGCGCATGAGGAGGCTCTTCTCGTTCCTGGCGCCGTACTTCTCCCGGAGGACCGTGGCCCAGATGCGCCTGGCGGCGCGGAACTTGGCCACCTCCTCGAAGAAGTCTATGTGCGAGTTGAAGAAGAACGAGAAGCGCGGGGCGAAGTCGTCCACCTCCAAGCCGGCCTCTATCCCCGCTTCCACGTAGGCGAAGCCGTCGGCGAGGGTGAAGGCGAGCTCCTGGGCGGCGGTGCTGCCGGCCTCGCGGATGTGGTAGCCGGAGATGCTGACAGTGTTCCACTTGGGCATGCGCTCGGTGGCGTAGACGAGCATGTCCCGGAAGACCTTCATGCTCTCGCGGGGGGGAAACAGCCACTCCTTCTGGGCGATGTACTCCTTGAGGATGTCGTTCTGGTTGGTGCCGGCGAGCTCTTCGGGGGCCACGCCCTGCTTCTCGGCGGCGACGACGTACATCGCCAGCAGGACGTGGGCGGGGGCGTTGATGGTCATGGACGTGGAGATGGACCCCATGTCTATGCCCTCGAAGAGCCTCTCCATGTCCTCCAGGGAGTCCACCGCGACGCCCTCGGTGCCGACCTCGCCGGGGCTGAGGGGGGAATCGGAGTCCAGGCCCATGAGGGTGGGCATGTCGAAGGCGACGGAGAGCCCCTGCTGGCCGTTCTCTATCAAGTACTTGAAGCGCTCGTTGGTTTCGGCGGCGGTGCCGAAGCCGGCGAACTGGCGGACGGTCCACAACCGGCCCCGGTACATGTTCGGGTAGACGCCGCGGGTGTAGGGGAACTCCCCCGGGTACCCGAGCTTCTCGTCGTAATCTCCCTCTACGTCGTCGGGCGTGTAGAGCGGTTCGATGTGGACGCCCGACATGGTGGAGAACTCCGCGTCGCGTTCGGGGCCCTTGCCGTAAGCCTCTTTCCAGCGGTCGCGGGCGGTCTTTTCTCCCGTACCCAATTTCCGTGCCTCCTCCTGACCCTTTTCCGGTCTCGCGCGGGGGACTGGGGACCTCACGCCATTTCCAGCAACAGGAGGTTGGGCTGCTCTAGTAGGTCGGCCACGCGCGCTAGAAAGTTGAAGCAGGTGGCCCCGTCTATGACACGGTGGTCGAAGCCCAGGCTCATGTTCATCATGTCGCGCACGACGATCTCCTCTTCCTCGCCCCTCACCGCGGGCTTCCTCTGTATCCGGTGCAGGCCCAGGATCGCCGCCTGCGGGTGGGCGACAACCGGCATCGCGGCGATGCCCCCGATGGAGCCGACGTTCGTGACGGTGAAGGTCCCGCCTTTGAAGTCCTCCGTCTCGAGTTTGCCGTCCCTTCCTCTCTCGGCGAGATCCGCGATCTCCCGCGCGAGCCCCAGGATGCTCTTACCGTCCGCGTCGGGCACGACGGGCACCAGGAGCCCCTGCGGGGTATCGACGGCGATGCCGATGTCGTAACGGTTGTGCAGCACGATCTGCCGTTCTTCGTCGTCGACGGAGGCGTTGAGATAGGGGAACTCCTTGAGGGCTGTGACAGCCGCCTTGACGACAAAAGGGAGGTAGGTGAGACGCGCACCCTTCTCCTCGGCGGCGCCCTTCATCTGCCGCCTCAGGGCCACCAATTCCGTTACGTCCACCTCCTCCAGGCCGAAGGAGTGCGCCACGGTAGAAGCGGAGCGCGTCATGTTCGCGAACATAGAGCGCCGGATGCCGCGTAGGGGAACCGTATCCGGGGCCCTCCGGGTGCCGTCCACGCTCTCCTCAAGGGCGTGCGCGGGCGCGGCTGCCGCACGCTCCATGCCTTCCGCCTCTCCGTCTGCTCCCGGCGAGGGTTCTGCTGCCCGTTCGGCGGGCGCCGTCTCTCCGTCCGTCTCCGCGAAAGCTCGGACGTCCCCTTCCATCACCCGCCCGCCACTGCCCGAGCCGTCCACGAGCGCCAAGTCGACGCCCAGCTCCCGTGCCACCCGGCGCACCGCGGGCGCGGCCCGGGTCTTTTTTCCGCGCCCGTTCCCGTCCTCCGCACTGGCGGTGTTCGCCTGCATACCGGACGTTTCGGCGGCATCGCCATCGCCCGCGACCATCCCTTCGTCCTCGCCCTCGATGCCGGTCTCGAAGACGACGAACACCGATTGCACCTTGACCATGTCGCCCTCTTCGGCGAGCAGCTCCTTTACCGTCCCGGCGACCGGGGCGTAGAGCTCGGTTTGGACCTTGTCCGTCTGGATCTCCGCGACGGGCTGGTCTTCTTCTACCTCCTGGCCGACCTCGACGAGCCAGCGTACGAGCTCGCCTTCCTCCGTACCCTCACCCACATCGGGGAGCTTGAACTCGTAAGGCAAAACGGACTCCCTTCGTGGTTAGTAGTCGAGCGCTTCTTCTATCGCCGCGGTGAGACGCCCGAGGTCGGGCATCCACTCGTTCTCGGCCTGGAAAGCGCCCGGGTAGGCCGTGTCGTAGCCGCACACCCGGCCGACCGGCGCCTCCAGCCGCAGGAAGGCCCCCTCCATGATCCCGGCCGCCACCTCGGCCCCGAACCCGCCGGTCTTCGGGGCCTCGTGCACCACCACAGCCCTCCCCGTCTTCTCCACCGAGCCCGCGACGGTCCCCCTGTCGAAGGGCGCGACGGCCCTGAGGTCCACGACCTCCACGGAGGCGCCCCGCCGCTCCTCCATGGCTTCGGCGGCCGCGAGCGCCAGCGGCACGGTCGGGCCCCAGGCCACCACGGTGACGTCCTCGCCCTCCCTCGCCACCCTCGCCTCGCCCAGGGGTATCGAGTACGGCTCGTCGGGAACCTCGCCTTTGGTCCGGTAAAGCTTCATCGGCTCCATGAACAACACGGGGTCCGGGTCCTCTATCGCAGAGCGGAGCAGCCCCCTGGCCTCGTAGGGATCGCTGGGTATGGCCACCTTCAGCCCCGGCGTGTGGGCGAAGAGCGCCTCGAAGCTGTCCGAGTGCAGCTCGGGGGCCCGTATACCGCCGCTGAAGGGAACGCGGACGACCAGGGGAACGGGGTAACGCCCACCGGAGCGCAACCGAAAGCGTGCCGCCTGGGAGGCGAGCTGGTCGAAGGCCGGGTAGAGAAAGCCCGCGAACTGTATCTCGGCGATCGGCCTGAGACCATTCACCGCGAGCCCGATGGACGACCCTATGATCCCGGCCTCGGCCAGGGGCGTGTCCACTACCCGGTCCTCGCCGAAGCGCTCCTGCAGCTTGTCGGTGGTCCGAAAGACCCCCCCGTTTTTGCCCACGTCCTCCCCGAGCACCATCACCCGTTCGTCCTCTTCCATCGCCTCGGCCAGCGTGCCGTTGATGGCCTGGATCATGGTGAGCTGCGTCACGGCTTAACCCACCTCCTCGGAGAAGCGGCGGGCCGTCTCCCGCTGCCGGAGAAGCTCGGGCGTCGGCTCGGCGAAGGTCCCGTCGATGAGCTGCTCCACGCGTGTCTTGGGTACGTCCTCCGCCGCCTCTACTGCTCCGTCCAGCTCTTCCTTGATCCCGGCCAGGGCCCGCTCCTCGTCCTCCTCGCCCCAAATTCCTCTCTCTTCCAAGAAGGCCCTCAGGCGGCTTACGGGGTCGCGCTTCGTGGCCCACTCCTCGTGGACCTCGGGGACGTGGTAGCGCGTGTGGTCGTCGGCGGTGCTGTGGGGGTTGAGGCGATACGTCAACGCCTCTATGAGCGTGGGACCCTCTCCGGCCCTGGCGCGTTCGATGGCCTCCCGCGTTACCTCGCGAACGGCGAGCAGGTCGTTGCCGTCCACCCGCGCACCCTCGATGCCGTAGGCAACCGCCTTCTGGGCTATCGTGGGCGAGGCCATCTGCTTCTCCACCGGAAGGCTTATCGCCCAATGGTTGTTCTGGCAGAAGAACACGCAAGGCGCACCGTAGACGGACGCGAAGTTGAGTCCCTCGTGGAAGTCGCCCTCCGACGTCGCCCCGTCGCCGAAGTAGCAGAGGGTGACGCGGTCTTCGCCCCTGAGCTTCTGGGCCCAGGCGCACCCGGCCGCGTGCGGGACCTGGCTGGCGATCTGGAGGGACATCGGCGGCATGTTGATTCCCTCCGTTCCGTAGCCGCCCTGCCCGTTGCCGGCGTAGCTCAGGAGGAGGTCTTTAGGAAGCTGACCGAAGACCATGCTCGCGAGGTTGTCCCTGTAGGTTCGCCACATCCAGTCCCCGGCCTCCAGCAGGCTGGCGCTCCCGACCTGGGCCGCCTCCTGTCCGGCGAACGACAGGTAGGTCCCCAATCGTCCCTGCCGCTGCATGCGCAGGGCACGCTCGTCAAACTTCCGTCCAAAGAGCATCCACCGGTAAAGGTTCCGTAGTTCTTCTTTGCCGAGGTCGGGCGCCCCGCCCCCTTCCAGGGTCCCGTCTTCCTTGAGCCTCTGAACCATCTCGGGGGCTTCGCTCAACATCCTCGCCTCCTTTTCTGAACGAGCAACGTCGTGGTGTACAAATCGGACTTTTGGATCAAGCTCCAATCCTGTCGTCGGGGGTGGGCGCGGCCGGGGTGGGGGGTCGGAAGCGGTGGTGGCGGGGGGGG
>CAXUFZ010000152.1:8072-8895 GCA_964250345.1 uncultured Rubrobacteraceae bacterium
CCAAGCGACCGGCAACTCGCCCTGTAACCTTTTTTCTGCCGTCCTGAACTTCACGGCGTGCTGCGGAGACACGCTCCACGACGTTGCTGTCCGCGTTCTCGGGGTGCCCGCTGTCGAATGGCGGCTCCGGGTTGTATTCCATGGTCAGCTGTATATCTTTGGCTACCTCCTCTCCGAACAGCTCAGAGGCCATCGCCAGGCCGAAGTCGATCCCGGCGGTCACCCCCCCACCCGTGATGCGGTTACGGTCGATGACGACCCTTTCCGAGACCGCTTCGACTCCGAGCATTCTCAGAAAGTCCATCGCGAGCCAATGCGTTCCGGCGCGGTAGCCTCGGAGCAGGCCCGCGGCCGCCAAGATGAGGGAACCCGTACAAACCGAAGTGACGTATTTCGCCTGCTGTCCCTGCTCCCTTAGGAAGTCGAGCAACTCGTCGTCCTCCATCATTCGGTCAACGCCGGACCCGCCCGGTACGAAGAGAACGTCGAGCGGCGGGACGCTGTCGAACCGAGTGTCTGGGGCGATGGTAAGACCGAATTCAGATCGAACAGGCTCGAGGGTGGCCGCCAGCAAACGCACCTCCGTGTCTGGCATACGCGAAAAGACCTCGTAGGGACCGGTGAGGTCCAACTGAGTGACGTCGGGAAAAAGAACCATACCTACCGACATGCGCGACGACCGACCTCTGGGGACCTTGGTTCTCCCGTTCTCGAACTCCGTACTCATCCAGACCTCCTTCTTCGTATCTTCAGCAGCCGGCTTCTACTCCCACCCGCGCCGGCGCGTCGTAGCAAGCATGTGGTACCCCGCAAAGTGGGAACC
>CAXUFZ010000153.1:0-8893 GCA_964250345.1 uncultured Rubrobacteraceae bacterium
GCTCCAGGTAGCCCGCCTCGACGTCCTCGTACCCCCCGCCCTGCCGTCCCCCGCGTCCCGGCTCGCTCACCCCGAACTCCCTTCAGCCTCGCTCCGCACCGCCCGCCCGCGACGACCTCCCCGGCCAACCGCGAACCCATCCCGAAACTAGCAACGGGACTCTCCCCCACGCATCGGCCCCCAGGCCACAAACGCATCATAGTTAATACCAATTTGTTATACAAGGGTCCGATACCGGCCTGGTAATGGGCCGTGTAGGATTGTGGTTGGAGTTCGGATCGGGGGCGTGCCTGAAGACGGAACCGCAGAGGCCGGGCCGGAAGCGGCGGGGGGACCCCCTGTACTTGCAGGTTGAGCGCCGCATGGAGGACCTGCTACTGCGCGGCCGGTACAAGGCCGGAGACCGCATCCCGCCCGAGGCCGAGTTGGTGGAGACGTTGGGCGTCTCGCGGATCACGGTCCGCGCCGGGCTGGCCCGGCTCGCGGAGCGCGGCGTGCTGGAGAGACGCCAGGGCAGCGGGACGTTCCTGGTCCGTCCCCCCGGTGGGGCGCGGCTGAGGTCCGGCCTGGAGCGGTTGGAGACGTACACCGTGCACGCCGAGCGGCTCGGGCTCTCCCTCGACAGCGCCGGGCTGGAGATCGAGGCCGGAGGCGCCGAAGCCGATGAAGCGGCGGCTCTAGAGGTCCCGGAGGGGAGCGCGGTGGTTCGGGTCTCGCGGGTCTTGCTCATGGAAGAGAAGCCCGCCGCGTGGATGGTAGACGTCGTGCCGGAGGAGGTGATGGGCGTGGGGACGATCCGGCGGCGTTTCAGGCCGGACGCGATGCTGCTCGACCTTCTGGTCTCCGCGGGTGTTCCTATCGGCTACTCGCAGATGTCCATAGAGGCCGTCACGATCGGGCCCGAAGACGGAACCGGCGAGAGGCTCGGCCTGCAAAACCCCTCCGCCGCCCTCTCCCTCGTCCAGACCATGTACCTGACGGACGGGCGCCCCGCCCAATGGTCGCGCGACACATTTTTGCCGGGACATCTCAATTTGCACGTCGTGCGGGAGTTGTTCGAGGTGAGAAAGTTGGGTTAGGGAACGACGCTTTGCGGCCCGTTGGCGGCGCGGTCGGTGATGGAGGCGCCCGTTTCCTTTTACATTTCGTCGGGCGCGGGCGGGTTTGAAACCCGCCCCTACACGGGGTGTGGGTCGTGCGCGGCCCGGGGGGAGACGATGTGCGCTATTGGTACATCGTTCCGACCTTCATGGTGCCGCGTTGAACGAGCTCTATCTTGTAGCCGTCGGGGTCTTCGATGAAGGCGATGCGGTAGTCGTTGCCGTCGGCAGTGAGGGTCTTGGGTTCGAGGGTTACCGTTACGTCCTGGTTTTTGAGGTCTTCTACGGTGGCTTCGAGGTCGTCCACGGTGAAGGCGACGTGGGCGTAGCCGTCGCCCTTGTCGTAGGGCTCGGCCTGGTCGTGGTTGTGGGTGAGCTCCAGCATGGGATGGGAGGGGTCTTCTTCGAGGGCGAAGAAGTGGTGGGTGGCGGAGCCGAGGTCCATCTCGCCGACCTTCTTGAGACCGAGCTTGTTGACGTAGAAGTCCTCGCTGCGGGCTGGGTCGAGGACGCGGTAGCAGGTGTGGATAAAGGTAGCGGCCATCGGGTCTCCTCCGGGGTTGGGTCGTCCGTTTCGAGCAGGTTAGCATCGCCGCGCTCTTCGGGCTGCCGGGGCGTGGTGGGCCGCTGTAGACTGTGCCGGGGAAGCGTCGGACGGGAGAGCGGGAGGGGTGATTCTTGGGCGAGATCGGCTGGGAAGACTTCGAGAAGGTGGAGATAAAGGCCGGACGGATCGTCGCGGCCGAGCCGTTTCCCGAGGCGAGGAAACCGGCCATCAAGCTCACGGTGGATTTTGGGCCGGGGATCGGGGAGAAAAGGACCAGCGCCCAGCTCACCGTCCATTACGAGCCCGAAGCGCTCCTGGGCCGGCAGGTCGTCGCGGTCGTCAACTTCCCGCCCAAGCGGATAGCGGGCTTCAAGAGCGAGGTCCTCGTCCTCGGCGTACCGGACGAAGACGGCGAGGTCGTCCTCCTCTCCCCTGACCTGGACGTGCCGGATGGCGGGAGGATGTTCTGAGGTGAACGGCCCTCGGTCGCCGACCGCGGCGGGGCGGGCGATCTTGTGGGAGGCGTGAGAAGAGCACGAATCCCGGGCCGGTCCCGAGGGCATGACGGTCATCGTTCTCGGAGCGCATCACCTCTCGGTACCCTGACCTCTCGGGGGTCTTTACTGGCCGAGGACCAGCGGGTAGCCTTTGGCCCGGCACGCGTGAAAGGAATGGCCCTGGAAAGATCACCGGACCGGCCGGCACCGACGAAGGTACACGGGGACGACGTCCTCGCCGTCGGGCGTGAGCTGTTCGCCGCCTCCGGCATAGACGGGGGGATAGCCGAGTCATGGCTCTCGATCGCCGTTCGGCGCGACGAACTCGGCGATTTTGTCCGAGGCATGGGACGGCTTCCCGACGTCCTGGATCGGGTGGGTTCGAGGGAGCTCGGGATGCGGCTCGACGCGCCGGCGGAGAAGTTGACGGTTTTATCAGCACGCGTTTGGGCGCCGCGGCGGCACTGGCCGGATCAGGTCGGGCAGCGCGCCGCCGCCCTCGCCGCGGAGATGGCCGGTGAGTCGGGGATCGGGCTGGTCGCCTTCCCGAAGCCGCACGTCGTGGGGGCCGTCCTGGGACCTGTTTTGGACGCCGGGATGATCGGCGTCGTCTCCGTGCAGAACGCCCCGCTCATGAACCATCCGGGCGTCGCGTCGGGCAACCTGGTCGGCAACAACCCGCTGGCCTTCTGCGCACCCGGCGATCCCCCGTTCCTGTTCGACGGTGCCATGAGCCAGAATTCGCTGTTCGGCCTTCTGGAACACGCGAAAAGCGGGACGCTGCCGGAGGGGGCCGTGCTCGACGAGGACGGAGAGCCCTCGCGGGATCCGAAGGTCGTCGAGGGGCTGTCCGGCCCGGAACGAGGGGGCGGCAGCCTGGTCCCGCTCGGAGGCGTCAAGGGCCTCGGGCTGGCGATGTGCGCGGAGTTCCTGGCCGGCGCCCTGACCGGCGGCTTCCACGATCCCCCCGCCGGTAAACCGTGGGGCGAGGGCGCCCTCGTCGTCGCCTTCTCCGGGAAGCTGTTTCCCTCGCCACGCATGACGGACCGGATACGGGACTATCTCGTACAGTTCGACTCCTACCCCGGGCTCCACGCGCAATCGTCGGTCGTGAACCGGACGAAGGGCGGCATAGAGTACCCGGAGGACGTACTGAGAGCGCTGGACGCGGCCTCGGAGCAGAGAGGACTCGCCGGGAGGCTCGTATCGAACTAGCATCTTGTACGCAGTCGACCCCACCCCGGTCGGACACCTTTACTCACAGGTTTCCGGCGAGTAACCTGAAACCTCTTGTTTGCCCCGAAAGGAAGGTATTGCAAGGAAGGTCGTCCAGCCTGTCCGCCCTGGCGTCTTTGGCGATCCCGGTGGCCTCCGGCGACGGGGGCCGCGAGTACCGGGCGTATCCGACGCTCGCGGCGGCGCGGTGGCTGTTTCCGGCGGGCCGTCCGGCCGTCAGGCGGGCGGGGATGCGGGAGCTGTTCCGGCCGGGGAACCTGAAGGGGCGGGCGGCGAAGCGCCTGATCTCCTCGGGCGTCATCCGGGGCGGGAGGCTCCTCCTCGACGAACCGGCGCTGAACGGGTTGGAGGCGGAGCTCTCCCGGTCGCTGGGCGAGCCCGTCGACGTAGCGTTCTACGTCGGCACGCCGGGGGCGTACAGGAAGGTCACGGCCCAGGCGGTCACGCCCTCCGGCGAGTCGCGGGCCTTCGCCAAGCTCGCCGCCACGCCGGCGGCCCGTGCCGACGTCGAGGCCGAACGCCGCAACCTCCTCCGGCTGGCCGAGAACGAGACCCTGCACGGCAGGGTCCCGGAGATGCTCGGCTTCTTCGGGTGGCAGGGCTGCGACGTTCTGCTGACGAGCGGCGGCCCCCCGACACCGGGCCCGGCGGAGCTTTCATCGGACCACCTGAGCTTCCTGGAGGACTTCTTCGTACCGTTCTCCCAGAGAGCCGCCTTCGCCGAAGGTCCCATGTCGGAGCGGTTGGCGGAGCGAACCCGTCTCCTGGAGTCGCGCGCGCCGCGTCCCCTCTACGAAGTGCTCGACGGGTCGCTCTCGAAGCTCCGCGAGGGCCTCGGCCCCGTCGTCGTGCCGGTCGCGCCGGCGCACCGGGACTTCGCGCCGTGGAACACGCGCGTCGGCCCTCAAGGCCTGTTCGTCTTCGACTGGGACCGCGTCGAGGAGGGCATAACGCCCCTCTACGACGCCTTCCACTTCCAGGCCATCCAGGCCGCGCTGTTCGACAGAAGGGATCACGTACCCGACCCCCAATTCCTCCGGCGACTCCTCGACGCCGTCTGGCCCGGCGGCGAGGAGCACCTGCCGCACCTGCACCTGGCCTACCTGCTCGACCAGGCCCTCTTCTACGCCGAAGCGCGCGCGGCGGCCCCCGAAGCCGGGGAGAGCGGCGTGCTCGACTGGTTCGTCGAAAGGCTCGAAGCTTTTCCCGAAGAGAGCCCCCGACTCCGGTAACGGGCCGAAGAGGGGTCCGCCGCGCCCGTTCGTAGAGAGTAGAAAAGGCCACGCCCGGGTCTTACTACTCTCTATCTCTCTAATCTCCGGGAGGCGCGAAGCGCCGACCAAATATGTGCCGCATGACAGATGCCGCGCGGCGCCTCCGGCGCGAACATTGCCCCAGAGATGCTGGCGCGACGGACAGAAACAGGTGGCGATGCGGCAATGGGTTGTCGATCGTCCGCGTCCGCCGCGCCGGCGTCTGTTTTGCTGGTCCACAACGCCTACCAGCAGCCCGGCGGCGAGGACGCGGTCTTCGCCGAGGAGGCCTTCCTGCTGGAGGAGCGGGGCCACCGGGTGCTGCGCTACACGGCTCACAACGACGCGGCGGCGACGATGGGCCGGGCGGCGCTGGCGGGTAAGACGCTGTGGAACCGCGAGGCGTACCGCGAACTGCGGTCCGTTATCGGCCGCGAGCGGCCCGACGTGGTCCACTTCCACAACACCTTCCCCCTCGTCTCGCCGGCGGGCTACCACGCCGCGAAGGACGAGGGAGTGCCCGTAGTCCAGACGCTACACAACTACCGCCTGCTCTGCCCGAACGGGCTGTTCTTTCGGGACGGTGGGCCGTGCGAGGACTGCCTGGGCAAGGCGGTTCCGCTGCCCGCGGTGGCGCATGGGTGCTACCGGGGGAGCCGTCCGGCCTCGGGGGTCGCCGCGGCCATGCTCTCGGCGCACCGGGCCCTCGGCACCTGGGGGCGGAAGGTGGACGCCTACGTGGCGCTCACCCGGTTCGCCCGCGACAAGTTCGTCGAGGGCGGCCTGCCGGCGGAGAGGATCTCGGTCAAGCCCAACTTCGTGAGCCCGGACCCGGGGCCGGGGCGGGGCCGCGGCGGGTACGCCCTGTTCGTTGGCCGGCTCTCGCCGGAGAAGGGCGTGGGCGTGTTGCTCGAGGCCTGGGGGAGGATCGGGGCCCCCATCCCGCTGAAGGTGGTCGGCGACGGACCCCTGGCCCCGTCGGTCGCCCGCGCCGCCGAACGCGACCCGCGCGTGGAGTGGCTCGGCCGGAAGTCTCCGGAGGAGGTGCGCTCCCTGATGAAGGACGCTGCCGCGCTGGTCTTCCCCTCCGAGTGGTACGAGACGTTCGGGCGGGTGGCGGCCGAGTCCTTCGCGGCGGGCACGCCCGTGATCGCCGCCAGAATCGGCGCCATCGAGGAGCTCGTCGAGCACGGGTGCACCGGCCTCCACTTCTGGCCCGGCGCCGCCCCCGACCTCGCCCGCCAGGTCGACCGCCTCTGCGGGGACCCGGCGGGCCGCGCCCGCATGAGGGACGAGGCCCGCCGCGAGTACGAGGCCAACTACACCGCCGACCGGAACTACCGGATGCTCGTCGGGATCTACGAGCGGGCCATCGAGGGGAACGCGGCGTGAGCCCCGCCTCGCGGTCCGTGATCGGCATGAGGGTCGACGCCACGAGCTACGCCGACGCCGCCCAGAAGGTCGTCGGCTGGGGCCGGGAGGGACGCTCCTCTTACGTCTGCGTCGCCAACGTGCACATGGCGATGGAGGCCTTCGACTCGGCGGCGTTCCGGCGCGTGGTCAACGCCGCCGACGTGGTGACGCCCGACGGCCGGCCGCTCGTGTGGGCGCTCCGGTGGCTTGGGGTCCGGGGGGCGACGCAGGTGCGGGGCGCTGACCTGATCTCCGCGGTCGTCGAACGCGCCGCCCGCGAGGACGTCCCCGTCGGCCTCTACGGCGGCACCGAGGAGGCGCTGGACGACCTCGTCCCGGCGCTCGAAGAGCGGTTCCCCGGTATCAGGATCGCCTGCCGCATCTCGCCGCCGTTCCGGGCGCTTACCGAAGAAGAAGACGAGGCTTTCGTGCGGGAGATCTCGGCCTCCGGCGCCGGCGTCCTGCTCGTCGGGCTCGGCTGCCCGAAGCAGGAAATCTGGATGTCCGAGCACCGGGGCCGGGTTCCTGCGGCCATGGTCGGCGTCGGGGCCGCCTTCGACTTCTTCTCCGGCCGCGCCCCCCAGGCCCCGCGCTGGATGCAGTCGGCGGGACTGGAGTGGCTCTACCGCTTCGCCAGGGAGCCGCGGAGGCTCTGGAAACGCTACCTCATGCACAACCCCCGCTTCGCCGCGATGTTCGCGGCCCAGTACGCGGGCCTCAAAACCTACGAGTAGGAGGACCACCATGACGAAAAAGGCGCTCATCACCGGCATCACAGGTCAGGACGGCTCTTACCTGGCCGAGCTCCTGCTCTCCAAAGGCTACGAGGTCCACGGCATCATCCGCCGCGCCTCGACCTTCAACACCGACCGCATCGACCACCTCTACCGCGACCCGCACGACCCCGAGGCCCGCATCTTCCTCCACTACGGCGACTCCTCCGACGGCAGCGGCCTCAGGCGCGTCCTGCAGCGGGTCATGCCGCAGGAGGTCTACAACCTGAGCGCCCAGTCCCACGTCAAGGCCTCCTTCGAGCAGCCCGAGTACACGGGCGACGTGGACGGACTGGGGACGCTGAGGATCCTGGAGGCCGTGCGCGACGTGCAGGAGCACGCGGGGGAGGAGATCCGGTTCTACCAAGCCGGCACCTCCGAGATGTTCGGCGCCGCCCCCGCCCCCCAGTCCGAGAAGACGATGTTCTACCCGAGGAGCCCCTACGCGGCGGCCAAGGTGTACGCTTACTGGATGACGATCAACTACCGCGAGGCGTATGGGCTTTTCGCCTCCAACGGCATCCTCTTCAACCACGAGTCCGAGAGGCGCGGGGAGACGTTCGTGACGCGCAAGATCACGCGGGCCGCAGCCCGCATCAAGCTCGGCCTCCAGGACAAGCTCTTCCTCGGCAACCTCGATGCCCGCCGCGACTGGGGCCACGCCGAGGACTACGTCGAGGCCATGTGGCTGATGCTCCAGCGGGAGAAGGCCGACGACTACGTGGTCGCCACCGGCCACGCCTACACCGTGCGCGAGTTCGTCGAACGCGTCTTCGACCGCCTCGACCTCGACTGGCGGCAGCACGTCGAGATAGACCCCCGGTACTTCCGCCCCACGGAGGTCGAAGACCTTCAAGGCGACGCCACCAAGGCCCGCGAGCTTCTCGGCTGGGAGCCCAGGGTCGGCATCGACGAGCTGGTCGGCCGGATGGTGGACAACGACTACGAGCTCGCCCGCCAGGAGAAGACCCTCACCGACGCCGGCCACGTCCTCGCCCTCAGGGGGGTGGCCGCCCAGTGAGGCCCGGCTCCAGGGTCTACGTCGCCGGCCACCGGGGCCTCGTCGGCTCCGCCATCTCGCGCCGCCTCCGCGCCGACGGCCACGACCCCATCGAACGCGCGAGCTCCGAGCTCGACCTCACGGACCCTGTCGCCGTGGAATCGTTCTTCGCCGCCGAGAGGCCGGAGTACGTCTTTCTCGCCGCTGCCAAGGTGGGTGGCATCCTCGCCAACGCCACCTATCCGGCGGACTTCCTGCGGGACAACCTCGCCATCCAACTCAACGTGATCGGGGCTGCCCATCGCCACGGCGTTCGGAAGCTCCTCTTTCTCGGCTCCTCGTGCATCTACCCCAAGTTCGCGCCGCAGCCCATAAAGGAGGAGTACCTCCTGACGGGCGAGCTCGAGCCCACCAACGAGGCGTACGCGATCGCCAAGATCTCCGGCATAAAGCTCTGCCAGGCGTACAACGCCCAGCACGGCACGGACTTTATCTCCGCCATGCCCACGAACCTCTACGGCCCCGGCGACAACTTCGACCTGAAGACCAGCCACGTCCTGCCGGCCCTCCTCCGCAAGTTCCACGAGGCGAAGGAGAACGGCGAGCCCTCCGTGACCGTCTGGGGGACCGGCACCCCGCGCCGCGAGTTCCTCCACGTCGACGACCTCGCCGACGCGTGCGCGCACCTGATGGACACACACTCCGGCGACGCGCCCGTCAACGTCGGGACCGGCGAGGACGTCAGCATCTCCGAGCTGGCCGAGACCATCAGCGGGGTCGTCGGCTACGGCGGCGACCTCTCCTACGACACCTCCAAGCCCGACGGAACCCCCCGCAAGCTCCTCGACGTGGGCCGCCTCGACTCCCTCGGCTGGCGGGCGAGTATCCCCCTCAGAGAGGGCATCGAACGCACCTACGCCTGGTACCTGGAGTCGCTGCCCGCGCCGGTCGGTTCGTAGGTCGCTTCGCTTCCGGGAGGCGGGAGGCGCGGTCCTTCGGACCGCTTCGGGAGTCGGGGTTTGCGGCGGCGCCCGGCGCGTTCGCGGGGCGGTCCGTGCGGGCGGGGTTCGGTTT
>CAXUFZ010000154.1:0-8750 GCA_964250345.1 uncultured Rubrobacteraceae bacterium
GGGTGACAGAGCACGAGAAGGTGCTGCCGACGCCGGGCTCGCTGTGGACCGAGATCCCCCCCCCCAACAGCTCCACGAGCTGCTTGCTTATGGCGAGGCCGAGGCCCGTGCCCCCGTAGCGGCGGGTCGTCGAGGTGTCGGCCTGGGTGAAGGAGCGGAACAGGCCCGAGACCTGCTCGTCCGTCATCCCGATCCCCGTGTCCCTCACCGAGAACCGCACCGTCGCGGATTCTTCGTCCTCATCGGATAGCTCGGCCCTCACCAGCACCTCGCCGCCCTCGGTGAACTTGACGGCGTTGCCGAGCAGGTTGGTCAGGATCTGCTTCAGCCTCACGGGGTCGCCGACGAGCGCCGCCGGGACCCCGGGCTCGACGATGCTCGCCAGCTCCAGGTTCTTCTCGTGGGCGCGGCCCGCCAGGAGCGCGACCACGTCCTCGACCGCGACGCGCGGGGCGAAGTCCACGCGCTCCAGGCGCAGCTTGCCGGCCTCGACCTTCGAGAAGTCCAGGATGTCGTTGATGATGACGAGCAGGTTCTCCGCCGAGGTCCTCACCGTCTCTGCGTACTCGCGCTGCTCGCGGTCCAGCGGCGTGTCGAGCAGGAGTTCCGTCATGCCGATGACGCCGTTCATGGGGGTGCGGATCTCGTGCGACATGTTGGCGAGAAAGTCGCTCTTGGCGCGGCTGGCCTCCTCGGCGGCGAGCCGGGCCTGCTCCATCCCCCGCTCGGCCCGCTTGCGCTCGGTGATGTCCGCCATGAACCCCTGCCAGTAGCGCGACCCGTCGGGCCCTTGGGTCATGACCGCCTCGTTGCGGACCCAGACGGTGCGGCCGTCGCGGTGGACGACGCGGTACTCCGTGGCGAAGACCTCGTCCGGCCCGCCGGTCTGCCCGTCCTCGGACATTATGCGCTCCCGGTCGTCGGGGTGGACCATGCGGTAGCGGAGGCCCGGGTCCCGGCAGTCCTCGGGGGTGTAGCCCGTCAGGGACTCTATCTGCGGGCTCATGTACACCGCGGCCTCTGGGCTGTCGATCTCCTGCATGTACGTGACCGCCGGCATCCGCTCGACGAGCGTGCGGTAGCGCTCCTCGGCCCGCCGCAACCGTCCCTCGGCGCTCTTCCTCTCCGTCACGTCGCGGGCGACGTAGAGCACCTGCTCGTCGTCCACGGGCGAGACGGTCCCCGCGAACCACACCTCCCGCCCGTCGATGCGCAGGGAGTACTCCGTCTCGACCGGATGCCCTTCCGAGAGCGCCCGCCGGATGTGCCCCATGAACTCCTCGGCCTCCTCGGCCGGGAAGACGTCTCGGACCGTCCGGCCGACGAGGTCTTCCGAGGGCCTGTAGAGCAGCGAGGGGTTGGTCGGCGCGATCCTGAGGTAGCGTCCCCCGGAGTCGAGGACCAGGATCACGTCGCTCATCGCCGCGAAGAGCGCCCGGAGCTCGGCCTCCGAGGCCCGCAGCCCCTCCTGGGCCTCCTTGCGCCCGGTGATGTCCGCCATGGACCCGACCATGCGGACCGGCTCGCCGGCCCCGTCGCGCACCAGGTAGGCCCGGTCCCCGACGGTCGAGTACCCGCCGTCCGCGCGCCGGAAGCGGTACTCCTCGGCCCACGACTCGCCGCCGTTCTTCAGGACGGATTCTATGCCGGCGAGCACGCGCCCGCGGTCGTCCGGGTGGACGTGGTCCTCCCACCACGCGGCGTCCGTGACCGTGCCGGCCGGGTAGCCGAACATCGCCTCGACCGCGCCGTTCCACGTCTGGCGGTCGGCGACGATGTCCGAGTCCCAGATCGCCTCGTCCGTCGCCCGGGCCACGAGCCGGTAGCGCTCCTCGCTCTCGCGCAGCCGCTCCGCCGCGCGGCGCTGCTCGGTTATGTCGATCTGGAAGCCCTGCCAGAACCGGCGGTTGCCCTCGTCGTCACGGATCAGGCGCGCCTCGTCCCGGATCCAGACGACAGTGCCGTCGGGCCTGACGACGCGGTACTCGACCTTGAACGGCTGGCCCGTCCCCTCCGTGCGGTCGTCCTCGGCCCGCACCCGCCCGCGGTCTTCGGGGTGGATCACCTCCGTGTAGAGCTCGCGATCTTCTACAAAAGCCTCCGGCGGGCGGCCTGACTGCGCCTCGATCTGGGGGCTCACGTAGACCATCCCGCCGAGGTTCTCGGGCTCGCCCGCCTCCTGCACGTAGATGGCCGCCGGGAGCTGCTCGACGAGCGTCCGGTACCGGGCCTCCGCCTCTCGCAGCAGCCTCTCGGCCCGCCGGCGGTCCGTGACGTCGCGGACGGCCGTGACCCGGACCCGGCGACCGCGATAGGAGGTCATCCTGGCCTGTATCTCCGCGTCGAAGGTCGTGCCGTCTTTTCTGAGCGCGACGGCCTCGTAGGGCTCTTCGTGGCCCGAAGAGATGTTGCGCGTCACCATCTCCCGCGACTCGGGGGCTATGACCTCGGGCCCGAACACGCCGACCAGCTCCACGGGATCGTAGCCGAACATGCGCGCGAAGGCCCGGTTGGTCTCCAGGAACCTTCCTTCCTCCGTGATGGCGACGCCCTCGAAGGCGGCGTCGGAGAGGCCGCGGAAGCGCTCCTCACTCTCCCGCAGCTCCTCCTCGGACTCCCGGCGCCGGTCGAGCATGGCGTTGAAGGCGGCGGCCACGGTGCCGAGCTCGTCGTCCGTGCTCAGGTCTATCTTGTGGTCGAGGTCCCCCCGGCCGGCCCTCTCCGCGCCCTCCCTCAGCCGGCGCACGGAGGAGAGGATCCCGCGGTTGATCCCGTAGGCCGCCAACGCGCCGGCGAGAAGGCCCACCACCAGGAGCGCCGCGATGGTCGCGTAGACGCCGCGGATGGAGCCGGCGGCCCTCTCCTCCGCCTCGACGAGCTGCCGCTCGGTCCACGGCTGGACCTCCTCGTCGAGGAGCCGGTCGAGCTCCGCCCGCGACCGCAGGAACCTCTCCTCGTCCGGCCCGCCGGCGTCTGGGGCCTCGACCAGGTTGTTGCCCAGGGCGACATAGTCGTCGTAGGCGGCGGAGATCTCGCGTCCCAGATCCCTGCCCCTCTGGGTATCCGCCAGGTCGTCGTAGGAGGCCTTGAACCTCTGGAAGTCCGCCTGGTCGTTCTCGAAGCGGTCCAGGTAGCGCCCGTCCCCGGTCTCCCGGTAGTCCTGGACGTCGCGGCCGATCTCGATGGCGTTGATCTCCATCTCGTAGGCCGCCGCGCGCGCGGGCCCCTCGACCCGCACCGTCTCGTCCAGCGCCATGCTTATGGACCGTCCGCTGAGGAAGACGACCAGGCAGGCCAGGGTGAACAAGAGGATCAGGAACCCAAAACCCATCCACAGTTTGCGCGCTATCGTCATGCTCTTCACCCCGAATGCCACGCCGACCGTGACACACCCTATCGCAAGCGTCCGACCCCGAATCTTACGCGATCGCCCCGCGCCGCGGCGACGGGGGGTCGGCCGAAAGCGGGGGCGAAGCCGGAGCGCCTACGCGCGCGGCAGGTACACGGTGAAGGTCGTGCCCTCGCCGGGGACGCTCTCGACGGTCACGCGGCCCCCGTGGTTCTCGGCGACGTGGCGGACGATGGAGAGGCCGAGGCCCGTGCCGCCGGTCGCCTTGGAGCGGGCCTTGTCCACCCGGTAGAACCGCTCGAAGATGCGCGAGAGCTTACCCTCTGGGATGCCGATGCCCGTGTCCGTGATGCTTATGACGATCTCCTCGCCCTCGGACCCGCCCGTGACCTCGACCCGCCCGCCGGGCGGCGTGTACTTGACGGCATTGTCCACCAAATTCGTGAACATCGACGTGAGCTGCGTCTCGTCGCCGCGGACGGCGTAGCGGGCGGCCTTGCCGAAGCGCTTCCACTGGAGGGTGATGTCCTTCTTGCGGGCCACGCGCCTCATGCCCGAGAGCACGGTCATCAGGACGCCGCGTACGTCCACGAGCGTCGGGTAGTCGGTCTTCTCCTGGCTTTCGAGGCGGGCCAGGTCGAGCAGGTCGGTGATGAGGTGGGCGAGGCGCTCGGTCTCCTTCTTGAGCTGCGCGGCGAAGAGGCGCGTCTGGACCGGGTCCTCCTCCAGGCTCTCCTCCAGGCTCTCGGCTAGGAGCTTGAGGCTCGTGGCCGGGGTCTTCAGCTCGTGGGAGACGTTGGCGACGAAGTCGCGTCGGATCTTGTTGACCCGTTGCAGCTCGTCGGGACTGAACGCCCTGGGCTCCTCCAGAGGTTTCTCCGAAGGCTTCTCCGAAGGCTTCTCCAAGGGCCTCTCCGCGTCGCGCCGCTCCAGCGCCAAGGGCTAACCCGGCTGCCCGGCGCCGGCCCGGAGCCTGGCCTCGAAGCGGTAGCCGAGCCCGCGCGCCGTGTGGATGTACTCGTAGGCGCTCTGGGTCTCCAGCGCCGCCCGTATCCTGCGGATGTGGACGTCTATGGTGCGCGAGGAGCCGACGCCCGCGTGGCCCCAGACCTCTTTGGCCAGCTCCTCCCGGCTCCGGAGCTCGCCCGGCGTCGAGGCCAGGGCGGCCAGGAGCTCGAACTCCTTGAGGCGCAGGTCCAGGGACTCCTCGCCCGCGCGGGCCGTGAAGTTCTTCGTGTCCAGTTGGAGGTCGCCGGCCTCGATGATCTTGCCGCGCCCGCCCGTCTCGCCCCGCTTCAGGTTCGCGTTGATGCGTGCCACGAGCTCCTTCATCCCAAAAGGCTTCGTGACGTAGTCGTCGGCCCCGGCCTCGAAGCCGCGGACCTTGTCTTCTTCGGCGTCTTTGGCCGTGATCATGACGATCATCACGCCCGTGTCGCGCTCCCGGATCCTCTCGCACACCTCCACCCCCGACTCGCCGGGGAGCATGATGTCGAGCAGGATCAGGTCCGGCCTCAGCTTTCTCGCCGTCCTCAACGCCTCCGCGCCCGTCGTCGCCTGGCTCACCCCGAAGCCGTTCCGGGAGAGGTTGTAGGCGAGGGTGCTCATGATGACCTCGTCGTCCTCGACTATCAGGATCTCCGCCGCACTCGCTGCCAAAGCGCCCTCTCCCGCTCGCACAACCCGAACAAAGGCAGTATAAACGGCGCCTTTTCGCACTTCAGTTTTTTAACCACCTTTTAACAGAAAGTGTCGGGCGCTAGAATGCGCCATCTTTTCCGGAGATGCCCCGGTAGGCTTCGCGCCACTCATGGGATAAGATAAAAGTATGAACCGAACCACACAAAAAAGCGCAGTGGTCTCGCGCAACCCGCGACTGATGAACGGGGCGGTGGTCTTTGCCGGTACACGTGTCCCGGTGGATACCCTGATCGAATACTTGGCCGCAGGTGAGTCCCTGGACTACTTTCTAGAAGGCTTTCCTGGTGTGAGCCGCGAGCAGGCCGTCGCTTACCTGGAGATGGCCCGGGAGACCGTGGAAGGCTCGGTGCGTGCGGGTTCTACTCGATGAGAACCTCGATCGCAGGCTAAAGCGTTACCTTCCACCGGACGAGTTCGAGGCCCTGACGGTCCAGGAGCGTGGCTGGGGCTCGGTAGAGAATGGCGAGCTATTGAGGTTAGCCCAGGAGGAGTTCGACATTTTCCTCACCGTCGACCGCGGCATCCCGCATCAGCAGTACCTCTCACGCTTCGACGTGGCGCTCGTTTTGCTAGAAGCCAGGGGAAACAAGCTCGCGGACCTCTTCCCGCTGATGGGCGCGGCGGCCGAGGCGATGCGTTGGGCCCGTGCCGGGGAAGTGGTCCGGGTGTCGGCAGACAAAGGCTTACGCTGGTGAGGGGCCGAAGCAATTGCCAACAGGCGCCTAGGTTTGGAAGCCACTACCGCAGACGCCGCCGCAAAATTTAATAATGAACAGAAACACGATAGTATTCGGCGCAGCATCGACCGCTTGGGTAGTGGTGTGCATCTCCTCACTGTTCCTTGTTTTTGCCCCCCAGGAATTTGCGCAATGGCTCGCTACTCTTCTAGCCACGCTTATCGGCGCAGCCCTCGCAGCAGCCAGCGGCGTTTGGCTTTTCTATTACCAAGCAGAGCGGGCGGAGGAGAAAAGGGTACAAGAGCTACGAGAGGCACTAATCGCTGAACTTTATGCGACTCGTGACAGGCTACAAATCCAAGCGGAACAGCACGTGCCTGACCCTACTGGAGAGGGTCGTCCCACCGTAAGAGTAGTGCTCGCACACGTAGAGCCCACTGCGTGCGATGAAGTCATTCGAAGTGCTCTATTTGGCCACGCAAACACAAAGAGCCTCACGTACCTGTCTCGCCTTATGCGTGAGTATTCGAAAGGCGCAGACCTTTTGCAGACGATGATCAACAGGCCCGTCATGAACGACCCGGACCTATCGGAGCATATTTACGTCCGAGCCCAGAACGTCAAGGGGGCGCAGCAGTTTATCGTGCATTACTGTGACACCATACTCGAAGGATTCAGGTCCCAAGGGTTAGAGCTACCACCCGAAGAAAGGTACTATTCCGACCCGAGTAGGCGGGCTCCTGAGGGTTTCGTAGATTATGAGCATTGAGCTTGCGAGTGAACCCGTAACCGATTGCTATCCAAAGCCGGCCCGGGATGTGCTCTTTCGTTGGCATGGCGATGGAACGTAGGAGTTCCTCGGAAACGACGCATCGGTCATCGCTACAATGCTGCGCACGAGGCCCACACAGAGGGGGGTCTTGCAGACGAGGGAGCTGAAAGCCGTACACACTAGGCGAACCTTCGCCATCGCCCGCTCCTCGAACGACTCTTTCGAACACGTGGTCTTAGAGATCGAGGAAGACGGGTTTGTCGGCCGCGACGAGGCGGCCCCGTCCGGCCGTTACGACCAGGACGCCGAAGGCATCGCCGACGCGCTGAGCGACGTCGAGGTCCGGTGCCCGTGGAACATCGAAGGCGCGCTGCGCCCCCGACGCCCTCCTGCACGACTTCGCCGTTAAGAAACTCGGCTTGCCCGTCCACCGCCTACTCGGCCTCGGCAAACCGCAGCCCGTCCGGCGTACACGCTCGGCATCGCCGACCGGGAGACAACCGTTGCCGATGCCTCCAAGACCTTCTCTTACGATCCCACCACCGACAGACTCTCCTACGGCCAGCACCGCGCGAAGGTGGTAGCCAGGGATGCGGCGGGCAACGTGGCGACGAAGATCTGGATCTTCCGGGTGGTCGGGGGCCGCTAGACCTTTTCCGCACCGCGAACGGGTCCGCTTCGAAGACTTCGGGTTCTGGACTTTACCTGAGGCTCCGGCGGACGGCCTGGAATAGAATGCGCGCATGGAGGATAGGTGGACGAAGGTCGCCGTGGCCCCGAACGAGACCGTCGCGCTGCCCATGGACGGCGTGCTCAAGAACGCGGGCGTGCCGGTCCTGATCCAACGCGCCCCCGGCCTCGACGTCCCGAACTTCCTCACTTCGGGCCCCGGGATGTTCTCGCGCCGGGCGCGTTCCTCGAAGAGGCCAGACAGCTCCTCAAAGACACCACCAGCCTCGGATCCTACGCGCCGTAACAGCAGAGCCGTCAACGCCTCAAGCGCTGTGCGGGGCGTGTCTCCTCAAGCCTTGGCCGTCGCGCCCTGGCGCAGGTCCTCCTCTATCTCTTCCAGGCTGCGTCCCATGGTCCCGGGCACCCTGAAGTAGACGAAGGCCATGGAGAGGAGGCAGATCACCCCGAGCCCCCAGAACACCGGGACCTGACCGAGCGAGGCTATCAGGACCGGGAACAGGAGGGCGACGATAAAGTTGGCGACCCAGTTGCTCAGGCTGGAGACGCCGACGCCCGAGCCCCGGACCTGCAGCGGGAAGATCTCCGGCAGCATCACCCACACGATCGGGCCGAAGCTCGCCGCGAACGAGGCTATGTACAGGAGCATGGCCGCCAGCGTGATGTACGAGACGACGCCCGAGAGGCTCGGCAGAACGAAGCCCAGGCCGAGCAGGAGGGTCCCGAGCGTCATGCCCGAGAGACCGAAGAGGAGCAGCCTCTTGCGGCCTATCCTGTCTATGAGCCAGATCGCCACCAGGGTGAAGATCACGTTCACGATCCCGATGCCCACGGTGGCGAGGATGGAGGTCGAGGCCCCGAGGCCGGTGTCCTGGATGATGTTGGGCGCGTAGTAGATGATGGTGTTGATCCCCGAGAACTGCTGGAGCATCGCGAGCCCCACGCCGACGATTAGCATGGGCCGGACCCAAGGGGCGAGCAGCTCGCGGGTCCCGGCTTGGGACTCCTCCCGCTCGACCTCCCGGATCTCCTCTATCTCCCCCTCCACGTCCTCCCGGCCCCGGGAGCGCCGCAGCACGTTCCTGGCCTCGTCCATGAAGTCGTTCTTTATCAGCCACCGGGGCGTCTCGGGCACCAGGTACATCCCGACGAACAGGACGACCGCCGGCACCGCCGCCAGCCCGAGCATCCAGCGCCACGCCTCCGCCCCGGCCAGCGCGAAGTTCACCAGGTAGGCGAGCAGGATGCCGAGGGTGATCGCGAGCTGGAAGACCGAGGAGAGGCTGCCGCGCATGTCGGTGGGGGAGATCTCCGAGATGTAGGTCGGCACGAGCGCCGAGGCCGCGCCCACGGCGAGCCCCGTGACGATGCGGAAGAAGATCAGGACGCCCACGGTCGGCGAGAGGCCCATCCCTACGGCCCCCAAAGCGAAGATAACGGCCGCGATAAGCACCATCTTGCGACGCCCCAGCCTGTCGCCCAAAGCCCCGCTCGCCCCCGCCCCCGCCACGGCCCCCAGTAGGATGGAACATCACACCACCCCCCTCCAGAACCGCGTGAA
>CAXUFZ010000155.1:0-8629 GCA_964250345.1 uncultured Rubrobacteraceae bacterium
GGGGGGAGGGGGGCGTCGCCCTCAACGGTTGGCTGCACGTGCCGAGCGCCTTCTCCGTCGAGGTGATGGCCCACGCCGGCTACGACAGCCTCACCATAGACATGCAGCACGGGCCGCCCGACATGGGGAGCGTCGTCCCCATGCTCCAGGCCATCTCGACCACGGAGGTCGTGCCCTTCGCGCGGGTCGGGTGGAACGAGCCCGGCCCCATCATGAAGCTGCTCGACGCCGGCTGCTACGGGATCATCTGCCCCATGATCGAGGGCAGAAAGGACGCGGAAGACTTCGTCGGCGCCTGCCGCTACCCGCCCGACGGCTACCGCTCCTACGGACCTTTCCGGGCGAACCTCTACGGCGGGGCGGACTACGCCGAGGGCGCCAACGAGACCGTCGTGACGATGGCGATGATCGAGACCCGGGCGGCCCTCGACGACCTGGACGGCATCCTCTCGGTCCCCGGCCTCGACGCCGTCTTCGTCGGCCCCTCCGACCTCGGCCAAGCCCTCGGCTTCGGGCCCGGCATGGACCGCGAGGAGCCCGAGATGCTGGAGGCGATAGAGAGGATCGTCGGCTCCGCCCGCGGGGCCGGCCTCGGCGCCGGCATCTTCTGCGGCTCGACGGAGTACGCGAAGCGTGCCATCGACATGGGCTTCAACTTCGTCAACGTCGCCTCCGACGTCCGCCTGATGGCCGGGGCGGCCTCCGCCGCCGTCTCCGCCCTCCGAGAGGGGCGCGCCTCCTGAACGGCGATGTCTTCAGGCTGGACGGCAAGGTCGCCCTCGTAACGGGCGCCGGCCGGGGCCTCGGGGCCGGAATAGCGGCGGCCCTGAGAGAGGCCGGGGCCACCGTCGCGGGCACGAGCCGGGACGAAGGGTCGGCGCGGGAGATCTCTGAGAGGCTCGGGACGCTCGCCGTCACGATGGACGTCACGGACGTGGCCTCCGTCAAAGCCGCGGTGGACCGCGTGGTCGGGGAGTTCGGACGCATAGACGTCCTGGTCAACAACGCCGGCGTGAACGTGCCGCAGGGCATCTTCGACGTCGACGAGGCGAGCTGGGACACCGTGGTGGACACGAACCTCAAAGGCGTCTTCTTCGTCTCCCAGGCCGCGGCGGGGCACATGGTCGAGCGGGGCGGGGGAGGACGGATCGTCACGGTCGGCTCGCAGGCCGGCGAGGTAGGGATAGAGGAACGCGCCGCCTACTGCTCCAGCAAGGGCGGGGCCCACCTTATGACCAAGGTGCTGGCTCTGGAGCTCGCAGAGCACGGCATCACGGCCAACGTCGTCGCCCCGACGTTCGTTGAGACGGAGCTGACCCGCTCGACGCTCGAGGATCCCGTCTGGCGCGAGCGCATCCTCTCCCGCATCCCGATGGGCCGGGTGGGACAGGTAGAGGACGTGGCCGCCGCGGTCGTCTACCTCGCGAGCCCGGCGGCCAATATGGTCACGGGCCACACCCTGCTCGTGGACGGCGGCTGGACGGCCCGGTGAGCCGGGGCTGTTCTCAAGCTTCGCCCGCGGCCGGCGTTCCTTCGTCCATGTTCAGTCGGGGCGGGGCCTGGCGGAAGCCGCGGGTGAGCCACGCCAGCCAGAGGACGCCGAGGACTAGCCAGGCGACGCCTATGAGCTTGGCCGTGCCGTCGAGGTTCAGTAGGAGGTAGAGGTCTATGGCGGCCCCGACGAGGGGGGCTGCGACCCAGCCGAGTATCCCTCCGCCGCCTTGCGGGCGGTGGCGGAGGAAGTAGGCGACCACGCTCAGGTTCACGAGCGTGAAGGCGCTGAACGCGCCGAAGTTGATGAACGAGGTCGAGGTGGTCACGTCGAGGAACAGCGCCCCCAGGCCGGCGACGCCGATGAGGACGATGGAGACGGCCGGGGTGCGCAGGCTGGGCAGGACGTAGCTGAGGCCTTGGGGCAGCGCGCCGTCGCGGCCCATGACGAACAGCAGGCGCGCCGCGCCGGCCTGGATGGCGAGCCCAGAGGCGAACTGGCCGACGATCAGCCCGGCCAGCAGGATCGAGGAGAAGAGGGCGCCGCCGAGGTCTCGCGCGAGCTCCAGCGCCGCCGAGTTGACGTCGTCGAAGGCGCCGCCGGGGTGGACCAGTTGGGCGAAGTAGGAGACGGTGACGAACAGGGCGCCGAAGAAGAGGACCACGACGATCATGGCGCGCGGTATCGTGCGGCGCGGGTCGCGGGTCTCCTCGGTGAGCAGCGTCAGCCCGTCGAACCCGATAAACGAGTAGGCCGCCACGGCGGCGCCCGCCGCGAGCGCGGCCAGCGTCAGGTCCTGGCCGACGAACGGGCCCGCCAGGCCGGCACCGGTGTTCCCGCCGGCGAAGTACCCGATGCTCAGGGCGACGAAGATGCCGAGCACGAGGAGCTGGAACGCCACGAGCAGGTAGTTCGCGCCGGCGGCGACCCTTATGCCGACCACGTTCAGGACGGTGGTGGTCAGGATGAAGGCCAGGATCCAGACCGGCTCGGGGACGCCGGGGAACTGGGCCGAGAGGTAGGCCGCCCCGATCAACCACACCACCAGCGGGATAAAGAAGTAGTCGAGCAGGATGAGCCACCCCGTCAGAAAGCCGAGCCTCGGCCCCATCTCCCGCCCGACGTAGGTGTAGGCCGACCCCGCCGTCCGGTAGTGCACGGACGCCATCCGGCCGTAACTGTAGGCGGTAAAGAGCATCGCGACCAGCGTGACGAGGTAGGCGGTGGGTGCGGCGCCGCCCGAGAGCTGGGCGATGATCCCGATCGTGGCCAGCACGATCAGGGGTGTCACCCAGGCGATCCCGATGATGACCACTCCACCAAGCCCCAACGTCCGCCTGAGAGCCGGCGCCTCGGGCCCGGTATTCTCCGTCATAAGGTTCCTTTCTGGGAGGTTTTGAGGTTCTAAGGTTTTAAGGTTCTAGGGGTGAGTGGTCGAGGCTCAGCCCCGAGCATCACCCCTTAGAGCCTAAGAACCTCAAAGCCTTAAAGCCTGTTTCCCAGCCTTTCAAACCTCTTCCTCGCCGTCGCCTCGTGCGCCCACAGTCCTTCTGTCTGCGAGAATTTCATCACCGGCGGCGCCAGGCGCTCTGTACCCTCGTCGCCCGTCACCCGCTGGTAGGTGAGCGTCTTGGTGAACTTGGCGACGGAGAGGCCGCCTGTGTAGCGGGCCGCCCCGGCCGTCGGCAGGACGTGGTTGGTTCCCGTCATGCCCTTGTCGGAGTAGGCGACGGTCGAGCGGCTTCCGAGGAACAGGGAGCCGTAGTTTCTCAGGTTCTCGAGGTACCAGTCGTCGTCCGCCGTGTGGACTTCGAGGTGCTCCGGGGAGATCTCGTCCATCAAGAGCACGGCCTCCTCGCGACTCCCCGCCACCGCGACCGTCCCGCGGTCGCGCCAGGCGGTGCCGGCGACCTCCGCGGTCTGAAGCGTCTGGAGTTGGCGCCCGACCTCCTCGATCACCGCCTCCCCCAGCCCCTCCGAGGTCGTCACCAGGGAGGCCGGCGAGGTCGGGCCGTGCTCGGCCTGCCCCAAGAGATCCGCCGCGACGAGCTCCGGGTCGGCGGAATCGTCGGCTATGACGGCGACCTCCGAGGGCCCCGCCAGCAGGTCTATGCCGACCGTGCCGAAGAGCTGGCGTTTAGCCTCGGCGACGAAGGCGTTGCCGGCGCCCACGATCATGTCCACCGGGTGCTCCAAGTCCTCGAAGAGCCCGAACGCCATCGCCGCGAGCGCCTGCACGCCCCCGACGGCGTAGATACCGTCGGCCCCGGAGACGGAGATCGAGTGGAGCATCGCCGGGTGGACGCCTCCTTCCCTTCGCGGCGGGACGCAGGCGATCACGTTCTCCACCCCCGCCACCTTCGGAACCGCCACCGTCATGAACGGCGACGCCAGTAGTGGCACGCGGCCGGCGGGCTGGTAAGCCCCGACGGAACCGACGGGAACCTGCCTCTGACCGGCGACGATGCCGGGCGCGATCTCTTCCTCGAAGTCCACCAAAGTCTCGCGCTGCAACGCGGCGAAACGCCGCGTGTTGTCCCGCCCGAACGCTATGGCCTCGCGCAGGTCCGGCTCGACCGACCCGGCCGCTTCCTCTATCTCTCCCTCCGAGACCCGAAACTCCGGCGGGTCCCACCCGTCGAGTTCGCGGGAGTACTCCTTCACCGCGTCCATGCCGCCGCGCTCTATCCGGATCAGCATCTCCGAGACCCGCTCCTTGACCTCGGGCGGCGAGCCCTTGACCGGCTCCTCGTCGGGCTTCTTGAGGTAGCGGACGTCTCCCAGCCTACCCTTCGTTCCTCTTTCCATCCGACCTCCTCCGGGGTGGATCTCGTCAAAAGCGCTCTCTACGCCCAAGGATACCGGCGCCGACGTTCCCAAACGCGCAGGCTCACGGATCGAGCCAGCACCGTTGATAATCCCCGCCGAGTGTGAGATTTTGCATACGGATGCAGTGTGCCACAAACGCGGGTCGGTATGGGGGTTTATGGACGGGGAAGAGAGAGCGGCGGAGATAGACTTCCACAAACGGGGCGACGTCACGCGGATGATGGCGCGGGCCGGGGCAGGTCGCCTCCAGCCCATGCGCGGCTTCGACGACGACTACACCGACATCGTGGACTACATCGTGAGGTGCACGCACAAGATCTGGGACGAAGGCGCGATGGGCCTGCTCTACACCCACTACGCGGGCAACTGCGTCGTGCATACCGCTTACGGCACGGTCTACGGGCGCGAGCGGATGCTCGCCGATTCCATCTCCACTCTCTCGGCCTTTTCGGACCGCCAGAGCTTCGCCGACGAGGTCATCTGGGCCGGCGACGAGGAGGCCGGCTTCCACACCTCCCACCGGGTGATCCACCTCGCGCGCAACACCGGCCACAGCCGCTACGGCCCGCCCACCGGGCGCTGGATCCAACACCTGGGCATCGCCAACTGCGTCGTCAAGGAGAACCTGATAGTCGAAGAATGGGTGGTCCGCGACGGCCTGGCGATGGTCCGCCAACTCGGCCTCGACGAGGAAGAGGTCGTGGACCGGATGCTCGAGGCGGACGAGGACGAGGGCATCCAGCAGGGACACGGTCCCACAGACCGCGTCGCCGGCCAGACCACGCCCCCGCCCAACCCGGACGGGCCCGAAGGCGGCGGCTTCGACCCCGGATGGTTCGTCCGGCGGGCCCTCAACGAGGTGTGGAACTGGCGCCGCTTCGACAAGCTAAGGGAACACTTCGTCCCGAGCTACCTCTGTCACACCTCGTCGGACCGCGCGATCTACGGCCTCGGGGACTACCGCGCTCACGTGCTAGCTTTCATAGCGGCCTTCCCGGACGCCAGGATGAACGTGGACCACGTCTACTGGGTCGGGAACGAGCGCGACGGTTTCCGGGTGGCGACCCGCTGGACGCTGATCGGCACGCACGACGGCCCGAGCCCGTACGGCGCCCCCACCGGCAACCCCGTCAACGTGATGGGCGTAACCCACCACCTGATAAGGGACGGAAGGTTCGTCAAGGAGTGGACGGTGTTCGACGAGCTGGCGCTGCTCAAGCAGATCCGCGGTTAGCGGGCCGGATCACCCGGGCGTCGGGCGTGGGGGACCTCAACTCGTCTAGGTAGCTCTCCCTTACGTCGCTCTTCATCGGCGGCAACTCCGCGCGGAGGACGGATTCTTCCGAGGAGCTCGCCCGGGCGATGACCTCTCCGTCGGCGGAGACGACCGCGCTCTCCCCGGTAAAGACGAGGTCCCTGTCTCCCGCCCCGACCTGGTTGACGTAGATGTGCGGCAGACCGTTCTCCAGCGCCCGGGCCGAGGCGAAGACGGCATGATCGTTGCCGAAAGGCTCCATGTTCGCGGAGATCGTGACGAGCAACTCCGCCCCGGCCCGCGCGAGGGACCGCGCCACCTCGGGAAACTCGACGTCGAAGCAGATCATGACGCCGGCCTGTACCCCACCCAGGTCCACCACGAGCAACTCGTCGCCCGCCACAAAAGCTCTTTTCTCCTCCCCGTACAACTGGACCTTCCTGTAGACGGCGGCCACTTCCCCGTTCTCGTCTACGCAGAACGCCGAGTTGGCGACCCCGCCGCCCACACGCTCCGCCACCCCGAAGATCAGGGCCGTCGAATGCTCCCGCGCCACGCCAAGGATGCCCTCCAACTCCGGGCCGTCGGCCGCAATGGCGAGCCCGTCCACCCCGTCCACCGTGTACCCGCCCAGGAAGAGCTCGGGGAAGACGACGAGGTCCGCGTCGGGGTTCCCGGCCACCACCCCGCGCAGAATCTCCGTGTTTGCCCCCGTCTCGCGCAGCCGCGGGCTCAGTTGCGCCAGCGCGACACTCAGCGTCTCCGGCATCCGGACTCCTTTGTCCGTCGGTGTGTCCACGCCCCTATCCGAGCAGTATATCCATGCCGATCCGCGCCGACTTGGTCTCCGGCCCTATCGGAGAGCGCTAGAAGTCTGGTAGCTGCTAACGCAGGGCGGCGAGCAGCAGAGCTCGATGCTCCTCGACCAGCGTTCGGTCCGAGTTGGCCCATTCCACCGCCCGGCGGGCGTGCCGGCGTCTGGCCGACGGCAACCCCGGATCTTCGACGTTCGCGGCTTCTACGGCCGCGATCCGGACCTGACGACGGACGATCGCCGCCAGCAGGTCCTCCGGGGCGACGTGCCCGTAGCCGTCGCGCAGTTCGCGGAGGTGCCGCGCCTGATCCGCGATCGGAACGCGGCCCACGGACTGGATGCACCACGTCCAGGCCATGTAACCGAGGTCCTCGAGCCGCGAACCAGGCCCGCAAGAGTCCCAGTCGATAAGCCCCACAGGCAAGCCGTCGCGGAAGATCGTGTTGAACGGCCCGGGGTCGCCGTGGACCACGCACTCCCGGTCGGCGGCGAGCTGGTGGCCCCGGGTCACGTCGTGAAGCTGGCGCAGGATGCGACCACCGGCGGCATACGCCCGCGGTGCCCGCTGGCCGGGATGGTCGGTCGTCTCGCCGGGGATGTAGGTAAGCATGTCATGCCCGTCGCCGTCCGTGCCGAGATGCCGCGGCGCGTAAGGGAAACCGGCGGACTCGAGATAGAGCAGCAACTCCCTCACAAAGTCCGCCCGCGGTCCGCGCGACCTGTGCACCGTTCGGCCGACTTTGACCACGTGGCGGGCGTTGTTGCCACCGATCAACGGTCGATCATCCACGTTATCATTGTACCGGGGCCACTCACGGCCGATCCTGGCGTGTGGTACGACCCCGGTGAGCCAGGCCCGGTCTCCGGAGCGCGGGATAGAGTTCGTTGACGCAGCCCGAACCCGTATGCTTGAATACGTATGCACAAACGAGGGTGGGAGAAGCTCTGGTGGGCTGAGAGGGCCGCGATCTTGGGGGTTCCGGGTGGAGAAGGGCGACGGAGGGAAAGACCGGGGGGAGCAAGGCGCAGCGGTGGGCTCGGCCCCCGCCATGACGGACGGGGAGAAGAGTAACGGGGCGCTGGCGATGCCGGGGGATTTCTCGATCTCGCTGGCCGCCAAGGGCGGGACGGACAGGTTGCTGCTGAACCCGGGGACCGAGCGGGTGCAGAGCATGAGGGGTTTCGAGGACCAGTACGTAGACATCATCGATTACATCATCAGGATCACGCACAGGATCTGGGAAGAGAAGCACGTCGGCTACATCTACGAGACCTACCGCCACAACTCGCGGGTCATGGACGACCACGGGCTGCAGCACGGGCGGGACAAGATCGTGGCCGACACCGTCCACACCATAAATGCCTTCCCGGACATCCGGCTGCTGGCCGACGAGATCGTCTGGGCCGGCGACGACGAGGTGGGCTTCCACACCTCCCACCGCGGCGCCATCGTCGGCCACAACACCGGCTACAGCCGCTACGGCCCCCCGACGGGCCGCAAGGTCTCGATCTGGGCCACCGCCAACTGCGTCTCCCTGGAGAACGAGATCTTCGAGGAATGGGTCCTCTACAACACCGCGAGCCTGATCCGCCAACTCGGCTTCGACCTCCGCGAAAAAGCCCGCGAGCTCGGCAGCGCCGCCCATGCGGACGCCTTCGAAGACCCCCGCTCCGGCGAGCCAGAACGCCTCCCGGGCCAGGGCAAGCCGCCCCACATAGAGCCGAAAACCTCCGGCGGCTTCGACGTCGAGGACTTCCTCAGGCGCGTCTACCACTACGTCTGGAACTGGCGGCTGCCCGGCAAGGTGGATGACGCCTACGTCCCGACGATGCGCTTCCACGGCCCGACCGACCGCGAGCTCTACGGCCGGGGCGAGTACAAATCTTTCGTGCTCTCGATCATGGCGATGTTCCCCGACCTCGTCATGCAGGTAGACGACGTCTACTGGATGGGCAACGACCGCGACGGCTTCAAGGCCTCCGTCCGCTGGAGCCTCATCGGCACGCACCGCGGCATGGGCATCTACGGCCCGCCGACCGGACGACCCATCTACATGTGGGGCATCACGCAGCACGCCATCAAGGACGGTCGGATCGTCGAGGACTGGACGCTCTTCAATGAGTTCGAGGTCATGCAGCAGATCTACCGGGAGTAGCTCGCTTCGCTCGCCGGGAGTAGGGAATAGCAAAACCCATGTCCAGGTCTTTACTACTCGCTACTCTCGAAGCGAGCGTAGCG
>CAXUFZ010000156.1:0-8568 GCA_964250345.1 uncultured Rubrobacteraceae bacterium
GATGTTCTTCATCCCGTTCTTCGGCGCGGCCGTCTCGGGCAAGCACTACAACGTCGCCGGCTGGAAGAAGGCCGTCGTCGCGCTCGCCGGGCCGGTGCCGGGCCTCTTCCTCGGCCTCGCCCCCCGCGCTGCCGTCGCGCTCCGGCACCTCTTCGCCCTCGCCGGCGATGAAGGCTATGGCCTCGCCGACGGGGACGTCCTGGCCCTCGTCGGCGATGAGTTGGGCGAGGGTGCCGGAGTCTTCGGCTTCGAGTTCCATCGTGACCTTGTCGGTCTCGATCTCGGCTATGGCGTCGCCCTCGGAGACCTCGTCGCCCTCGCTCATGAGCCACTTGAGGAGGGTGCCCTCCTCCATCGCGTCGCCCATCTTGGGCATGATGACTTCGGGCATCCTACTTCTCCTCTATGTACAGCGCCCGACGCGCGGCGTTCGTTACCTGCTTCTCGCTCGGGAACGCGGCCAGCTCCAGGTTCCTGGCGTATGGCGCCGGAACCTCGGCCCCGCTCACCCGCTGAACCGGGGCGTCCAAAGAGTCGAAGGCGCGGTCCTGGATAATGGCCGCCACCTCGCTCGCCACCCCGAACCACCGCCACTGCTCCTGAACCGTCACGGCCCGGTGCGTCTTCTCCACCGACTCGACGATTGTGTCCTCGTCGAACGGGCGGATCGAACGCAGGTCGATGACCTCGGCGGACACGTCGTCTTCCTCTTCGAGCGTGTCGGCGGCGCGCATACAGAGGTTCACCTGCCGGCCGTAGGCGATGAGGGTGACGTCCGACCCTTCGCGCGCGATCCTGGCCTTCCCGAACTCGACGGCGTTGTCCCCGTCCTCGACCTCTCCCTTGGTGCCGTACAGCGCGCCGGCTTCGAGAAAGATGACGGGGTTCGGGTCGCGGACGGCCGTCAGCATCATGCCCTTGACGTCGTTCGGCGTCACGGGACTAACGACCTTGAGGCCGGGGAAGTGGCCGTAGAGGTTCTCCAGACTGTGCGTGTGCTGCGCCGAGAGCTGGACGCCGCCGCCGTTCGGGCCGCGGATTACCAGCGGTACTTCTACCTGGCCGCCGGAGAAATAGCGGACCTTGGCGGCGTTCTGGATGATCTGGTCGGCGGCGAGGAACGAGAAGTTCCACGTCATCATCTCGACGATGGGCCGCATCCCGAGCATCGCCATGCCGATGGCCGCCCCGGTGAAGCCGCCCTCGCTGATCGGGGTGTCCATGATCCGTTTGGGCCCGTAGTCGTCTATGAGGCCGTCGGTTATGAGGTGGGTCCCGCCGTAGACACCGATGTCCTCGCCCATGAGGACGACGTTCTCGTCGCGGTCGAGCTCGTGGACCATCGCCTCGCGGAGCGCCTCGCGGTACGTCTTTGTCTCCGCCATAGCTTCGCTACTCCTCCCCCGTGTAGACGCCGCCGCCGGAGTAGACGTCGGTGTAGAGCTCGTCCATGTCGGGCTCCTCGGCCTCGTCGGCGAACTTGACCGCCTCGTCTATCGTCTCTTTGGCCTCGTCCCGGATCTCTTCGAGCTTGTCCTCGTCCACGGCGTCCTCGTCGAGGAGCTTCTGTTCGAGGAGCCCGATGGGGTCGCGCTTGCGCCACTCCTCGATCTCCTCTTTCTCCCGGTACTTCTCGAAGAAGTCGGCCGCGCCGTGCGGCGCCGTCCTGTAGGTGAGCACCTCGATAGCGTAGGGCTTGCCGGTCTCGCGCACCTGCTCAGTGAGCCTCTCGGCCGCCTCGAGGACGGCCTCGATGTCCATGCCGTCGACCTTCTCGTTCTCGATGCCGTAGGCGTCGAACTTGGCGGCGAGGTCGGTCATGGCCGTCGTCCGCTCGACGCTCGTACCCATGCCGTACTGGTTGTTCTCGACGATGAAGAGGCAGGGGCAGAGGCCCTCCTTGCCCCAGAGGCCGGCGAGGTTCGCGGCCTCGTGGAAGGCGCCGTTGGAGATGGCGCCGTCGCCGAGGTAGAGCTGGGTGATGTGGTCGGTCTCCTGGTAGCGCTGGGCGTAGGCGAACCCGACGCCTAGAGGGATATGGCCGCCGACGATGCCGTAGCCGCCCATCAGGCCGCGCTCGACGTCGAAGAGGTGCATCGAGCCGCCCTTGCCTTTGACCATCCCCGGGCCCTTGCCGTAGAGCTCGGCCATGACCTCTTTCGGGTCGGCGCCGAGCAGCAGGGCGTGGGCGTGGTCGCGGTAGGCGGTGATGACGCGGTCGCCCTCTTTGTGGTGTTCGAGGAAGCCGGTGGCGACCGCCTCCTGGCCGATGTAGACGTGGAGGTAGCCCCCGATCTTGCCCTGCCTGAAGCCCTTCTGGGTCGCTTCTTCGAAGGCCCTTATCCGCACCATCTCCCGGTACAAATCCACGAGGCGCTCGGAGCCCGTGGCTACCGCGCCCTCCCCGCGGGTCTCCTCCCCCCCGTTCTCCGCGTGCCCGTTATCTGCCGACATATGCGGCCCCTTCCCAGTCATAGACACAAACCCACCAAAAGAATACCAAAACCGCGAGTTTCGGATGAGATCCGCGCCTCTCTCCCATGCGGCTCTATACCCAGTCCTTACGCCCCTTCTAACCACCCCCGAACCTGCCTGAAGGCCCGCGCCCGGTGAGAGTCCCGGCTCTTCTCCTCACCCATCTCCGCGTACGTCAACGAGGACCACCCCGGCACGAAGACGGGATCGTACCCAAAGCCGCCTCCCCCCCGCGGCACCGGGCCCCCCATTACCCCCCCCAAGCCCCCGCAAAAAAACACGCGTCCAAACGGCGAGGCCCCCCCCCGCGGCTCGGTCGCCACCTTTCCCGAGACCTCGCCCCGGAAAATCTCCACGCTTCCATCGGGCGTCGCCACCGCCGCCACGCAGACGGCCCACGCCGAGCGGTCATCGAAGCCGGCGAGCATCTTGAGGAAACCCTCGTTGCCGACGCTGTTCATCAGCCACTTCGTGAGGGCGCCAGGGAAATCGTTCCATGCCCCCACCGCGATACCCGAGTCCTCCGCGATGACGGGGACGCCGGGGGAGCCCAGCAGTTCGCGGGCGGCGCGGGCTTTTTCGGCGGCGACTTCGGCGGGGTCTATGGCCTGTATCTCGGGTACGTCCAGGTCCGCCGCCTCCAGCGCGAAGCCCAGGATCTCCTCTACCTCCCGGCGCTTGTGCTCGTTGCCCGTGACAAAGACGGCTCTCATGGAACGCAAGTGTACATAAGAGAGATATGGTGTAAGGCTTTGAGGTTCTGAGGTTTTCAGGTTCCAAGGAGTGCTCGGCGAAGCAGGGTCCCGAAGACCCACCCTTGAAACCTCAAAGCCCGCGAAGCGGGTGGGCTCAAAGTCTTAAAACCTATGATACAGTCGCCGCTATGCAAGAGGTCCGGGTGGAGAGCCTCGAAGGGTTGGAGAAGCGGGAGGGCCAGGTCCGCCTCTCCGCCAACGCCGGCTCCCTCAGCGTTGTGTTTCCGGAGACGGTCTGGGAGAACGTCGTTGAGAGGGCCTCCGGACCTGCGGAGCCCACGCCCGGCGAGCTGGCGGAGATGCGGGAGATCCGGGCTCGCCTCGAAAACTTCGCCAGAGCCAACGCCTTCGCCACCGTGCTTCGAAACGTCCGCTGCGGCATCGACCGTTCGGCCCTCGAGTACGACCTGGTCCTCGAGCCTTCGGGGCTACTCGCGGCGACGACGGGTTACCTGTTCGCGCCGGTCGTGGATGTGGGGCTCGTGGAGAAGGTCGGCGTCGGGCTTGGCGAGGGGAGCACCGTGGAGCAGGCTTACCTGATCGGGGCCGTCACCGACGACGCGGCCCTGGCCGCCGGCGACGACAACCTGAGGACCCTCTCCGTCAGGGGCCGCCGCTGCGGCGCGAGCCGCTTCGAGATGCCGCCCGAGCTCTGGCAGGTACTCTCGGTGGAACTCGGCTGGAGGGACGTGGACACTTACATCGGAACGACCAGGGAGAGATAGACCTTGCCGCTCGTAGACCTCGACCGCTTCGACTTCCTCTACGCCAACCGCGTCAAGGGCATGAAGTCCGCCGCCACCCGCGACCTGATGGCGACGCTGTCGCGCCCGGGGATCATCTCGCTGGCCGGCGGCTTCCCCGATACCAAAGCTTTCGGCGAAGAAGCTTTTCGGGAGATCTCGCAGGGCATAGCCCCAGACGCCGCCCAGGCGCTCCAGTACGGCCCGACCGCCGGCCTCGAATCCATAAAGGACGTCATCGTCGAGGTCATGGCCGCCGAGGGCACGCCCGCCCGCCAGGAGGACGTCTTCGTCACCACCGGCGCCCAGCAGGGCCTCGACCTTATTGCAAAAGTCTTTCTGGACGAGGGCGACGCCGTTTTGTGCGAGGGCCCGACCTACGCCGGCGCCCTGAACGCCTTCGCCGCCTACAGGCCGAAGATCGCCCACGCCCCGATGGACCGGGCCGGCATCATCCCGGTCGCGGCCAGGGAGACGCTGAACCGGGCGCGCAAGCAGGGCACGCACGTCAAGTTCGTCTACACCGTGCCGAACTTCCAGAACCCCGCCGGGGTGACGATGGTGGCGGAGCGGCGCAGGGAGCTTCTGGAGATCGCGCGGGAGTTCGACCTCATCGTCGTCGAGGACAACCCTTACGGGATGCTCCGTTTCGAGGGGGAGCCGCTGCCGAGCCTCGCCGCCCTGGAGCAGGAGGACGGGGACGTCGACCGGGTCGTGTACCTGGGGACGTTCTCCAAGATCTTCGCCCCCGGTGTCAGGCTCGGGTGGGTGCACGCCCAGCCGGGGATACTGCACAAGATCAACGTCGGCAAGCAGGGCGCGGACCTCTGCTCCTCGAACCTCTCGCAGATGCTGATCTCCTCCTACTTCCAGAACGCCGACTGGCGGGCCTACGTGAAGCGCCTGAACGGCATGTACCGCGAGCGCCGCGACGCGATGCTCGACGCCCTGGCCGAGTTCATGCCCAAAGAGGTCCACTGGACCCACCCGGAGGGCGGCCTCTTCGTGTGGGCCACGCTGCCCTCGTACCTGGACGCGACGGCGATGCTGCCGCGGGCGATAGCGAAGAACGTCGCCTTCGTGCCGGGCGAGGGGTTCTACGCGGGCGAGGAGGCGGGCAAGAACCACATGCGGCTCAACTTCTCGTTCGTGGAGCCGGAGAAGATCAGGCGCGGCATCGAGCTGCTCGCGGAGGTCGTCCGGGAGCGCATGGAGCTCCGCAGCGACATGGAGCGTGGCTCCCGGCGAAGCCAGGGCCGCGCCACCCGCTCCGCCGGCGTCGGCGCAGACCGTCGGGCCTAGATCTTGGCGAGACTGGTGGTCCTCCGCGGCGGGCACTCGATGGAGCGCGACGTCTCCTTCCTCACCGGACGGCGCGTCCAGCACGCCCTCGAACGTTTGGGTCACGAGGTGCACCCCCTGGACATCGAGGACACGACCACGGAGGCGCTCATCGAGCTCTCCCCCGACGCGGCCTTCGTCTGCCTGCACGGCCCCGGCGGCGAGGACGGCACCGTTCAGGCCTTGCTGGAGACGCTCGGCATCCCGTACACCGGGAGCGGGCCTCTCTCGTCGATCCGGTGCATGGACAAGGACTACGCCAAGCGGGCGCTCCGCGCCGCCGGCATCCCGACCCCGCCCTTCCGCACCTTCCTGCGGCGGGCGACGAACGAGATGGGCGCCTCCGCCGCCCTCGACCTCGCGGCCGACGACCTCGGCTACCCGCTCGTCGTCAAGCCCGCGCGCGAGGGGTCGGGGTTCGGACTCACGCGGGTAGAAGGGCCGGACGGGTTGCTCGACGCCGTCTACGAGGCGTTCGGGTACGACGCCAAGATCCTGCTGGAGGGCTGGGTGGACGGCACGGAGGTCTCCGTCCCCGTTCTGGAGCCCGCCGGCGAAGATCCATCCGTCCTCGGGCTCGTCGAGATACGGCCCCGGGAAGGCGCCTACACCTTCGAGGCCAAGTACACCCCGGGCGCCACGGACTTCGCCATCCCCGCCGAGGTCCCGCCCGAGACCGCCGACCGACTCAGAGAAACCGCGCTCACCGCCTACCGCATCCTCGGCTGCTCCGGCTACGCCAGGGTGGACACGATCGTAAAAGACGGCATCCCGCAGGTCATAGACGCAAAGACCATCCCTGGCTTCACCGAGACCTCGACCTTCCCGCTCGCCGCCGAGGCCGCCGGCGTTTCGTTCGAGGAGCTCGTCGAAACGATTCTAGAAGCGGCCCTGCAGACCGGCGCCCCGGCGAAGCTGTAGCTTCCCCGGCCCTTTGAGAACCTCTACCCGAGCACAAAGGCTTGTGGCAGGAATGCCTTCCGTCGGCGATGGGCCCTCTCTGTCGCATATCGTATACTTCGGTTCAACCAAGTATACAAATGAGGATTTGTATGACCAAAGTGGGAACGAAGTACCAGATGGTTATAGACCGCGAGGTCCGCGAAGAACTCGGCGTCCGACCGGGTTGGGTGGCGGTTCAGGCGGTGGTGGGTGACCATCTAGAGGTACGGTTCCTCCCGCCGGAACACGACCGTTCGCTTGCGGGCAGCCTCCGGGAATATGCCCGTGCGGGCGGACCGGATCTTGAGGAAGAAGATCGGGCTTGGGAAGCGCATGTAGGCGAGGATTGGACTTCGAAGCGGTGAACGCGGTCGACACCAACGTCCTCGTGCGCTACCTGCTTCAGGATGATCCAGAGTCGGGACCGGCCTCCGCGCGGCTCATAGACGGCCCGGAAGAGTTGGGCGTAAGCCCCGTAGCGCTTGCCGAGACCGCGTTCGTGCTCTCGCGGGTCTACGGCGTGCCGCGCGAGCGCGTGGTGGACGAGTTGGTGACGTTGCTTCGCAAGCGCAACATCGCAGTGCTCGGAATGGACAAAGCTTTGGCGGCCAACGCTCTGCTGCTGTGCCGTCCCTCCGGGCGCGTCAGCTACGCCGACGCCCTCATCAACGCCGACGCCAGGGCGTACGGGATCGAAACTTTGTACACGTTCGACGAACGGTTTCCGTCCGAAGGGCTCGCGCTGGGAAAGCCGGTCTGACGCCGGAGGTACCCTCCAGGGGCTAGCTTTCGGACCTTTTCGGTTGGCCGTAGCCGGAGATCTTGCCGGCAACCTCGGCGACCTGCTCCTCTCCCAACAAGATAGGCTCGCCGGCGAGGCGGGTTCTGTAGTAGACCTCGGCCATCTCCTCCAACGTCACGGTGCGGGCGAAGGCCTTCTCGGCGGTGTCGGCGACGGTGATGGTGCCGTGGTTCTGCAAAAGGCAGGCGTCGCGCGATCCGCCAAGGGCGTCGGCGGCCCCCCCGGCCAAATCTTCCGTACCGTACAGGTTGTACGGCGCGATGGGGATGCGGCCGTCCCCGGAGAGCGTGGTCAGCATGTAGTGGACCGGGGGGATCTCCCACCCCAGGCACGCCAAAGTGGTGGCGAAGCGCGAGTGAGTGTGGACGACGGCGCCCACGTTCGGCCGCGCCTTGTAGATGCCGGTGTGCATCGGGGTCTCGGTGGAGGGAATTAGCTCGCCCTCCAGCACGTTCGTGTCCACGTCCACGAGCACGACGTCTTCGGGGCGCATCTCCTCGTAGGCCAGGCCGCTAGGTGTTATGAGGACCTCGCCGTCCGGGGTGCGGGCGCTGACGTTGCCCGAGGTGCCGGTGACGAGGCCCGAGGCGATGAGTTGCCTGGCGACGCGGGCCACCTCTTCGCGGAGCTCTTCGTGCTTCATCCTTCGGCTCCCGGGGGACGGATCTCGTACTTGATCCCCTCCTGCCTCCCGTGGCTTTCGAGCGCCGCGACGACGTCTTCGAGGGGCCGGACGCCGGAGATGAAGGGCTCGGGGTCCACACGCCCGCTCTTGAGGAGGTCGAAGGCGACCTGGACGGTGTAGGGCGTGTGGTGGAAGATGCCCCGGATGGTGAGCTGGGAGTAGTGGAGGAGCACGGTGTCCACCCGCATCTCCGTCCCCGACGGCGCCCCGCCGAAGAGCGTGACGTCCCCGCCCTTGCGCGCCATCCGCAGCGCCTGCTCCCAGAGCTCGGGGTAGCCGACGGCCTCTATGACCGCGTCCGCGCCGCGCCCGTTCGGGGTCCAGTCGCGGACCGCTTCTATGGTGTCGACGCCCTCGTCGGCCTGGATCGCCTCCTCCGCGCCGAGGTCGCGGGCGACGGCGAGGCGGTCCTCGCTGCGGTCGACGCAGACGACGCGGGCGCCGCGTTCGGTGGCGAGGCGGACGAACATCAGCCCGATCTGGCCGGCCCCGATCACCGCCACCGTGTCCCCGGTCGCGATCGGCGTCCGCACGACCCCGTGCACCGCGCACGCCAGCGGCTCCAACAAGGCCGCCCGGCTGAACTCCATCCCCTCGGGGACCTCGTACAGGTTCTGCTCCACGATCCGGCGCGGCACCACGATGTACTCGGCGAACGCCCCGTTCAGGAACCTCAAGTCCTCGCACATGGACTGGTCCCCGACCTTGCAGTAATAACAGCGGTTGCACGGCGCCGAGTTGGCCGCGACGACCCGCGTCCCGACCTCCCAGCCCTCCACACCCCCGCCGAGCGCCTCGATGTTCCCCGCGAACTCGTGCCCGAAG
>CAXUFZ010000157.1:0-8553 GCA_964250345.1 uncultured Rubrobacteraceae bacterium
CCGCCCACGAGCGGCCCGTGACGACGCGCGCGCCCCGCCCCAGCCGGGCCGGCCACGGCAGCTCCAGGGCGCTCTTGATGCCCTGCGAGGTGAGGGGGACGCGTTCGTCGCCGAACTCCCCACCCGTGAGCACGTAGTCCTCGGTGTTCCACGGCGAGAAGAGCCTCTCCTCGGCGACGTGCAGGAGACCGAGCCACTTCACGCTCGCGACCGCGGCCCAGCCGGGCACGATCAGGCGCACCGGATACCCATGATCCGGGGGCAGCTCCTCGCCGTTCATCGCGTAGACGAGCAGCGCGTCTTCGAGCGCCTTCTCGACCGGCAAAGGCCGCCGCATCCTGACCGCGTCCAAACTCTCCGCCATCACGTCTTGGGCCGACGCCTTGACCCCGGCCCGCTCCAGCACCTCCCGCACGGGCGTACCCGTCCACTCGGCCACCCCGATGGCCCCGAGCCGCCACGGCAGCCCCGGCGCCTCGCGGCCCTGCTCCTCCGCGAAGAAGGCCCGCCCGTTGCCCGCGCACTCCAGCGCCCGCGTCACCGAGACCGCCGGCAGGGACAGGATCTCCCCGTACCCGATCTCCAACGCCCGCTCCACCCCGGGTCCCTCGACCCGCAACCGCCACTCGTCGGCGTCTATCCGCGGCGTCGGCGCGTGGCTCCTGACGAAGAACTTCTCGTTTGGCGTGACGTAGCCCGTCTCCGCCAGCGCTTCCCAGCGGGTCTCGGCGTTGAAGCCGTGTTCCCCGTCGGTGAAGTCCACGAAGTCCTCCGGCGGCAGCGGCTTCGCCAGCGGGCTCTCGCCGACGCCCCGCGCCGGACGCAGCCTAGACACCGGCGACGCTCCCGGTCTCCGGCACGAAGTCCAGCGGGGCGCCGGCGGGGATGAGTTGTTCGCGCGCGGCGCTCTCCTCGAACTCTCGAACGGCGTTGTGGGCGTGCTGCATCACCCACCAGCGGACGTAGCGCTGGTTGACCGGCTCGCGCTCCTTCGGGTCCTCCATGAGGTGCGTGATGCGGGCGAAGCCGAGCGGCAGCTCCGGGTCGTGGAAGTGCTGTTGCCGCTTGAAGTTGACCTTGAACTGCCCCCACTTGACCGCGTGCAACTCCTCGTTCAGCCACACCAGGCACGACTCCCGGTCCGACGTCTCCCGCTCCCCGAAGAAAAGAGGGCTCTGGTCGATGCCGTCTACCGTGCGGTCTTGCGGCACCTCGCAGCCGGCCCATCCGAGTAGCGTCGCGAACATGTCCGTGACGTGGACGAGCCCGTTGCTCTCGCGGCCGGCGGGGACCTTGCCGGGGTGGCGGATCAGGCACGGCGTCCTGATGCCGCCCTCCGCGGAGCTGAAGTACGCCCCGTCGAAGAACCCGCCGGTCCCGCGCCCGATCATGTGGTCCTCGGCCCCGTTGTCCCCCGCGAACACGACGACGGTGTTCTCGGCCACGCCGAGCTCCTCCAGCTTGTCGAGGAGGACGCCGAAGTCGTGGTCGAGCGTGAGCAGACAGTCGCCCCAATCCCCGTTCTCGCTCTTTCCCCGAAGTTCCTCTCTCGGGTTCATCGGGAAGTGCATGAGCGAGTGGTTGAAGTACAGGAAGAAGGGCTTGTCTCCCTTGACGCTGCGGTCGAGAAAGCCGGAGGCGCGTCTCAGGTACTCGGCGTCGACGCTTGTTTTTAGCTCCTGGGTGAGCTGCTGGTCCCGGAGCTCTCTCGTGCCCCCGCCCTTGCGCCCCTCGTACATGAACGAGTAGCCGTCGCGTTCGGGGACGTAGTGGGGGTCTTCGGGCCAGAGACACTCGTCGTAGGTGCGGGCCGGGCCGTACCACTCGTCGAAGCCGTGGTCGGTGGGCCAGCGGCCGTCCTCGGCGCCTATGTGCCACTTGCCGAAGCACGCCGTCGCGTAGCCGGCCTCCGAGAGCACGTCGCCCATCGTCTTCTCCCAGGCGACCAGGCCGCCCGCATTGCCGCCCAGGTTGATGGTGTGGTTGCCGGAGCGGATGGGGTAGCGCCCGGTCATCAGCGCCGACCGCGTCGGCGTGCACTGCGGCTCGACGACGTAGTGCGAGAGCTTGAGGCCCTCCGAGGCGAACCCGTCCGTCCGCCGCGTGTCCGCGCCGCGCAGGACGCCGCCGCCGTAGCAGCCCAGCTCCCCCATCCCGAGGTTGTCCACGTGGAAGAAGACGATGTTCGGTCTATCCGGCAAGTTCCATCCCCCCATTCGTGTGCGTCATGCCCGTTTTCGCTTAGCGATCCGCGCCGAGTTTCGACGGGACCGGGGACAGGCCGAAATCTTCCCGACTCCAGTAACGGTAGGGCCTGGTACCTTCGGCGAAGTCCCTGTCCGTGAGCGCGGCCCGCTCGACGGCTTCGGCTATTGTGTAGTCCTTCCAGTGGAAGTCCCGCTCCTCGGCCATCAGGTGGTAGAAGAGGTTGACGGTGAAGACGAAGGCGGAGTCGCCGTCGATGTACTCCTCCGTCGCACCGACGTAGCCCTCGTAGCCGGCCTCCAGGAAGGCTTTCGCCAACGGCTCCCTGCCGGCGCCGCAGCCCATCGCGACCAGGGTGCCCCGGGCGTCCGCGACGAGGTCGGGGATGGTGTCTTTGGAGATCTTGAGGTCGTAGTCCTCCCAGCCGTAGGGGCTGGTGACGTCACCGTCCTTCTGCTCGACGAGGTCGTAGTGGATGGCGGGGTCGTCGTCCGGGCCTCCGGCGTGGGCGCACAGGATGGTGAATCGGACCTCGTCTGGCACGCCCTTGCGGGCGAAAAAGTCCGTTACCTGCTCCGGGTTGTAGAAGCGGTAGAGGTGGGCGCGGATGTTGAACTGCTGCAGCACCGATTGCAGGATGAGCGGCGTCACGGCCTGCGAGCGCGCGCCGATGGCCACGTGGTCGAGAAACTTCATCGGCTGCTCCTTTCTTCTGTCTCGAGTTTGACGTCCGATCGGCGTTCTACGGTCGCCGACGGACCCGGGGAAGACCGCGCAAGCCTCTCGGTGAGGCGTGTCCGAACCGCGGGCCACTCCTCGTCGAGGAGCGCGAAGTAGACGCTGTCGCGGTTGCGACCGTCCGGGTAGAGCATGTGCTTTCGGAACAGGCCTTCTTCTCTCGCCCCCAGTCGAAGCACCGCGTCGCGGGACTTCTCGTTCTGGGAGTCCACCTTCAACTCGACGCGGCGGCAACCGAGCGCGTCGAAGGCGTGGCCGAGCAGGAGGAGCTTGGATTCGGTGTTCGCGTAGGTCCGTTGGAAGGAGGGCGTGATCCAGGTGACCCCTATCTCCAGGCGCCGGTGCCGCATCTCGATGTAGTGGTAGCGGGTGGAGCCGATGGCCCGTCCGCTGGCCAGATCCACGGTCGCAAACGGGAGCGCCAGCCCGCCGTCTTGCAGGTCCAGCGCTTCCCGGACGAACGCCCGCATGGTGCCCGGTTCGGAGTGGTCCGAGGGGAGCCAGCGCCAGATGGAGGGATGTCGTCCCGCCCTCTCCAGGTCGGCGAGGTGCCCCATGCCGAGCGGTTCGAGCCTGACGAAAGCCCCCTCCAGCGTCACGGGCGCGAGCCGTCCGGCGGCGCCGGTCGTCGGGCTGATGTCTCCGGGCGTCATAGTCATAGTCTCTGGCGAACGCACACCGGTCCTACAGCGGCATGTGGGAGCCGATGCCGAGCTCCCTCGTGTCGAGCCTGACGTTGCGGCCCGTGAGCAGCGGCCTCCCGCCTTCGAGGCTTATCGTGTCGAAGTACTTGCCGACGGCGAAGAGTTCGGTCGCGCCGCCGTCGAGAGCCGTCCTGTAGACGACGACGGAGGTGATGGCGGTCGCCTCCTCTTTCTCCTCGTCTACATCCACCAGGTAGACGCTAGCGTGGCGGGTGAGGGGGGAGTGGTCGGAGTTGTGTTTGGGGAGCATCTTGAAGAGGCCCTCCATGCCGGCGCGGTCGTGGTCGAGCCAGGTCATCTCCTTGCGGATCTCCGGGCTGTACGCCGTGATGGTGTACCGGAAGTCCGGCGCGCAGAGGTCGAGCCAGCCCGCGAAGTCGCCCTCGTCCAGGCGCAGACACGAGCGGTAGACGAGCTCGCGCACCGCCGTATCGAGGTCTCTACTGGTCGCTGCATCGGTCGTCATGCCGGCCTCCTATGCCCTGGCGGGTCTCTCGAACGCCGCTTCCTTCTCCGGATCGCTGGCGAGGCGGCCCATGCGCCGGCTCCACTCGGCGTAGAAGTGGCGCATCCCGACCTCGTCGTGGATGGTGCTGTCTTCTTCGCGGCCGTGGATGACGTAGCGCGAGCCGTTCGGGATGGCGCGGCCCTGGCCGTCTACGGCGAGCAGGTCCTCGTGCAGGTTGCGCCCGAAGGGACCCCAGATCGTCTGGTTGTCCGACACGCGCTGCCGCCTTTGCTCCTCGGTGTCGCTCTTGAGCCCCAACGACCTGTACTCGACGATCGTCTTATTCGGCCCGAGCGGTATCTGGGAGTCGACGCGCAGGACCGAGGCCCGCAGGTTGTACGAGTAGCCGGGGAAGAGGTCTATGAGGGACCAGGGGTTGCCTTCGACGCCGGGGAAGCCCGCGTCGGCGCGGCCCTTGCCGCCCTCGTAGGCCTCGTAGTGGACCTCTTGCGAGCCGACCTCGGCGTGGCCGCCCGGGAAGGGGATCATCTTCCGCTCGAAGTACCCTTCCTGCTTCATGCTCGTCAGGCGGTTATGGACGTGCAGGTAGTCGTGATAGAACTCGCTGTTCGTGTCGTGCCACAACTTGTAGTTGGTGTCGACGACCGCCCGGTGGTACGAGAAGACCTCCAGCGGCTCGGTGTCTATCTGCGCGATGATGGTGTCGAGGGCGGAGCCTATGTGGTCCTCCAGCGGGCCCGACTCGTCGTCGAGGTTCACGTAGACGAAGCCGCCGTAGCCGACCTCGGTCTTGACCTCTCTGAGACCCATACCTTCCCTGCTGATGGAGCAGTCGCCGTCCTGGCAGTAGCCGGCCTTCTCCCGGGGCAGGCCGACGCAATTGCCTTTGGAGTCGAAGGACCAGGCGTGGAAGATGCAGGTCATTCGTTTGGCGTTGCCCGAGGGGCTGTAGAGGATGGTGTTGCCCCGGTGCGGGCAGACGTTGAAGAACGAGCGTACCTCGTCGTCCTCGCCGCGGACGACTATGAGGTTGACGCCGGCCGGGTGGCTGTATGTCCGGTAGTCGTTGGGTTCTGGTAGCTCGCTCTCGTGGCAGGCGAGCATCCAGGTCTTGGCGAAGATCTTCTCCTTCTCCTCTTCGAAGATGCCCTCGTCCGTGTAGACGCGCGTGTCCACGTAATGCGTCTCCGGCAACGATGGCTTCCGATCCCACTCGCTTGCTGTGCGTCCCATTCTCGGTTCCTCCCGGTTCGAAGTTGCTTTTAGCCGCGCGACGGCTTGAAGCCGGACGACGAGGCCAGGCTGGCCTGCGCCATGCCTCTCACCTGCCACTTGCAGTGCTCTATCAGGTCCCCGATGCGCTCGAAGTCTTCCTCTTCGAGCACCTTTTCCGCCTTCGGGAACAGTTTCTCTTCGGTCTCTACCTGGACTTCCACGGCCCTCCGAAGCTCGTTGCCGACGTCCTCCCCGCGACTTCTTGCCCTTCCCAGGAGGCCACGAACCTCGCGGTGGTTCTCGTAGGACGCGGAGATCAGGCCGGCCGCCTCCGCGAGCACGTCCGCGTCGCGATCGAAGAACTCGGCCGTCGTCTTCTCGCTGTCCTCGATGGCGTCCTCGACCTGCGGCAAAAAGATGTTGTCCTCCGCGAGCATATGCACCACCAGCTCCCGCTCCAACCTCCCCAAGATACGGTTACCCCCGCCGTTCGTGCCGGCCGACAGTTCGTCCAGCAGACCCTCGATCCTCTCGTGGTCCTCCTTTAGTACCCTTATCGCGTGCAAACCGTCTCCTTGATCCGTGGCGGCATTGTAGTGTTCTCGCGGGGTCCCATCGTGCCAGGCCGCGGGGCGAACTGCCTCGACTCCGCCCTCCATATCTGACGGCGCGACACGCTAGGACTGCCCGGTGGGCTGAGGTTCGGGGTTCTTCTCCCGAGTTGCTGTAGCGTAAATATCCGTTTTGTAGGTCTCCCGGAGCGCGTAGGTACACACCACGCTCAGGAGGGCCGCGGCGATCATGTAGCCGCCGAGTAGCCAGGGTTCGCCGCCGCCGGCCGTGATCAGCGCCGCGCCTATAAGCGGGGTAAGGCCGCTGGCGAAGATCCCGGAGAACTGGTAGATGAACGAAAGGCCGGTGTAGCGGACGCGGGTCTCGAAAAGTTCGGACCAGAACGACGCCAGGGTCGCCTCCATCATCGGGTGGATCAGGCCGAGGGCGATCACGAGGGACACGACGATCCAGACCAATTGTCCGGTGTCGAGGAGCAGGAAGGAGGGGATGGCGAACAACCCGAACAACGCCGAGCCTAGCCCGTAAACCGGGCGCCGGCCGACGCGGTCCGAGAGCGCCCCGAAGACCGGGGTCAGGACGCACGTCAGCACGGCCGCGATCGAGATGCCGAGGAGCGCGGTGGTCTGTGGCAGGCCGAGCGTGTTAGTCAGGTACGTGACCACGAAGACGCCGAAGATGTTGAAAGAGACGCCCTCCGAGAACCGCGTGCCGACGCCCAGGATCACCTCCTTCGGCTGGGTGCGGAACAACTCCAAGAACGGGACCCGCACTGCTTCCTGTGCCTCGGTGACCTGGGCGAAGGCCGGGCTCTCCAGGACCTGCAACCGGATGTACGCCCCGACCGCGACCAGGACGGCGCTGGAGACGAAAGCCGCCCTCCACCCCCAGGTCAGGAACTGCGCGTCGGTGAGCACCACCGAGAGCAGGGTGAAAGCCCCGGTGCCCAGCAAGAGCCCGAAGGGCACCCCGACCTGCGGCCAGGAGCCGAAAAAGCCCCGCCCCCCCTCGGGCGCGTGCTCCACGGCCATCAACACCGCGCCGCCCCACTCCCCGCCGAGCCCCACGCCCTGCGCGATACGCAGCACGAGCAGCAGGATGGGCGCCAGTATCCCTACCTGCTCGTAGGTCGGCAAGAACCCGATGAGTACGGTGGCGACCCCCATGATCAGCAGGGTGAGCACCAGCATGTTCTTGCGGCCGACCCTGTCCCCGTAGTGGCCGAAGACCAGGCCGCCTATCGGCCGGGCCACGAAGCCGGCGGCGAAGATGGCGTAGGAGAAAAAAGTTCCCAGCGTCGCATTGCCGCTGGCAAAAAAGAGCTGGTTGAAGATCAGGCCGGCCGCCGTCCCGAACAGGAAGAAGTCGTACCACTCGATGGTCGCGCCGATGGCGCTCGCGAAGGCGACCTTCCTGACCGCGGACTCGTCCGGCGTGCCCCCTTCACTGCGCCTCTCGACGTCGCTCACGTCCGCCTCCTCCTCCAGAAGCGTTCTCTTCGTTGCTCACGCCAGGCACCGGCGCCTACTTCTTCCGTGTACCGGCGGTCCTCCCGCCGGCGCGCACCTTGCTTTCTCATCGAATCTCCTTTCCTGGATCTCAGAGCCCCACCGGGTTGGCGCGATGCCGCTGCGCACACTGCCTGTGCTTTCGTTCTCCGTGTGGTCTCGTACCTTGCCGCCTGGCGGCCGGTGACCCGGATAGTGAGCCGCGGGGCACGAAATGGACCGGGGGCCCGAAGGCTCCCGATGCGGTGCGGAGAGTGGCCGCTGGTGATGCTTTTCATTCCGGGATCGGGGTCCTCGTGATCTCCTCGCAATTCCTGAACTCGTCGCCCCTGTCACCCGAGCACTGGTCCCGGTCGCGGCCGCCGCCCACGATGTCGTCGCCGTCGCCGTCCGTCGCGTTGAGCTCGTCGTTGCCCCTGCTGCCGAAGAGCCTGTCGCTGTCGCCCGTCTGAAGGTCCTCTATAAGGTCGTTGCCCTCGTTGCCGACGAGGAGGTCATCGTCGAAGATGCCGTCCATGGAGTCGTCGCCCGGGCCGCCGTAGACCCGGTCGTTGCCCGGGCCGGACGTCATACCGGCTCGCGGGTTGACGAAAGCGGTGAACTCGCAGGGCCGGTTGTCGTCGCCCCGACCGCCGTAAAACACGTCTTCGCCCGCGCCACCGTCTATGCAGTCGCGGCCCCGGTTGCCGAAGGCGACGTCATCGCCATCCCCCACCGGAAAAGCTGCGTCCGCCTCCACGTCGTCGTCGCCACGCCTGGCGATGATTCTTTGGTCTTCGTTGTCGGCCACGATGACGTCCGGCTCTTTGGTGCCCTCGCACCTGCCCGGGCCTTCGCACGTGATCTGGTTCTGCGCCTGCGCCACCGCGACGGTGGCGCTTACAACGAGGAGAAGCGCCCCTATGACCACTACCGTGACCGTCTTGTTCATCAACGTCTCCCTTTTCTTTGTCGTACCCCTCTTGAACGCTTCTCGGGGTCCTTCCGATGCCTGCGTGATGCGATCTACCCTTTAGTGCTCCGGTTGTTCCTTCTCTTCGGCTAAGGCCTCACCTTTGAACGCGTACGCCGAACCCGGCGCACGTAGCCCACCCACCAGCACCGCCAACACCACCCCCAAGCCCCCGTTAACAAAGCCCAC
>CAXUFZ010000158.1:0-8517 GCA_964250345.1 uncultured Rubrobacteraceae bacterium
GGGCGGGGGCCCCAGGGCGGGGGAGGTCCTTCGGGGAGATTTCTGGGGGCGCGGCCGAAGATCTCGGCCCGCGGTGGGCGTGGAGTTCGGGACGCCGGTCAGGCGGAGAGGAGAGGCATGGCATACAACGTTGCGGTAGACGTTGGGGGGACGTTCACGGACGTTCTGGTCTTCGACGAGGCGTCCGGGGAATTGACGGAAGGTAAGGTGCTCTCGACGCCGGACGACCCGTCGGAGGGGGTGGTGACTGGTATCCAGGCCGCTTGCGAGAAAGTCGGGATCGGCTTTACCGACCTAAACCTCCTTTTTCACGGGACGACCGTGGTGACGAACATGATCCTGACGAACACCGGCTCCCGCGTCGGCCTGCTCACCACGAAGGGCCACGAGCAGATCCTGCACCTCGCCCGCGCCTGGACCCCCGGCCCCCTCTACGGCTGGATGGCTCTGGTCAAACCCGATCCGCCCGCCGACCCGACCGACACCGTCGGCATCTCCGAGCGCGTGATGGCCAGCGGCGAGGTCTTGCAGGAACTGAACGACGAAGAGGTGCGCGAGGCCGTCGAGAAGCTCGTCGAGCGGGGCGTCGAGTCGCTCGCCATCGGGTTTCTCAACTCATACGTCAACCCTGCCCACGAGCGGCAGGCGCGGGATGTCGTGCGCGAGGCTTATCCCGACCTCTCGGTCTCCATCTCGGCGGACATCGGGCAGGAGTACGGCGAGTACGAGCGGACGCTGACGACGGTCGTGAACACCGCCGTGCAGCCGCGCACGATGCTGTACATGAGAAACTTCGAGAAGAGCATCGGGGAGAAGGAGTTCGGCGGGGCGCTCTCCATCGTCCGCTCGGACGGCGGGGCGATGAGCACGGAGGCCGTCTCCGAGCGCCCGATCCAGATAGCCCTCTCCGGGCCCTCCGGCGGCGTGACGGGCTCGGCCTACCTGGCCCGCGAGATCGGGGTCCCCAACGTCCTCACCTTCGACATGGGCGGAACCTCGACCGACGTCTCGCTCTGCCTGAACGGCGAGACCCCCGTGCGCCGCGACGTCCAACTCGGCTACTTCCAATTCAAGTCCCCCGCAGTCGACGTCCACAGCGTCGGCGCCGGCGGCGGCTCCATCGCCTTCGTCTCCGCGAGCGGGGCGTTGCAGGTCGGACCGGCCAGCGCCGGCGCGGACCCGGGGCCCGCGGCCTACGGCACCGGCGGCGAGGCCCCGACCGTCACCGACGCGAACGTCGTGCTGCACCGCATCCCGCTGGGCGTCGCCCTCGGCGGGTCGCTGGAGATGGACGAGGAGGCGGCGAGGACGGCCGTTGGCACGGTCGCCGAGCAACTCGGGATGGGGGTCGAGGAGGCGGCGGAGGCGATACTCGAGATCGTCAACGAGAACATGCACGCCGCCATGCGCGTCGTCAGCGTCGAGCGCGGCCACGACCCGCGGGAGTTCGGGCTCGTCGCGTTCGGCGGCGCGGGACCGATGCACGCGAGCGCGTTGGGGCGACTCATCCGCACCCGGCCCGTCATCGTCCCGCCGACGCCGGGCGTAATGAGCGCCTTCGGCTTCCTCTCCTCAGACATCCAGAACGAGTTCCCGGAGACGTACCTGCGCGTCGCCGAAGAGACCCCGGTCCCCGAGCTCAAGGAGACCGTGGAACGCCTCATCTCCGAGGCCGACGCCTGGCTCGAAGGCGAGGGCATAGACGGGGACGGGCGTCGCTTCGACCTCTACGCCGACTGCCGCTACTACATGCAGAACATCCAGATCCCCTGCCGCTTCAAGCTCGACGACCTCTCGGGCGGCGACAGCGCCTTCCTACGCGTCCCCTTCGAGGAGGCCCACCGCCAACGCTACAACTTCGACCTCCCCGACTCGCCCCTGGAGATAGCCACCGTCCGCGTCGTCGGCCGCGGCACCATAAAGGACGTGACTTTGGTCGAGAGTGAGGAGGGAACCTCGCCGGACGGGGCGGGGTCGGTCTTGCGACAAGAACAGGTCTACTTCGACGGCAAGTGGATGGACACCCCGATCCACGACCGCGGCAAGCTACGCCCAAACGACACCATCGAAGGTCCCGCCGTCGTCGTGCAAGACGACACGACGACCGTCATCGAGCCCGGCTACCGGGGCGCCGTAGACCGCTTCGGCAATATTTTGATAGAGGAGGGTTGAGGTAATGACGCTGCGCGAGACGGCCCTGCCGGACTTTGTCCGGGAGCACGACATAGACAACGTCACGCTGGACATCATCGAGAACGCGCTCAAGAACATCCGGCACGAGATGGACCGGGTGCTCGTCACGACGGCGGTCAGCCCCATCATTCGGGAGCAGGCGGACGAGTTTCCCCTGATCTCGGACAAGAAGGGTCGCATGATCGTCGGCCAGTTCGGAAGCCCGGTGGACACGGTCTTGCAGAACTCTCCGTACAAGGCAGAGGACCTCAAGGACGGCGACGTCATAGCCCTCAACGACCCGTACATGATGGAGGGGAGCACCTCACACCTGCCTGACATCCTTCTCGTACGCCCGATCTTCCACAGCGAAGAGCACGTCGGGTACGCGCTCCAGTGGGGCAACCTGATGGACGTCGGGGGCTCCACGGCTGGCTCCATCCCGATAGACGCCCGCTCGATCTTCGAGGAGGGCGTCCGTCTGCCGCCCGTCAAGCTCTACGACGGCGGGAAACTGAACGAAGAGGTCCTGCGCTTCTTCTGCCACAACTCTCGCACTCCCCGCGAGACCCGCGCCGACGTGATGGCTATAGCCGCGGGCACGGCCGCTGGGGCGCAGCGGGTCAAGGACATCTGCGACCGTTTCGGCAAAGACACCTATTTGGAAGCTTGCGACGCGTTGCTGGATCGGACGCGGACGAGCATTATCGGCCTGATCCGGCAGCTCATCCCCGAGGACCAGCGCTTCGAGTTCGAGGACTACACCGACGACGACGGCCTCGGCAACGGACCCATAAAGCTCAAGCTCGCGATGTGGCGCGAGGGCGATACCCTCCACCTCGACTGGGCCGGCACCGACGAGCAGGTTCCGGGGCCGGTCAACTTCCTCTTGAACAGGGAGATGTTCCAGATGTTCGCGGGGGTCTTCCTGATCTCGGCCGTCGATCCCACGATCCTCTTCAACGACGGCTACGCGGACGTCATCAAGGTGAACATCCCGGAAGGCTCCGTCCTGCGCCCGAAGGCCCCCGCGCCCCTGAGTAACCGCCTCGTGGTCATGGCGCGCCTCTTCGACGTGCTCGGCGCGGTCTACGCCAAGGCCATCGGCTTCAACGTCTCTGGCTCCTACGGGACGAGCCCGAACTTCGTCTACTCGGGTACCAAAGCGGACGGCGAGACATTTCAAACGATGGAGATACTCTACGGCGGCATCCCGGCTATCGTCGGCAAGGACGGCCTGGACGGGCATTCGTGGTGGCCGGAGTTCATGGCCGTCCCCGCCGAGTACATGGAGACGTACTACCCCGTGATCGTCGAGGAGTACTCCGCCCGTCGCGACTCGTGCGGCGCCGGCCTGTTCCGCGGCGGCTGCGGCATAAAGAAGGTCTACCGCCTGCTCGCCGACGGCAGCATCACCTACCAGGACGACCGCGCCCACACCTTCCCCTACGGCGTGGACTCCGGTAAGCCCGGCTCCCCCTCCCGCAAGACCCTGATCCGCCGAGACGGCGAGAGCGTGGATTTGCCCTCCAAGATCAGCGCGGTCCCCGTCTTCGAAGGCGACCGGCTGGTCTTCGAGACGGCGGGCGCCGGGGGCGTCGGCGACGCGCTCGAACGCGACCCCGGGGCGGTCGCCAAAGACGTTCGCTGGAACCTGGTCAGCCCCGAGGCCGCCGCGGCCGAGTACGGCGTCGTGGTCGAAGGGGACGGTTCGGTGGATATAGACGGGACCGAAGCCAGGCGCGGGGAGATTAAGGCCGACCGTCCGGAGCGGCCCGGCTTCGACCGCGGCGACCTGCCGCCGCTGGAGGAGCAGCGGCGCGTGATCGCCGAGACGCGCCGCCGATTCAACGAGTGGCTCTCGGGCGAGCTCGGCGCGGCGAGAAACGGCGGGGGATGAGCGAGGCGCACCTCGGGGGCTTCGGCGGCCGGGGCGGTTTCGGGACCCGCCCCGCGCTCGCCGTCGTGGACATGAGCGTCGGCTTCACCGACCCGGAGTCCCCGCTCGCGTGCGACCTCGAAGGCCCAGTCGAGAGCGTAGCGAGGCTCCTAGAAGCCGCCCGGCGGCCCCGGATCCCCGTGGTCTTCACCACCGTCTCCTACAGGGAGAGCGACAAGCTGACCGCCGCGACCTTCCTGGACAAAGCGCCGGCGCTCCTGACGCTTGAGGCCGGCAGCCGGTGGACGGAGATAGACCCCCGCATAGCGCCGCTTCCCTCCGAGCCCGTCCTGACCAAGCTCTTTGCCTCCGGCTTTTTCGGGACCCCGCTCGCCTCGCTCCTCACCGCCGCCGGCGTGGACACCCTGATCGTGGCCGGAGCCTCCACCTCCGGCTGCGTGCGCTCCACCGTCGTGGACGCCCTCCAGTACGGCTTCCGGCCCGTCGTCCCCCGCGAGGCCGTCGGCGACCGCAACCCCGACGCCCACGAGGCCAACCTCTACGACGTGGACGCCAAATACGGCGACGTGCTCCCCGTCGAAGAGGTCCTGGAGTACCTCGATGAGGTCGCTTCCGCCCGCGCCCGCTGAGAGCCGTGGCGCGCCTTATTCAAACGGTGCGGACGGCCGCGGGCGGTCCGGCGATTTGACAGCGACCCCCGAGTGAAATAGATTACTTGGCAATCCCGGTGGCCTTCGGGGGGAGTTCTCTAGCGGCGGTCCGTAACGCGAGGTCTACAGGGGGGCGTTTTGCCAGCGGTCACGATGAGGGTGTCTTTCGTATTTCTATTGGCGGTGGTGTTGTCAGGCATCGCCTTGATCTTCGTGGACCGGGGAGGGGCCGTCGAATCTTCGGCCGAGGACGAGTTCGTGGTTCTCTACGACGAGGACGCCTCCCGGGCCGACGCGCGGGGGGCGGTCGAGGCCGCCGGCGGGCGGGTAGTGGAGGAGAACACCGCCGTCGGGCTCGCCACCGTGCGCGCCGGCGAGGGGTTCGTCGAGGAGGTGTCTGACAGCGACGTGATCTTCGGCGCCGCCGAGGACCGTTCCATCGGCAAGGCCCCGGCGGACCGGCGTAAGAACGCCATCGAGCTGGAACGCCTGGACTCCGAGAGGGACGCGGCGAAGGCCGGGAAGCCGGTCGCGCGGGCGGAGGGCGACGAGCCGTTGGCCGCCCGGCAGTGGGACATGAAGGCCATAGACGCCGGGCGCTTCGGGAGCCGGCGCGTGCAGCCCGGCAGCCAGGCCGTGCGGGTCGGCATCATCGACACCGGCGTGCAGGGCTCGCACCCGGACATCAGGCGCAACTTCAACGCCGGGCTGAGCAAGAACTTCACGATAGACGACCCGCTGGTGGACGGCGCGTGCGCGGAGGACCCGGACGGGTCGTGCGTGGACCCGGCCGACGTGGACGAGAACGGCCACGGCACGCACGTAGCCGGCACCATAGGGTCGCCGGTCAACGGACAGGGCATCGCCGGCGTGGCGCCCAACACGCAGCTCGTCAACCTCAGGGCCGGCCAGGACTCCGGGTACTTCTTCCTGCAGCCGACGGTCAACGCGCTCACCTACGCCGGCGACAACGGCATAGACGTCGTCAACATGAGCTTCTACATAGACCCGTGGCTCTACAACTGCACGGACAACCCGGCCGACTCCCCCGAGAACCAGGAGGAGCAGCGCACGATCATCGAGGCCACCCAACGCGCCCTCGACTACGCCGGCAACCGCGGTGTCACGCTCGTCGGCGCCCTGGGCAACTCGGCCACGGACCTCGGCATCGAAGAGCCGATCACCGACACCTCCAGCCCCGACTACCCGCCTGGCGCCGCCTACCCGCGCGTCATCGACAACACCTGCCTGGATATGCCCACCGAAGCCCCGGGCGTCATAGGCGTCTCCTCGACGGGACCGACCGGCATAAAGGCCGACTACTCGAACTACGGCACCGAGCAGACCAACGTCGCCGCGCCCGGCGGGTACTACCGCGACTACTTCGGCGACCCCGAGCGGTACAAGAAGCCGGAGAACCTGATCCTGGCCCCCTACCCCAAGGCTTTGGCAGAGGCCAACGGAGAGCTGAACCCGGATGGCACGCCGAAAACGGACTTCGTCGTGCGATCCTGCCGCGACGAGGCGAACGCCACCGGCTGCTCGTACTACCAGTACCTGAACGGGACCTCGATGGCGGCCCCGCACGCCGCGGGCGTCGTCGCCCTGATCGTGGCCGAGTACGGCGCCAAGGACAACAACGACCCCGGCCTCACCCTGCCCACCAACGAGACTAAGCCCAAGCTTTTCTCGACCGCAACCAAGAAACCCTGTCCCGAACCGCCCACCGTCGTCTACCCGGAGCGCACCTACACGGCGACCTGCGAGGAGACGCCCGAGCGCAATGGCTTCTACGGCAAAGGCCTCGTCAACGCCCTCGCCGCCGTCGGGGGCAAACGATAGCCGCAAGCAACACCTGAGGGGTCAACAGCGGCGGGGGGGGGGGGGGGGCCCCCCCCCCCCCCCCGGGGGGGGGGGTGGGTGGGGGGGGGGGGGGCCCCCGCCCGGGCGCGGGCCGCCCCGCGTTTGTTCGGTTTTGGGGGGCTCCGTGGCCTGTCGCGAAGTCCTGCTAGAGATATCCGCGCCCGGCGCCGCGGTAGGCCCGGTACGCTTCGAGCGTGGCGTGGCCGAAGAAGGCCAGCGTGAGCGGAACCATCAAGACGACGGGGAAGATCAGGAAGAGCGTCACGGCCCAGCCGGCGGAGAGCAGGGCCAGCCAGATCGCCTGATACACCACCGACCGCATCGCGTGATACGCGACGACCCCGGACCGCTCCCTGTAGACCAGCCACACCGCGAACGCCGCGACCGGCCCAAGGAAACCCGTGAACAGGTTCAAGAACGCGCTCAGATGCGCCAGCGCCGACCACGACCGCTCGTCTGCGGCGCTCATCCCGCCGGCATCGGGAACGACCGGCCGGTCGCGATCCCCCTCCATCCCGTAGTTCTCCGGCCCCATACCAACTCCTTCGAGACGACTTGCCCTCCCCCCATATACGCGATTCGGGCCCCCGCGTTTCCGAACCCGCCTCGACGCGCCGCTTTTCGTCCAACCTCTAGTGCGGGATAATGGGACTGTTTATAGACGGACGTCTTGCAGTCATATATGTGGGACGAGCATATATAATTAGCATCTGCACCGGATAGAAGGGGGCTTGGATGAGCGAACAGTCGCAGAGCATGGGGGACGGTCGGGCGACTACGGCCGCGGAGAGTTTGACGGTCACGGACAACCGGACGGGTCGCAGCTACGACGTGGAGATCAAGGACGGCACCGTCCGGGCGATGGACCTGCGCCAGATCAAGGTGGACGACGACGACTTCGGGTTGATGACCTACGACCCCGGCTACTCGAACACGGCGAGTTGCCGGAGCGCCATCACGTACATCGACGGGGAGAAGGGCATCCTGGAGCACCGGGGCATCCCCATCGAGCAGTTGTGCGAGAAGTCCTCGTTTCTGGAGGTGGCGTTCCTGATCCTCCACGGCCACCTGCCGACCGAGGACCAGCTGAACAGCTGGATCTACGAGGTCACGCACCACACCTACGTCCACGAGAACATCAAAGAGTTCATGAGCGGCTTCCGCCACGACGCGAACCCCATGGGGATGCTGCTCGCGAGCGTCGGGGCGCTCTCGACGTTCTACCCGGAGGCCATAGACATCCAGGACGAGTACCAGCGCCACGTGGCGGCCGTGCGCCTGATCGCCAAGATGCCGACCCTAGCGGCCTTCGCCTACCGCCACAGCCTCGGCCTGCCCTACGTCTACCCGGACAACGACCTCTCCTACACGGGCAACTTCCTCTCCATGCTCTTCAAGATGGCCGAGCCGCGCTACGAGCCCGACCCCAGGATAGAGAAGGCCCTCGACGTCCTCTTTATCCTCCACGCCGACCACGAACAGAACTGCTCGGCGGCGGCCGTCCGCGTCGTCGGCTCCTCGCTGCCCGATCCCTACACCGCCGTCGCCGGCGGCGTCGCCGGCCTCTACGGGCCGCTGCACGGCGGGGCCAACGTGGCGGTCCTCAGGATGCTCAAGAGGATAGAGAAGGTCGGCAACATCCCGGACTTCCTCGAAGGCGTCAAGCGGGGCGACGAGCGGCTCATGGGCTTCGGGCACCGGGTGTACAAGAACTACGACCCGCGCGCCAGGATCATCCGCAGCCACGTCGACGAGGTTCTGGAGGCCACCAACAAGCAGAGCCCGCTCCTCGACGTCGCCATCGAGCTGGAGAAGCAGGCGCTCGCCGACGAGTACTTCACCAGCCGCAAGCTCTACCCCAACGTCGACTTCTACTCCGGGCTCATCTACGAGGCCATGAACATCCCGACCGAGGCCTTCACCGTGATGTTC
>CAXUFZ010000159.1:0-8498 GCA_964250345.1 uncultured Rubrobacteraceae bacterium
GCCCCGGGACGGTCGAGGCGGTCCGCGATCTCCCCATAAGACCGCGTCTCCCCGTAAGGTATACGCGTCAACTCCCGCCACACCGCCTTCTGCCACCCCGACCCCACGAGCGCGAGCGATAACCCGAACTCCCGCCGATTCCCGACGGCGTACTCCCGCAACTCTTCCCTCGCCACGCCGGTCCTCTCCTCATCGCGTGAGACCTCGAAACCCTCGACCCGCAGCGCCTCTTCCATCTCCGTCCCGCCGTCGCGCTCGGCGAACTCGAGCGCGACCAGAGCTCCCGCCTCGTCCACCGCGAAGGCCAGCTCCCCGGCCGGCGACCCGACCGTGTCCACGTACGCGTTCATGCGACCGTCTCCTCTCGACGTTCTCTTTTCCCGATAGGCGCGTCCGCTAGACCGGCCCACAGGTGTTGCACGGCGTAAGAACGCCAGGGCCGCCAGCTTTCGGCCCGCGCTTCGATCCTTCGCAGACCACCGGCACATCCCATCCGGGCCAGCGCCCGCCGCACGCCGAGGTCCGTCGGCAGGAAGGCGTCCGGGTCCCCGAGGGCGCGCATGACGACGTAGGACGCGGTCCACGGCCCGATCCCGGTCAGCGACAGGAGCCGATGGCGGACGATGTCCCGATCCGCGCCGGGATCCAGGGCAATCCCCCCACTTTTCAGCGCCTGAGCCAGCCCCACCAGGGCCCCGTGCCGGGCCGCCGGCAGCCCGATCTCACCAGGCTCCAGCCCCGCCACGGCGTCCGGGTCCGGGAACAGGTGCGTGAGCGACCCGTCCGCGAGCGTCTCCGGCAGCGCCTCCCCGCGGGCGCGAACCAGCCTGCCGGCGAGGGTTCCGGCCCCGGCGACGGAGACCTGCTGGCCGAGCACCGCCCGAAACGCGAGCTCCGACCCGTCGACGCTTCCGGGGACGCGCAGGCCCGGACAGCGTGCCACGAGCTGCGCGAGCGCGGCGTCGGCGGAGAGGGCCTCCGCGATGGCCACGGGGTCCGCGTCCAGGTCGAGCAGGCGCCGGCAGCGCTGGACGGCCGCGCCCAGGTCCCGCGGGTCTTCGAGCCGCAGGACGCACCGGACGCGACCCTCGCCCGGCGAGAGCGCCACGGTGCCCGCACCCCGCGGCAACCGCAAGGTCCTCCGGTAGACGCCGGCTTCGTAAGACTCGACCCCGGCGACGGTCCGGGCACCGAGAAAGTCCAACAGGCTTTCGGCATCGAATGGTTCACGGTACGGGAGCCGCAGCTGGATGCCCCCCTGCTCCACGCCACCGGAGACCCCGCTTCTTCTTCCCGACCGCCGGAGCTCGCCCGGCGTCGCGCCGAAGACGGCCCGCACGGTCTCGTTGAACTGGCGGATGCTGGAGAAACCGGCGGCGAACGCCGTTTCGGAGATCTGGAGGTCCGTCGCCTCCAGCAGCAGCCTGGCGGTGTGGGCCCGCCGCGTGCGGGCCAGGGCGAGCGGCCCCGCGCCGAGCTCCGCGACGAGCAGGCGGTGAAGGTGGCGTTCGGTGTAACCCAGACGCCGGGCGAGGCCGGAGACGCCCTCGCGGTCCACGACGCCGTCGGAGATCAGGCGCATCGCCCGTCCCGCCACGTCGGCCCGCAGGTCCCACTCTGGCGAGCCAGGGACCGCGTCCGGCAGGCAACGCTTGCACGCCCGAAAACCGGCGTGCTGCGCCGCGCCCGCCGTCGGATAGAAGCGCACGTTTGTCCTTTTCGGCGTCACGGCCGGGCAGCTCGGGCGGCAGTAGATCCCGGTCGAGGTCACCGCCACGATGAACCACCCGTCGAAACGCGCGTCGCGGCTCTTTACGGCCCCGTAGCGGCTGTCGAAGTCCCTGATCATGGCCCCGATTGTGCCACCCGCACGGCCCCATTTCTGGCGGAAATCGGACACGCACGCGGACGGCGATGCCGGGGGCTCGGGACGGACGCGCGCTACTTCCATCCGGCTAACCGAAGGCCCGGATCAGCGCGGCGGTAAGCGCGGCCAGGAAGACGGCGACGAGGACCGGTGCCCGCAGCAGAAGCGCGACCGCCGCCACCCCGACGCCGACGGCCTTCTCGTCCAGGATCAGCGTCCCATCCTCGCCGAAGGTTTCGGTGACGACGAGGGCGGCGAGCAGGGCGGGGGCGAGCAGCGAGATTACGGCGTTCGCCCGCGGCGGGATCTCTTTCCCTCCGACGAGCACCGGCCCCGAGGCCTTGATGGCCGCGTTCGCCAGCGCGACGGCGAGGATCGTAAACCACAGCACGGTCAAGAAGCCCTCCTTAAACCGAGAAGCGCCGCCGCGCAGGCGGCTATGACGGGTACGCCGGGGGGCGCCACGGGGACGAGCAGGAGCGCCAGGACCGCGGCCAGCAGCGCGACCGTAACCGCGGAGCGATTGCCGCGGATCTCGTCCGCCAACAGGACCAGGAAAAAGGCGGGAAAGATGGCGTCGAGGCCGAACCTCTCCGGGTCCCCGACAAAGTCTCCGCCCAACGCGCCGACGGCCGTGCCCGAGATCCAGGCGACCACCTGCGGGACCGTCGCCCCGATCATGAACTCCCGGTCGAATCGCCCCCCGCCCCGGCTCGCCAGGGCCCACGAGGCGTCCACGACCGTCTGCCCCTCAAGCGCCCGCCGCAGCGGGCCGCCCTTCAGGTAGGGCGCGACCGCCACGCCCATCGGCCCGAACCGGGCGTTCAGCAGCACGGCCGCGACGATGGCCGCCACCGGTCCCCCGCCCGAGCCCAGGACCGCGGCGGTCGCGAACTGGGCCGAGCCGGAGCAGAGCAAAACGGAAGACCCGACGGCCGCCACAGGCCCCCACCCCACAGACCGCGCCAGCACCCCGAACGAAACCCCCAACACGAGCGTCGCCAGCGCGAACGGGACCGCCGCCCGCGCCCCGGCGAGGTAGCGAACCCGGCGATCCCGCGCACCGTCTGACTTTGGCTCTTGGCTCAAGCGACCTTCTTCCGGCTCGCCTTAACGACTGTCAGCCAGACGGCTTACGGCCCGACCACGACCTCGTAGTGCCGGACCGCCGGCTCGAAGTCGAGAAGGAACTCTTCGTCCTCGGGATAGTACCTGGCCTTCTCCGGGTCGGGACCGGCGAACGCCTCGACCTTCTCCATGGACTCCCAGAACGAGACCGTCAGGAAGTGTGCCTGCCCGTCCTCGATCCGGCGCAGGACGTACACGCCCCGGTTCCCCTCCGTCGCCCGGTAGTCGGAGACGCCGGTGCGGTTGAGGTAGTCCAGGTACTCGCCGGACTTCTCCGGCGGGACGGCCCCGTGCCAGATCCTCGCGATCATGGCCTTCCCTACCCGCGGAAGGCCCGGTGGAACGGCACGGCCCGCGCCCCCCACAAACCGAACACCCGACGCCAGCCGCCGGAGGAACCTTCGTCCTCCCGCGAGACCGCCGAGCGCCACAGGCGCCCGACATGCCGGTAACCCGCCGCGCGCGGATAGTCCGCCCGCGCCGCCGACACGACGACCTCGTTGGCGCCCAACTCCTCCCCGAGCTCGCGGGCCCCGGCGTAGAGCGCCTTCGCCACCCGCCGCTCGCCGCCCCACGGGTCCACGACCAGAAGCCCCAGCAACAACCGCTTGGACTCCGTCCTGTAACGCACCGCGCCGACGATCTTCCCGTCCTCCTCCGCCACGACGAACCGCTCCTCGAACGCCACCCACCGCGGCATCCCGTTGAGCTCCAAGAGCTGCGCAACGGCCGCCTCGTCCTCCGCGAGCCCCCAACGCACCCCGACGCCCGCGGGCCGCTCCTCCACGGCCGCGAAGGCAGCGCGGGCCTTACGCGCCTCCCGCGCCAACGCCCGCTCCTGAGCCTCCCGCACGAGGTCCTCGCGCCGCCGCCTCCACAACTCGATCTCCGCCAAAAAAGCCAACGCCGCCTCCAAACTCCCGCGGTTGTATAATTGCCATATCCGACTAGGACAATTATAAGTGACATACTGTCATAGGACAATAGGATAATTATGGATCTGCAGATAAATTCCAAGAGTCACGTGCCGGTACACGTGCAGTTGAAGCAGCAGATAAAGCACTCGATCCTGACGGGCGTCTTCGGGGTTGGGAGTCGGTTGCCGAGCATCCGGGCGATGGCGGGTTTTTTGAGGATCAACCGCAACACTGTGGCGCGGGTGTTCACGGACCTCGAGCACGAGGGGTTCGTGGAGAGCCGGCGGGGCAGCGGTGTCTACGTGCTGGAGCCGCCGGTGGACGCGGTGGAGGTAAAGACGGAGGTCCTGGAGCGCGTGATGGACCTGGCCTCGGCCCGCGGCGTCGCCGTCGAGGACCTGGCCTACGCGCTGCTGGCGCGGGCGGGCGCCGGGGCGGGCGTCGACCCGGCGGGCAAGACGCCCGTCCTTTTCGTGGAGTGCACCCCGTCCGAGCTCAACCGGTTCTCCGACGAGCTCGAGCAGCAGTTGCCGATCGAGGTGGACCGGGTCTTGCTCGAGGACCTGCCCGCGAGGATGTCGGGCGGCGGGAGCCCGCCGTGGCGCGTCGCGGTGACGACCTTCTTCCACGTCCATGAGGTGCAGGACCTCGTCGAGCCGCTCGGGATAGAGACGGTCGCGCTGCTGGCGGAGGCGACGCTGGAGAGTTTGCAGCGTCTCACGGAGCTTCCGGCCGGTACGCCGGTCGGGGTCGTCGGCTGGGGGCAGACGTGCATGGAGAACCTCTCGCGGTCCATCGAGGGCGCGGGGCTGGACCACCTGAAAATCTCCGAGGTCCAACTGGACAACGGCGAGGACGAGGTGCGGGCGCTGCTCGAAGAGGTCGAGGCCGTCGTGTGCTCGACCACCACCGGGCGCAGGCTCCGCGAGATCATGCCATCGTCCGAGACCGCCCCGACGCCCGAGATCATCGAAGAAGACCGCACCCTCGACAAAGGCGGCGTCGAGATGCTGGGCAGGATGCTGCGTCAGGATCAGCCCCCCGACGAAGTTTGGGGCGGTGATCCGAACAAGCGGAGCTGAAAGAGAGCACGATGGGAGACTACCCAACCCGGCACTCGGCGCGATGCGTGCTGGTGCGTGGGGGAAGCGTGCTTCTGATGCGCTACGGAGACGCTCCAGAAGCCGCGGCGTCCGGGTCCGCGGCCACGTTCTGGGCAACCCCGGGGGGAGGTGTCGAGGCCGGCGAAAGGTTGGGGGACACGCTGCGCCGGGAGATGCTCGAGGAGCACAACCTGGCGGATCTCACCGTCGGTGACAAACTCGCCGTCAGGGAAAGCGTGTTCGAGATCTGGGGCACCCCGACGCGGAGCATCGAACACTACTTCTTGTGCGCGTCGCCCACCGAGGTTCTAGACCACTCGGGCATGACGGATGGCGAACGCTCCCTGCACAAAGAGAGCGTGTGGGTGGATCTGCGCGACGGAGATTGGTGGCGTGAGGCCGAGCTGCGGCCGCGTCAATGCAAAAGATGGATCATGGAGAACCGGCAGATCCTGTCGGAACTGGGCCCGGACGAGCTGCGAAAGCGTCGTTTCCGGCAGATCGAAAGCTGGGCAGATTGATGAGCAGGGCCCCCGAATCTGGCAGCTCATATTACGACGGGGAGCTTTATCATCTCCGGTATCAAGGTTTCGAGCGGATGTCTCTGTCTGTTCGGATATTCTCGGTGCCGGAAGGCTGACCATATACCGTCGTTCGGGCTAGTTCGACCCCGTGGCCGGGATGCCTTCACGGCCGCAAGCGCTCGCCACCTTCGCGGCGCGACGGTGGCGCTGGGTTCGTGTCCTCGTCTGCAATATAGCCCTCGGAACGCTCGGCAACGTCCCGGGGCGCTGGCTTTCGGGTTTTCCGGCTCCCGACGAACGGAAGCTACGAACCTCGCCCGGGTTCTACCCTCACATTGAAGCGGTTCATCGCCGCCTCCGCGCCCTCTTCGAGGAGAAGCTCCACGGCGTCGGCGGCGGTTGGGACGGCGTCCTTTACGGCGGAGTCCATCCTGCCCAAAACGTAGTCGGTGACGGTGAGGCGGGCTCCGCGGGACGGACGTCCGATGCCGACGCGGACGCGGGTAAAGTCCGGGCCGACGTTCTGGATCGCGGATCGCAGGCCGTTGTGGCCGCCGGCGCCCCCGCCGACCTTGACGCGGACCGTCCCGGGGTCGAGGTCGAGGTCGTCGTGGACCAGGATCAGGTCTTCAGAGCGGTAGCCCGCCAGCGCCGAACCCGCGAGGTTCATGAACGTCGTCGGCTTTAGCAGGGTGACGTTCCTCGGGCCGAAGGAGATGTCGGCCGCTTCGGCTTTCTTTTTCCGCCGCCACGAGCCGCCGTGGCGGCGGACGAGTTCGTCGGCCACGAGGAAGCCGACGTTGTGGCGGGTGCGCTCGTAGGAACGGCCGGGGTTGCCGAGGCCCACGACGACGGGGGACCTGCGCGGCCCCCCGTCGTCTCTTCCGCTAAACCTGTCCAGTATGGAGCGTATGGGTTCTTAAGACGGCTGGTCGTTCTGGCCCGCGGGGCCATCGCCCTCGCCTTCCTCGCCCTCGGCCGGCTCTTCGCCCTCCGCCGGCTCCGCGCCCTCGGCGGCCTCCTCGTCGGACTCCTCCTCGACGATGCCGGCGGCCTCCATCTCCTCGTCGGTGATCTCCGTCGGCGCGGTCACCGTCGCGGCGACCTCCTCAGGATCGGTGATGAGGGTGACGTTCTCCGGCAGCACGGCGTCGGCCAGCGTCAGGTTCTCGTTCATCCCCAGGCCCGAGACGTCTACCGGGATCTCCTGCGGTATGTCCCCCGGCAACGTCTCCACCAGGACCTCGTAGGCGACCTGCTGCAACACGCCGCCCTCCTCGACCCCCGGCGATTCGCCGATGACCGTGACGGGAACCGTAACCTCGATCCTCTCGCGCATGTTCACCGGCGCGAAGTCCACGTGCACCAGCAGCCCGGTCACGGGGTCGCGGTGCGCGTCCACGACGCGGGCGGTCGCGGTGCCCGAGGAGAGCCCGAGGTCGTAGAGGGCGTTGTCCCCGAAGTGGGTGAGGGTGTAGTCGAGCGTCCTCGTCTCTACCGAGAGCGCGGTGCTGCCGTCGTCGCCGTAGAGGACCGCCGGGGTCATGCCCGACGCCCGGAGGCGGCGGGCGGCGTTCTTGCCGCGCTCCTCGCGCTCGCTGGTCCGCAAATCCACGTTGTCTGCCATTCTCTGCTCCTGCCTGTCTACAAAAACTAGAAGAGTTGGTTCTCGCCCATGAACACCTCGCTCACCGACTCGTCCGTGAAGACGTTCTTTATCGTGCTCGCGATGATGGGCGCTACTTGAAGCGTGCGTATCTTAGAATGCGGCCGGTCCCTCTTCAAGGGAAGCGTGTCCGTCACCACGACCTCCGTGATCTCGGAGTCCGCTATCTTCTCGTAGGCCGCGCCGGAGAACTCGCCGTGGGTGGCGGCGGCCCTGACCTCCACCGCCCCGTGCTCCACCAGCCGCTCGGCGGCGTTCACCAGGGTGCCGCCCGTGGCGATGACGTCGTCTATCATGATCGCGCGCTTCCCAGCGACCTCGCCGATGACGTGCGTCACCTCCGAACGGTCGGGCTTGTCCCGCATCTTGTTGACGATGGCCCACGGCAGCCTGAGATGTCCCGCGAGCTGCTTGGCGACCTTGACCTCGCCCGTGTCGGGGGCGACGACGACGGCGTCGGTGGCGTCGCGGAAGCCGAGGTCCACGAAGTAGTCCACGAAGGTGTGCATCGCGGTCAGGTGGTCGACGGGGAAGGAGAAGTAGCCCTCGATCTGCCCGGAGTGCAGGTCCATCGTCATCACGCGCTCGGCGCCGGCGGCCTGAAGCATGTTGGCCACGAGCCGCGCCGTGATGGGCTCACGCGGCTTGGTCTTTCTGTCCTGGCGCGAGTACGCGTACCACGGGAGGACCGCGACGATGCGCTTGGCCGAAGCCCTTTTCGCGGCGTCGATCATGATGAGGAGCTGCATCAGATTGCGGTTGACGGGCTCGCAGAGGGACTGGACGATGAACATGTCGGCCCCGCGCACGCTCTCCAGGTAGCGGGCGTAGAGCTCGCCGTTGGCGAACTCCGTGAGCTCGACGCCGGTCAGCTCCTGGTCGAGCCGCTCGGCGATCCTCTCCGCCAGCCCCGGGTAGCCCTCGCCGCTGACCACCACCAGCCTCTTCTCCGTCGTCTGCGTCAGGTGGCCGTTATGCATCACCGCGACCGTCCCCCCTGTCGTCTCCTGGCTGCACGCTCGACCCGTCCTTTCGCGCGTTTTTCTTGCGGCTCTGCGGCGACTCCCGAATGGCCCGCGCCGGCGCGCCGACGGCGAGCTTGCCGGCCGGCACGTCCTTATTTATGACGCTGCCGGCCCCCGTGTAGGAGTCCTCGCCTATTGTAACCGGCGCTATCAGGTTCGTGTTGACCCCCGTGAAGGCTCCGTCACCGATGCTGGTCCGGTTCTTGTTCTCCCCGTCGTAGTTCGCCGTGATCGTCCCGGCCCCGAGGTTCACCCCCTCCCCTATCTC